>JAGUXX010000328.1 GCA_020061585.1 Betaproteobacteria bacterium | reverse complement strand
GGCGCCAATGGCCAGATGCAGTAATGCCTGGGCGAGGCGGGTAGCAGTCCGGCGCATTGATGATCGTGGATTTCCAGCACCCCGCCGCGCCAGAACCTGCTCAGCAGCGCGTCCAGGGGTTCGGCCGCCGTCAATGTCATTTGCCCGAAGCAATCCGGCCGCCGCGCGGTGGATGCCAGATCATGCCAGCTTGCCCATTCGCGTTGCCGCAAGGCTGACTGCAAGGCTTGCAGCCAGCGTTGCCGATCATGGTCGCCGCCCTGCCCGACCATTTTCTGGCCGAGCAGGTTGCAGAACAGAAAAGCCGCATTCGGATAGCGTTGCGCCAGGATGCCGGGGCCATCGGCTTGCGCCAGCCAGGCCGAGTCGGAAAACTCGAAGCGCAGATCGCTGAACCGCCGGCGCAACAGATAACGCGCCAGCGCATCCGGTTCCAGCGCCCACAGCGATTGAAAACGCGCCAGGAAACGGGCATTCAGCGCATAACCGGCACTCGGACCGACCAGTACCAGTTGCCTGGAGCGCGGCTGCCAGGCTTCGATCCAGCGCGCCACTTCGCCATGAAACGGCAGCCAGCGGGTGTGCCGCCAACGCCAGGCGCGGCTATGGTAGAACAGGCCGCCGCTGGAGTGCAGCAGCGACATCAGGCGCCAAACACCAGCTTCGCCACATCCTTGTAATGCTTGACGAAACTGACCGACAAACCGGCCTTGACGTATTCCGGCAATCGATCGAAATCAGCTCGATTGGCATTGGGCAGAATCAGCTCGTGGATGCCGACCCGTTTGGCGGCGATCACCTTCTCGCGGATGCCGCCGACCGGCAATACCGTCCCGGTCAGGGTCAGCTCACCGGTCATCGCCAGCGGCCGGCCGATCTGTTCGTTGCGCGCCAGCGACAACAGCGCGCTGGCCATGGTGATGCCGGCGGAAGGGCCATCCTTGGGTGTCGCGCCTTCCGGCACATGCAGATGCACGAACGCCTCGTCGAAGAATTTGGCGTCCGCCTTGTACAGTTTGAGATGGCTGGAGATGTAGCTGTAGGCGATCTCCGCCGATTCCTTCATGACTTCACCGAGTTTGCCGGTCAGCTTGAAACCGCGATTCAAGGTATGCACCTTGGTCGCCTCGATGGTCAGCGTCGCGCCGCCCAGCGCGGTCCAGGCCAGACCAGTGACCACGCCGATACCGGTTTGCGGCTTTTCCGGGATGTACGGCGGTTCGTTGATGAAATCGGCCAGGTTGTCGGCGCTGACATGCAATTTCTCGGCTTCCTTGCGCACGATTTTCACCACGCTCTTGCGCAGCACCTTGCCGAGATTCATTTCCAGTTGCCGGACCCCGGCTTCGCGCGCATAGCCCTCGACGATATGGCGCACGGCGGCTTCGGTAATCGACACCTGGCCGCGCTTGAGTCCGACTTTCTTGACTTGCTTCGGCCATAAATGATGTTTGGCGATCGCCAGTTTTTCCTCCATCAGATAACCGGACAGGCGGATCACTTCCATGCGATCGAGCAACGGCGCCGGAATTGTGTCGATCTGGTTGGCGGTACAGATGAACAGCGTCTTCGACAGATCGAAACGCACGTCGAGATAATGGTCGAGAAATTCCGCGTTCTGCTCCGGATCCAGCACTTCCAGCAGCGCCGAGGCCGGATCGCCGTGATAGCTGGCGCCGATCTTGTCGACTTCGTCGAGCATGATCACCGGATTCTGCGATTCGACTTCCTTGATCGCCTGGATGAACTTGCCCGGCATGGCGCCGATGTAGGTGCGCCGGTGGCCCTTGATTTCCGCCTCGTCACGCATGCCGCCGACCGAAAAGCGATAGAACTTGCGTCCCAGCGCCCGCGCCACGGAGCGGCCGATGGAGGTCTTGCCGACCCCGGGCGGTCCGACCAGCAGCAGTATCGAACCCGCCACCTCGCCTTTCAAGGCGCCGACCGCAAGAAATTCGATGATGCGTTCCTTGACGTCATCCAGACCGTCATGGTCGGCGTCGAGGATCTTGCGCGCCCGCGCCAGATCGAGCTTGTCGCGGGTGTACTTGCCCCACGGCAGATTGGTCAGCCAATCGAGATAGTTGCGGGTGACGGTATATTCCGGCGAGCCATGTTCCAGACCGGACAACTTGTTCATTTCCTCGCCGATTTTCTTTTCCGCATGCGCCGGCAGCTTCAACTTCTTGATGCGGCCCTGATACAGATCCAGATCGGCGGTGCGGTCGTCTTTGGCGATGCCAAGTTCCTTCTGAATCGCCTTCAATTGCTCGCGCAGGAAAAACTCCCGTTGCTGGCGGGTCATCTTCTCCTCGACCTTCTCCTGAATGTGGCTTTGCAACTTGGCCACTTCCAGTTCCTTCTTGATCAGCAGCAGCACTTTCTGCATCCGTTTGCGCAGGTTCAGCGCCTCCAGCACCTCCTGCAATTTCTCCTTCGGCGCGGTGGTCAGGCTGGCGGCGAAATCGGCCAGCAAGGCCGGTTCGTTGGGCGAAAATCGATTCAGGAAAAACTTCAGCTCCTCGCTGTACAAAGGGTTCAGCGGCAGCAAATCCTTGATCGAATTGATGATCGCCAGCGCGTAAGCCTTGATTTCCTCGCTGCTGGAAGGCTGACGAGTCTCGCCCAGATATTCGACGCGCGCGTAGTACGGCGCTTTGGCCGACAGCCATTCCGCCACCTTGAAGCGGGTGACGCCTTCGGCGATGAACTGAATCTTGCCGTCCGAGCGCAACGGATGATGCATGCGCACCAGCGTGCCGGTGCCGTAGAAGTCTTCCGGACGCGCATCGTCGGAGATATCGCCATGCACCAGCACCAGACCGACCAGGTGATGTCCGGCATCGCCAATGCGCTTGACCGTCTCCATCCATGGCGGCTCGTTCATGATCAGCGGCAGGGTTTGCGCCGGAAAGAACGGTTTTTCGGTCAGTGGCAGGATGTAGATCGTCGCCGGCAAGGTCTGCGCCGGCAGATTCTGGGTGGGGGCCAAGCTATCGGGATCATCCGGTTTGACGATTTCACCTTCGAGCGTGTCGCGTTCATTGTTCATTGCAAGGTTCCATAGTCATAGGCTTACTTGGGTGCGGCCAGGATACGATTTTTCAAGGTGGAGGGCAGAACAAGCCAAAACCCCTATGGTTATACTTGCTTAATCCTGTCAACCGAGGTGTCCTGTGATGAAACGTGCCCTGCTCCCTGTTTTGTGTGGTCTTTTTTTCAGCAGTTCCGCATTCGCGGGAGATATCGATGTCGGAAATTTCGTCACCCAGTCCGACTTTCGTGATTTTTCCAAGGATCTGACCGGCGCCCTGAGTTACAAAGCTGTACAACCCGCCGAGGCGATGGGCCTGACCGGATTCGACATCGGCATCGAACTGGGCGTCACCGAATTGAAACACAGCAGCCTCTGGCAAATCGCCACCGGCAGCGACGAAAACTGGCTGCCGGTGCCCAAGCTGCACATCAGCAAGGGTTTGCCGTTCGATTTCAACATCGGCGGCTTCTACACCCAGGTGCCGGACAGCAATATCAAGCTGTGGGGCGCCGAACTCAGTTACGCTGTTCTTGCGGGCAGCACGCTCAGCCCGGCGCTGGCGGTACGCGGCGCCTATACCCGGCTTACGGGCGTTTCCCAACTCGACTTCGAAACCAAGAGTATCGATGTCTCGGTTTCCAAGGGGCTGGCGATGTTCACGCCGTTCGCCGGAGTCGGTTATGTCTGGGCCGACAGCAATCCCAATGTGGTGGGTTTGGCATCTGAAAAAATCGAAGCCAGCAAAATCTTCGCCGGACTGAATTTCAACATTGCGCTGGGCAATCTGGCCTTCGAGGCCGACAAGACCGGCGACAACATGACTTACAGCGCCAAATTGGGCCTGCGCTTCTGATCATTCGGCGCAACCGACAAGGGCGGCCTTCGAGCCGCCATTTTTTTGCCGGTGACAGACGATTCCGCATCGAAACAGCCCCTATCAACGACGAATCAGCAAACGCTTGCCGCCGCGTCGGCAATCAATGCAACGGCCCGGATGGCGGCTGTGCCGTCGCGATCATGCCTTTGCCCAATTTGCGTAGCGTGAGCATTCCCCAATCAAAATACACGTGCTCCAGTCGCACGACTTGATTGCGATCGGCGCAAGCGGCAAGCAGTTTGCTCGCCAACCCGTGGCGGGGAATGTCGCAGTCTGGCGCGATTTCCAGCAACGGCGTCAGGACAAATGCACGCTGGTGCATGCGCGGGTGCGGCAAGGTGACAAAGCTGTCATCGAGAACCTGGTTGTCATACATCAGCAGGTCCAGGTCCAGGGTGCGCGGACCGTTATGGCGGGTGCGCAGGCGTCCATGCCGAGTTTCGATGGCCAGCAGTTCGGCCATCAAAGCCTGCGGCGGCAGGGTGGTTTCGATCAGCGCCGCGGCGTTGATGAAATCGGGTTGTTCGGCGTAGCCCACCGGCGCGGTGCGATACAGCGAGGAAACGCGCAACATCTGGCTATGCGGCAGATCGTCCAGTTCGGCCATCACCTTGAGCAGGCGGACGGAGGGACGGTCGAGATTGCCGCCAAGCGCGATCAGGGCGCGGCTCATGAACGTATTCCCAGGATGCGTCGGCGGTGCTCGACCAGCGCTTCACGGACCAGCGGCATCAGTAGCGCGCCAGACGCGACATCGAGCGTGGCGTAGAGCTGCCGCCGCATGCGTTTTTCCCAGAAGCGGACGATATGCTCGGCCACGCCGTCTCGCGCGGCAACCCGATCCGGATCGGCATCGAAGTAGCCGCCGATCTGGTTGGCCATCTGTATCAGGCGTTCAGTATTCATCCGCGTGTCATGCCTCGATGCGTTCCGGGTGTGCGTACAGACTATAGCGCCGCTGTCGCACAAATCCGGCCAGGGTCAGGCCGCAGGCCTGCGCCAGACGGATGGCGTAACCGGTTGGCGCGGATACCGCAGCCAGCAATGGTATGCCGACGCCAGCCGCCTTCTGCACCATTTCGAAGCTGGCGCGACTGGTAATCAACGCGAAACCATCGCCGGGATCAAGCGCGCGCGCGATCAGCGCACCAATCAGCTTGTCCAGCGCGTTATGCCTGCCGACGTCCTCGCGCACCAGCAACACATGGCCGGAACAATCGGCCCAGGCGGCGGCATGCACGCCGCCGGTCTGGTCGCGCAGCGGCTGGCGCTCGTTCAACTCGCGCAAAGCCTGGTGCAGGACGGCGGCCGGAAAGGTTCGATTAAGGTTCAGAGGGGCGATGTTGCGCGCCACCTGATCCAGGCTTTCCACACCGCACAAGCCGCAGCCGGTGCGACCGGCGAGACTGCGGCGGCGCAGCTTGAGCGCCTGAAAACGCGCTTCGGCGATGCGCATCCGCACGATCACGCCGTGTTCGGCGGTTTCCAGTTCCAGCTCGTACAACTCGGATTGATCCGCCAGGAGGCCTTCGCTGAGACTGAAGCCCAATCCGAAATCCGCCAGATCGGTCGGGCTGGCCAGCATTACCGCATGCGAAATACCGTTGTAGGTCAAGGCGACCGGCACTTCTTCCGGCACGGTGTCGATGCGCTGCCCGCCGGCCTCATGCACGCCCACATCGATCAGCGGTCGCGGGATTTCCAGTTCCGATCCGGGCAAGTCAGACAGGTGCATGATCGGTCTCCGGTTTGAACAACGCCAACTGTTCCTTACTGATCTCGGCGTAGCGTTTCTGCCAGGTCGAAGGCTGCTCGACGCGCATAACCTGCACCGCCGTCACCTTGTATTCCGGGCAGTTGGTGGCCCAGTCGGAATTTTCGGTAGTCACCACATTGGCGCCGGAACCGGGCCAGTGGAAGGTGGTGTAGACCACGCCAGGCTGCATGCGCTCGCTGATTTTTGCGCGCAACACCGTGTCGCCGGCGCGGCTGTGCACGCCGACCCAGTCGCCGTCGCGGATGCCGCGATCCTCGGCATCCAGCGGATGCAGTTCGAGGATGTCTTCCGCATGCCAGACGCTGTTGGCGGTGCGCCGGGTCTGCGCGCCGACGTTGTACTGACTGAGGATGCGGCCGGTGGTGAGCAGCAGCGGGAAGCGGCGGTTGACGCGTTCCTCGGTGGCGACGTACTCGGTGAGCATGAAGCGCCCCTTGCCACGCACGAATTCATCCACGTGCATGGTCGGCGTACCGTCCGGATGGACATCGTTGCACGGCCACTGAATGCTGCCCAACGCATCCAGACGGGCGTAGGAGACGCCGTGGAAGGTCGGCGTCAGGCGGGCGATCTCGTCCATGATCTCGGACGGATGCGTGTAGCGCATCGGATAGCCCAGCGCATTCGCCAGCATCTGCGTCACTTCCCAGTCGGCGTAGGTCGCCAGCGGCCGCATCACCCGGCGCACACGCGAGATGCGCCGCTCGGCGTTGGTGAATGTGCCGTCCTTTTCCAGGAACGATGCGCCGGGCAGGAAGACGTGGGCAAACTTGGCGGTCTCGTTGAGAAAGATATCCTGCACCACCAGACATTCCAGCGCCTCCAGCGCGGCGGTGACGTGCCGGGTATTGGGGTCGGACTGGGCGAGATCCTCGCCCTGCACGTAGAGACCCTTGAAACTGCCGGCCAAAGCGGCGTCGAACATGTTGGGAATGCGCAGACCGGGTTCGTCGGACAGCGGCACCCCCCAGGCCGATTCGAACAGCGCGCGCGTGGCGCTGTCGGAGACATGGCGATAGCCGGGGAATTCATGCGGAAACGAGCCCATGTCGCAGGAACCCTGCACATTGTTCTGGCCGCGCAGCGGGTTGACGCCGACCCCGGGCCGGCCGACGTTGCCGGTGGCCATCGCCAGGTTGGCAATGCCCATCACCATGGTCGAACCCTGACTGTGCTCGGTGACGCCCAGGCCGTAGTAGATCGCGCCGTTGCCGGCCGTGGCGTATAGCCGCGCGGCTGCGCGCAGTTCAGCGGCCGGCACACCGGTGACGGTTGCGCTGGCTTCCGGCGCATGGCGCGGATCGGCGATGAAGGCGCGCCATTTGGCGAACGACACCGCATCACAGCGCGCAGAGACAAACGCCTCGTCGATCAGCCCCTCGCTGACCACCACATGCGCCAGCGCATTGATCAGCGCGACATTGGTGCCGGGCAACAGTTGCAAGTGATGCGCGGCGCGCACATGCGGCGTATCGACCAGATCGATGGCGCGCGGATCGGCGACGATCAGCCTGGCGCCCTGGCGCAGCCGCTGCTTGATGCGTGAGCCGAACACCGGATGGCCGTCGGTCGGGTTGGCGCCGATCACCAGAATCACGTCGGCCTGCATCACCGAATCAAAATCCTGGGTGCCGGCCGATTCCCCCAGGGTCTGCTTCAGGCCGTAGCCGGTCGGCGAATGGCAGACACGCGCGCAGGTGTCGACGTTGTTGACGCCGAACGCGGCGCGGGTCAGCTTCTGCACCAGATAGGTTTCCTCGTTGGAACAACGCGAGGAGGTTATGGAACCGATCGATTCGGCGCCATATTGACCTTGCAGGCGCTTGAACTCGGCGGCGGCGTGGTTGATGGCCGCCTCCCAGCTCACCGGTTGCCAGGGGGCGCGGATCGACTGACGGATCATCGGCGTGGTGATGCGGTCGGCGTGCGTTGCGTAGCCCCAGGCGAAGCGGCCCTTGACGCAAGCATGGCCGTGATTCGCCCCGCCGTTCGGGTCCGGCACCATGCGGATCAACTTGTCGCCCCGCAATTCGGCGTTCAACGAACAGCCGACGCCGCAATAGGCGCAGGTGGTGGTGACGCTGCGCTGTGGTTGGCCCTGCTCGATCACCGATTTCTCCATCAGCGCCGCGGTCGGACAGGCCGCCACGCAGGCGCCGCAGGACACGCATTCGGAAGTCAGGAAATCGGCGCCGCCGGCCGCCGCGATGCGGCTGTCGAAACCGCGCTCGGTGGTGGTCAGCGCGAAGGTGCCCTGGATGTCCGAACAGACGCGCACGCAGCGCGAGCAGACGATGCACTTGGCCGGGTCGTAGGCGAAATACGGGTTGGAAACATCCGCCGGTTGCGTCAGATGGTTGGCGCCGACGGCATAGCGCACTTCGCGCAAGCCCACCCGGCCGGCCATGTCCTGCAACTCGCAGTTGCCGTTGGCGGCGCAGGTCAGGCAGTCGAGCGGATGATCGGAGATATACAGCTCCATGACGCCGCGACGCAGACGAAACAGCGCATCGCTCTCGGTGGTGACCTGCATGCCCGCCTCCGCCAGCGTCGTGCAGGACGCCGGGAAGCCGCGCCGGTCGTTGATCTGCACCACGCACAGACGGCAGGAGCCGAAGGCCTCCAGGTGTTCAGTTGCGCACAGCTTGGGAATGTCGATGCCGGCCTCGGCGGCGGCGTGCATCACCGAGGTGCCGACCGGTACGCTGACCGGTATGCCGTCGATGGTCAGCGTCACGTTCTGCGTGGATTTCTGTGTCAAAACGCGCGCCGGGGTGCCTCGGTCGTGATGACTATGCAGGCTCATGCTGCGTTCTCCTGTTGCTTCGGTGTCAGGCCGAAGTCTTCCGGATAGTGGTCCAGCGCCGACAGCACCGGATACGGCGTCATGCCGCCCATGGCGCACAGCGATCCTTCCAGCAGGGTCTGGCACAGATCGCGCAGCAGGGCGTCGTCGTTGGCCTGTAGTGGACGTTTGGCAATCATGCCGTCAAGTAGTTCGACGCCGCGCACCGAGCCGATGCGGCACGGCGTGCACTTGCCGCAGGATTCCACGGCACAGAACTGCATCGCGTAGCGCGCCATCCGCGCCATGTCCACCGTGTCGTCGAAGGCGACGATGCCGCCGTGGCCGACCGCGGCACCCGCGGCGCTGAACGCTTCATAGTCCAGCGGCAGATCGAAACTTGCTTGCGGCAGGTAGGCGCCGAGCGGGCCGCCGACCTGCACGGCACGGATCGGCCGGCCACTGGCGGAACCGCCACCGTAGTCGTACAACAACTCGCGCAGGGTGACGCCGAACGGCGCTTCGACCAGACCGGGATATTTCAGGTTGCCGGCCAACTGGAATGGCAGCGTGCCGCGCGAGCGACCGACGCCGTATTCCCGATAAGCCTCGCCGCCATGCGCCAGGATCCACGGCACGCTGGCCAGGGTGATGACGTTGTTGACCACGGTAGGTCGTCCAAACAGCCCGTGCAGCGCCGGCAGCGGCGGCTTGGCGCGCACCAGTCCGCGCTTGCCCTCGAGGCTTTCCAGCAGCGCGGTCTCCTCGCCGCAAACATAGGCGCCGGCGCCCTTGAACAGCTGCAGCTCGAATCGCCGCCCGCAACCGAGCACATCGTCGCCCAGCAGGCCCGCGCGCCGGGCGTTGATGATGGCCGCCTCCAGCACCTCCCAGGCCTCCGGATATTCCGAGCGCAGGTAGATGTAGCCGGTATCGGCGCCCACCGCCAGGCCGGCGATGATCATGCCCTCGATCAGGCCGTAGGGATCACCCTCCATCAGCATGCGGTCGGAGAAGGTGCCGGAATCGCCCTCGTCGGCGTTGCAGACGATGTACTTCTGCCCCGGGTTTGCCTGATCTCCGGCGTTCAGCACCGTGCGCCACTTGATGCCGGTTGGAAATCCGGCGCCGCCGCGCCCGCGCAGCCCGGCCGTGTCCAGGCTTGTGACGATGTCGGCGGGCGCCAGCGTCAGCGCCTGCGTCAGTCCGGCCAGGCCGCCGTGCGCGCGATAGTCGTCGAGCGACAGCGGATCGATGCGGCCGATGCGCGCGCAGGTCAGACGCGCCTGGTTCTTCAGATAGGGGATGTCCTCGCTGGGGCCGTGGCACAGCGCATGCGCGCCGCCTTGCAGCCAGCCGGCCTCGAACAGCCCGGCGACGTCGGCCGGCGCGACCGGGCCGTAGGCGATGCGCTGGCCGGCCGAGTTGATCTGAACCTCGACCAGCGGCTCCAGCCAGTACAGACCGCGCGAACCGTTGCGCACGATTTCGATGTCCAGGCCGCGCCGCGCCGCCTCGCCAACCACAGATCGGAAG
>JAGUXX010000310.1 GCA_020061585.1 Betaproteobacteria bacterium | reverse complement strand
TTGCCGTATACCCCATACGGCGGCGGGTCCGCGCCTAGCCTGGCGGAAAAATCCATCCGTTTTATTTGGGCCGGCAAGCGTGCAACACCACACTAGGAGGCTGAAACGGCGACCATGAGCGGTGCCGATACCATCGTCGCGATAGCCACCGCCCCGGGTCGAGGCGGCATAGGCGTGGTCAGGCTCTCTGGTCCAGACCTGTCGAATTTCATTTTGCCATTGCTCGGCAAGACGTTGTCGCCCAGGCACGCCAGTCATGTGCGTTTTCTGGCCGCCGACGCGACTACCATCGACGACGGTATTGCACTCTACTTTCCCGGACCTGCTTCGTTTACCGGCGAGTCAGTCCTCGAACTGCACGGACATGGCGGGCCGCTAGTGTTGCAACTGGTCGTCGAGCGCTGTCTGCAACTGGGCGCGCGCCTGGCGCAACCGGGTGAATTCAGCCGTCGCGCGTTTCTCAACGGCAAACTTGATCTGGCGCAAGCGGAAGCGATAGCCGACCTGATCGATGCCGGGAGTCGAGAAGCCGCGCGTTCCGCGTTGCGTACCCTGGAAGGCGAGTTCTCACGCAAGATCAACATCTTGCGTGATGGCCTGATTCACTTGCGCATGCTGGTCGAAGCGACGCTGGATTTTCCTGAAGAGGATATCGACTTTCTCGAACAAGCGGATGCCTGGGGAAAACTATCGTTGCTGCAAAACAATTTGCAAACGGTGCTGGATCAGGCGCGCCAGGGCGCTTTGCTGCGTGAAGGCCTGAATATCGTGCTGATAGGCCAACCGAATGTCGGCAAATCCAGCTTGATGAACCAACTTGCGGGCTATGACGCGGCGATCGTCACCGAATATGCCGGAACCACGCGCGACACGCTGCGCGAGGCGATCCAGATCGAAGGCGTACCGATTCATCTGATCGACACAGCGGGTCTGCGCGAAACCGAGGATCCGGTCGAACGCCTGGGCATCGCTCGCACCTGGGCGGTGCTGAACAAGGCGGATATCGCGGTGCTGCTGATTGATGCCAATCATGGCGTCGGTGACGCGGAAGCGAAAATCCTGGAGCGCTTGCCCGCGATTCCGTTGCTGACCGCGCACAACAAGATCGATCTCGCCGATGAAGTTGCGCGCGTCTCGCCGGATGGCAAGGAAATCTGGATTTCCGCTAAATCAGGCGCAGGTATTGATCTGCTGCGCCGGCAATTGCTGGAATTGGCCGGCTGGACCAGTCAGGGTGAAGGGGTATTCATCGCCCGAGCGCGTCACCTGGACGCGCTGCGACGAGCCGGCGAGAGACTCGAACTGGCGCGAGCCGCTGGCCGGCAATTGGAGTTTTTCGCGGAGGAGTTGCGTCTGGCGCAGGATGCCGTCTCGGAAATCACCGGAGCTTTTGGCGCGGATGATCTGCTGGGGGTGATTTTCAGCCAGTTCTGCATCGGCAAGTAGGCGGCGCGCTGCCGTGCAACATGCCGCCGCCGAATGCAAGAAATCGCGTTACACCAACACCCAGGTAGACGAATTGCCACCGCACAGTTCAACCCGGTTGCCCGAGGAGCTGAATGGTTCGGCAAAGGTGGTTTCGATCATGGTGCCGCACAGATGGCTACGATGCCAGCGAATGCCGGCCAGCAGCATCAACTCGTCGAGGACTTCGATCGGGAAGCCCATGCGATCGCCTCGGTCATCGAGCAGCAAGCTGTCAATGTAATGATCCGCTTCAGGACTGTCCCATAGACGGCAAAGTTCGTTGGCAATACGCAGAAAGCGTTTTTCGATGGCCGACAGTCCATCCCATGCTTTGGCGGCGGGAATGCTTTTGGTTTTTGGTGAGGGTAATGTGTAGGAGAGCATGGTCAGGCTCCAATGATGTGTGTGTATTACTTATGCAATAAGCAAGCCAACCACAAAATTGAATTAACCATATTAAAACAACAGGTTATGGAACACTTCAGAATGCAAGAGAACAGCGCTGCACGACCAGTTGACCCGTTCCTGACAGGCATGACGAAATGATGACACTTTCAGGTTCGCCAACTACGCCCCTCTCGTGGGCGTCGATATACGCCGAGCTGAACCGTCATCGCATGGCGCTACTGCGCGGCAACCTCATCGCTTTGCTGGCGGTCGCCTGCGCGGTACCCGTGCCACTGTTTTTACCTGTCCTGGTGGATGAAGTGTTGCTGCGCCGACCGGGGGGGTTCATCGACTTCTTTTCGCCCTGGTTTCCCGCTACCTGGCATGGCCCGGTATTGTTCATCCTGATTGCACTGGCTTTGACGCTGGCTTTGCGGCTGGCGGCGATCCTGCTCAATGTCTGGCAGGCACGGTCGTTTTCGCTGGTTGCCAAGGATGTGGTCTACCGCATCCGGACCCGGATGCTGGAGCGCTTGTCGAAAATTGCGCTATCGGAATATGAAACGCTGGGTTCGGGCAAGGTGACGTCGCACTTCGTCACCGATTTGAACGCGGTGGACAGTTTTCTCGGCGCGTCGATTTCAGGTTTTCTGGTGGCGGTGCTGTCCCTGATCGGCGTTGCCGGTGTATTGCTGTGGATGAACTGGCAATTGGCGTTGTTCATTCTGCTGCTGAATCCGCTGGTCATCGGTTTTTCGACCCGTCTCGGCAAGAAGGTCAAACAACTCAAGAAGCGGGAGAACGCCGCGTTCGAAGTGTTTCAAGAAGCCTTGAGCGAAACCCTTGATGCAATGAATCAAATCCGCGCGATGAATCGGGAACGCCACTATCTCGGACGCGTGCGCGACAAGGCGGCGCTGATCCGCCGGCACGCCGCCGCCTACGCCTGGAAATCAGATGCCATGAATCGGGTATCTTTCTTTATCTTTCTGGCCGGCTTCGACATGTTCCGCGCCGGCGCGATGCTGATGGTGGTGTACTCCGATCTGAGCATCGGCCAGATGCTGGCGGTGTTCGGCTATCTCTGGTTCATGATGTCGCCGGTGCAGGAAATCATCAACATCCAGTACAGCTGGTATGCCGCCAATGCCGCGATCGGTCGGATCAATGGCCTGTTGCAATTGAAGCCGGCGGAACAAGGGGAAGCCCGTCGAAATCCGTTTGCCGATACGCGGGCCATCGGCCTGGATCTGGAGCAGGTCAGCTTTTCCTATGGAGATGGAGAAACCGTCCTCGATGGCGTTGATCTGTCGATTGCGCCCGGCGAAAAAGTGGCTCTGGTGGGTGCCTCGGGTGGCGGCAAATCGACCTTGGTGCAGGCCCTGCTGGGGCTCTATCCGCTACGCGGCGGGGTGATCCGCTATGCCGGCGTCGATGTCGCCGAGATCGGCTGGGATACGGTGCGGGAGAACGTCGGTGTGGTGCTGCAACATCCGGTGCTGTTCAATGCCAGCGTGCGCGAAAATCTGACTCTGGGTCGCGAATATACGGATGTGGAGCTATGGCGGGCGCTGGAAATCGCCCAGTTGAAGTCATTCATCGGCGAGTTGGAGCTTGGTCTGGACAGCATGGTCGGAAAAAGCGGGGTGCGCCTGTCCGGCGGCCAGCGCCAGCGCTTGGCGGTGGCGCGCGTGGTTCTGGGACAACCCAGCGTGGTGATCCTCGATGAAGCGACTTCGGCGCTGGACAGCGCGACCGAACGCGAGCTGCATGCGGCGTTGGCCGGCTTCCTCCAGCAGCGCACCACGTTGATCATCGCGCATCGTCTCTCCGCCGTGCGTCAGGCTGACCGCATACTGGTGTTCGAAAATGGTCGCATTGTCGAGGAGGGCGTGCATGACAGCCTGATGCGGCGCGGCGGCTTGTATCACCAGCTATACGCGCATGCCTGAATTACGAATTGTCGATGTTTCACGTGAAACATCGCATGAAAGCGCTAACCGCATGGCGTAGAATTCGCCGCCTGTCAGACCGCCGGAAGCGCCCGCAAGACCATGAATTTTCCTGATATTTTTGATGTGATTGTGGTCGGAGGCGGCCATGCCGGCAGTGAGGCGGCGCTGGCAGCGGCGCGCATGGGGGTGAAAACCCTGCTGCTCACGCACAACATCGAAACATTGGGCGCGATGTCGTGCAATCCGTCCATCGGCGGTATCGGCAAAGGGCATCTGGTCAAGGAAGTCGATGCGCTGGGCGGCGCCATGGCGATCGCCACCGATGAAGCGGGCATCCAGTTCCGCATCCTGAATTCCTCCAAGGGCCCGGCGGTGCGGGCGACGCGCGCGCAGGCCGACCGCCTGTTGTACAAACAAGCGATACGCGGACGTCTGGAGAATCAGGTCAATCTGACCTTGTTTCAGCAGGCGGTGGACGACCTGGTACTGGAAGGTGATCGGGTGGCCGGCGTGCGCACTCAGTTGGGCATCGTGTTCCAGGCGCGTTCGGTGGTGCTGACCACCGGCACCTTTCTTGCCGGTTTGATTCATGTCGGCATGGAAAACTATCAGGCCGGCCGCATGGGCGATCCGCCGGCGGTGTCGCTGGCCGCGCGGCTGCGCGAACTGCGGCTTCCGGTTGGCCGCCTGAAGACCGGCACGCCGCCGAGAATCGACGGCCGCAGCATCAATTTTTCGGTGATGCAGGAACAGCAAGGCGATGCGCCGGTGCCGGTGTTCTCCTTCGTCGGCCAGCGCGACATGCATCCGCGCCAGTTGCCCTGCTGGATCACCAGCACCAACGCCGCCACGCACCAGATCATCCGCCAGGGACTCGACCGCTCGCCGCTGTATACCGGCGTCATCGCCGGCGTCGGTCCGCGATATTGTCCATCGATCGAGGACAAGATCACCCGGTTCGCCGACAAGGATGGTCATAATGTGTTTCTCGAACCGGAAGGTCTGACCACCCACGAGTATTATCCCAACGGTATTTCCACCAGTCTGCCGTTCGATGTGCAGTTGAATCTGGTGCGCTCGATACGCGGTCTGGAACAGGCGCATATCCTGCGTCCGGGCTATGCCATCGAGTATGACTATTACGATCCGCGCGGCCTCAAGCCGAGTCTGGAAACCAAGGCTATCGCCGGTTTGTTTTTCGCCGGCCAGATCAATGGCACGACCGGCTACGAGGAAGCCGCCGCGCAAGGTTTGCTGGCCGGCCTGAACGCCGCGCTGCGGGTCAAGGACCAGGCGGCCTGGTGGCCGGGACGCGATCAGGCCTATCTTGGCGTGATGGTCGACGATTTGACCACGCGCGGCGTGCTGGAGCCTTATCGGATGTTTACCAGCCGCGCCGAATACCGTCTGTCGTTGCGCGAGGATAACGCCGATCAACGCCTGACCGAGATCGGCCGCCAGCTGGGTCTGGTCGACGATGCGCGCTGGCGACGCTTCGAAGCCAAACGGGAAGCCATGGCGCGCGAATGCGAACGGTTGAAGTCGACCTGGGTGAATCCGAATACGCTGCCCGATGCGGATGCCCAGCGCCTGTTGGGTCAGTCCATCGAACGCGAATACAGCTTGTTCGACCTGCTGCGCCGTCCGCAAGTGGCGTATGCCGATCTGGTCGCTCTGCCGAATGCCGGGCCGGGCATCGCCGACCGGGAAGCCGCCGAGCAGGTGGAAATCGAGGCCAAGTACGCCGGTTACGTCAATCGCCAGCTCGATGAAATCGCGCGTCAGCGCGATCAGGAACATCAGGCCTTGCCGCTGGATTTCGATTACATGGGCTTGACCAGTCTGTCCATCGAGGTGCGCCAGAAGCTGAATCAGGCCAAGCCCGCGACGCTGGGTCAGGCATCACGAGTGGCCGGCGTCACGCCGGCGGCGATTTCGATGTTGATGGTCTATCTGAAGCGCGGAGAACTGGGTGAGCGGTCGCAATCTAATCGGGTGCTGCGATGACCCTGGCGGACACCCTGTCCACCGGCTTGATCGCGCTACGACTCGATCTGCCGCAGCAGCAACAATCGGCGTTGCTGAACTATCTGGCGTTGCTCGGCAAATGGAACAAGACCTATAACCTGACCGCTATCCATGAGCCTGAACGGATGCTGACCCACCATCTTCTCGATAGTCTGGCATTGGTCCCTCATATCGGCATCGGCGCTTTGCTGGATGTCGGAAGCGGCGCGGGATTGCCGGGCATTCCATTGGCGATTGCGCGTCCGGACCTGCAGGTTACCGTGATGGACGCCAGCCAGAAAAAATGCAGCTTCATGCAACAGGCGGCCATCGAATTGAAGCTGGACAATGTCTGCGTCGCGCATGCGCGGGTGGAGTCCCATCAGGCTACGCGGAAGTTCGATTGGATCGTCTCGCGCGCTTTCTCTGATCTGGCTGAATTCGTGCGTCTCAGCGCGCATCTGCTGACGCCCGGCGGTCAATGGCTGGCGATGAAGGGGGGTATTCCGGATGACGAGATCGCTCGCATCACCGTGGCGCGTGTACGGGACGCCATATCGTTGCGGGTTCCCGGCCTGGATGCCGAACGTAGTTTGATCATCATGGAACCGGTCTGATGGCGCGCATACTGGCAATCACCAATCAAAAGGGCGGCGTCGGCAAGACCACCACCGCCGTGAATCTGGCCGCCAGCCTGGCCAGTCTCGGTAAGCGGGTGCTGCTGGTCGATCTTGATCCGCAAGGCAATGCCACCACCGCCAGCGGCGCGCAAAAGCAGGCATTGAGCAAGACGGTTTACCAGTTGTTGCTGGGCACCGAGGATTACCCGGCGGTGCGTTTGCGTTCGCAGGCGGGTGAATTCGATCTGTTGCCGGCGAATCGCGAGTTGGCCGGCGCGGAAATCGAACTGGTCGACGGCAAGCAACGCGAATTCCGGCTCAAACTGGCGCTGGAGAAGGCGGACAAAGAATACGATTTCATCCTCATCGATTGCCCGCCGGCGCTGAATTTGCTGACGGTCAATGCGCTGACCTGCGCGCATGCGGTACTGATTCCGATGCAGTGCGAATATTTCGCCATCGAGGGTCTGGCCGATCTGGTGAATACGATCAAGAAGATCAAGGCGCGGTTGAATCCGGAATTGATCATTGATGGCGTGGTGCGGGTGATGTTCGACAATCGCAATACCTTGTCGCAGCACGTTTCCGATCAGCTCAAGGCGCATTTCGGCGCCAAGGTGTTCGACGTTGTGGTGCCGCGCAATGTGCGTTTGGCGGAAGCGCCCAGCCATGGAATGGCGGTGTTGCAATACGACCGCGCCTCGAAGGGGGCGCAGGCTTATCTACAGATGGCGCGGGAGTTGCTGGACAAACAAACGGCCGCGACGGGAGGCAAGCAAGTTGGCTAGATTGAAGGGTTTGGGCCGTGGGCTCGACGCGCTGCTGGGTGAGGGCGATACCAATGACGGCGAGCGTTTGCTGACCTTGCCGGTGGAAAGCCTGGTGCCCGGCAAGTATCAGCCGCGCACGCGCATGGATGAAACCGCCTTGGCGGAACTCGCCGAATCGATCCGTGCGCAGGGCTTGATGCAGCCGATTCTGGCGCGCGCCATACCCGGCGGCCGGTTCGAGATCATCGCCGGAGAGCGGCGCTGGCGCGCCAGCCAGATGGCCGGTTTGAAGGAAGTGGCGGTGCTGGTGCGGGTGGTGGAGGATGAAGCGGCCCTGAAGATGGCCCTGATCGAGAACATCCAGCGCGAAAACCTCAATCCACTGGAGGAAGCGCAGGGCATACATCGTTTGATCCAGGAATTTTCCATGACCCACCAGACCGCCGCCGAATCGGTTGGCCGTTCGCGTGTCGCGGTGTCCAATCTGTTGCGTCTGTTGCATCTGGCCAAGCCGGTGCAGTCGATGCTGATGGCCGGTGAACTGGATATGGGGCATGCGCGCGCGTTGCTGCCGCTGACACATGCCAGGCAGATCGATGCCGCGAATGAAGTCGCGCGCAAAGGCCTGTCGGTGCGCGAGGCGGAGCGCTTGGCGGCGCGCCTGGTCAAGCCGGCGGCAAAGACCGAAGCCCGCAAGGATCGTGACGTGGCGCGACTCGAAGAGGAATTGAGCGAGAAAATGGGCGCCATCGTGAAGATCGGCGCGAATCAGCGTGGCGCCGGTCGTATCACGATCCAGTTCGAAAGCCTGGAACAACTGGATGAATTGTTGCGCCGCATTAAATAATGCGGCGAAAATTGACCTGCGCGCAACATGCCTGATCACATCAAACCCATTGATGATTGCATTAGTGCCGCTAATTCATATATGATTTTGAGCTAATGTTTTTTTCGCTGTGGCTCCAGTTGGGCGTCATCATCGTGATCGGATTGATGTCGTGGCTGTGGAAAGATGCCGGTTTCGCGCAAGCGCTGGTGTTTGGTGGTCTGGTCGCGGTAGTTAATTCGGGTATGTTGGTGATACGCTGGCGGCTCGGGGTCAAGGTGTACCATTGCAATGGACATCGGCATCTGAAATCGTTTCACCGTTCCGTGCTGGAACGGTTTTTTGTTGTCTGCGTATTGCTGGCGTTGGGATTTGGGTTACTGGCGTCGCCGCATATCGTGTTGTTGGGTTTTGTCGTGGGACAGTTGATTTGGGCTTTGGCGATGATGCTCGCCAATCGACTGTTCTGAATACAGATTGACGCCTGAAGGTCTTACCTAGGGCAAAACAAAGAGTTAGAGCCATGTCCGCGGAAGCGCACACCTCAACGGAATACATCAAGCATCACCTGCAGAACCTGACCTATGGACAGCATCCCGACGGTACCTGGGGGTTGGCGCATTCGGTTCAGGAAGCCAAGGACATGGGGTTCATGGCGATCAATCTGGATACCATGGGCTTCTCGATCGGGCTCGGCGTGTTGTTCCTGTTCTTCTTCCACAAAGTCGCCAAATCCGCCGCCGTCGGCGTGCCGAACGGGCTACAGAATTTTGTCGAATGGATCGTCGAGTTCATCGATTCCAGCGTCAAAGGCTCCTTTACCGCGCGCAATCCGATGGTCGCGCCGCTGGCGTTGACCATCTTCATCTGGGTTTTCCTGATGAATCTGATGGATCTGCTGCCCATCGACTGGATTCCCGGGTTGGCGAGCGCGTTGGGTCTGCCCTATATGAAAGTGGTTGCGACCACCGACCCGAATGCAACCTTCGGCATGTCTCTGACGGTGTTCGCGCTGGTGATCTACTACAGCATCAAAATGAAAGGCGCCGGCGGGTTTCTTGGTGAATTGACCCTGCAGCCGTTCGGTAAATGGGGCATGCCGGCCAATCTGCTGCTCGAGGGCGTCAACCTGATCGCCAAGCCGGTGTCGCTGGCGCTGCGGTTGTTCGGCAACATGTATGCCGGTGAAATGATCTTCATCCTGATCGCCATCATGTTCTCCGGCGGCGCCGTACTGGCGCTTACCGGCGGTGTACTGCAATGGGCGTGGGCGGTCTTCCATATTTTGATCATCACCTTGCAGGCCTTCATCTTCATGACGTTGACCATCGTCTATCTGGACATGGCGCATCAGGAACACCATTAAAATTTTTTATATTGTTGATACAGGAGTAACCAAATGACTGAAGTTCAAGCTCTGCTGTTCATCGCCGGCGCCATCATGATGGGTCTGGGCGCCCTCGGTGCATCCATCGGTATCGGTATCCTCGGTGGCCGTTTCCTGGAAGGCGCCGCGCGTCAACCGGAACTGATCCCGATGCTGCGTACCCAGTTCTTCATCGTCATGGGTCTGGTCGATGCGGTGCCGATGATCGCCGTCGGTCTGGCCATGTACGTCCTCTTCGCGGTTGCGGCCTGATCACCCACCGCAATAACCCGCAAGAGGAGCGGTCATGAACATCAATATGACCCTGATTGGGCAGTCCATTACCTTCGCCATATTCGTATGGTTCTGCATGAAGTTCGTATGGCCGCCTATCGTCAGTGCACTGGAAGTCCGCAGGAAGCAGATCGCCGACGGCCTGGCCGCCGCGGATCGTGGCAAGCATGAGCTGGAACTGGCCGCCAAACGCGCCAGCGAAACCCTGCATGACGCCAAGCTGAAAGCTTCCGACATCATCGCGCAGGCGGAAAAACGCGCCATGCAGATCGTCGAGGAAGCCAAGGGCACCGCCAAGGAAGAAGGCGATCGGTTGATCACTTCCGCCAAGGCGGAGATCGAGCAGGAATCGCACCGGGCACGTGAAGCGCTACGTGGCGAAGTGGCCGCGCTGGTTGTGGCGGGAGCCGGCAAGGTGTTGCGTCGTGAAGTCAACGCGCAAGCCCACGCCGATCTCCTGGAAGCCATCAAGAACGAGCTCTGATATGGAACGTGCAACCTTAGCTCGCCCCTACGCCGAAGCCATCGGCAAACTGGCCGCTGAAGCCGGCGCCTGGGACGCGTGGTCAGAGCGACTGGGCTTGCTCGGCTTGGTCGCCGGCGATGCGCGGATTCAGGATCTGGCCGGCAACCCGTCGATCCCGGCGGCGCGCGTCGCCGAAGTGGTTCTGGGAGTTTGTGCCGACAAGCTCGGCGCCGAGGGTGACAACCTGGCGCGCCTGCTGGTGGAAAACAAGCGTCTCAACCTGCTGCCGGAAATAGTCGCGTTGTTCGAAGCGTTGAAAGCGGAGCAGGGCGGTGAACTGGCGGCCCACATCACCAGCGCGTTTCCGCTCGATGTCGAACAGATGGCGGGTCTGGTGGCGCGCCTGGAAGGCAAGTTCGGTCGGCGGGTCAACGCCACGCAATCATTGGATGAAGCACTCATCGGCGGCGTCGTGATCCAGGTCGGCGATGAAGTCATGGATGCGTCGGTGCGCGGCGGGCTGGCAGCCCTGGCCGTCACCCTGAAAGCTTAATTAGGAAATTTGGAGTTCCCATGCAACTCAATTCGTCTGAAATCAGTGAGCTGATCAAAAGCCGCATCCAGAACATGGAGGCGGGTTCTGAACTGCGTACCCAGGGGACCGTGGTCTCCGTCACCGACGGCATCGTGCGCGTGCACGGTCTGGCCGAAGTCATGCAAGGCGAAATGCTGGAATTCCCCGGCAACACCTTCGGCATGGCCTTGAACCTGGAGCGCGACTCGGTCGGCGCCGTGGTTCTGGGTGAATACGAACATATCTCGGAAGGCGACACGGTCAAGTGCACCGGCCGCATTCTCGAAGTGCCGGTCGGCGAGGCGTTGCTGGGGCGCGTGGTCAACGCGCTGGGTCAGCCGATCGACGGCAAAGGCCCGGTCGATTGTCCGACCACCGCTCCGATCGAGCAGATCGCGCCCGGCGTAATCGCGCGTCAGTCGGTGTCGCAGCCGATGCAGACCGGACTCAAGGCGATCGACGCCATGGTGCCGGTGGGCCGCGGCCAGCGCGAGCTGATCATCGGCGACCGCCAGACCGGCAAGACCGCCGTGGCGATCGACGCGATCATCAACCAGAAGGGCACCGGCGTACTGTGTATCTACGTCGCCGTCGGCCAGAAGGCATCGAGTATCGCCAATGTCGTGCGCAAGCTGGAAGAGCACGGCGCCATGGCGCACACCATCATCGTCGCCGCCACCGCCTCCGATCCGGCGGCGATGCAGTTCATCGCGCCCTACGCCGGTTGCACGATGGGCGAATACTTCCGCGACAGCGGTCGTGATGCCTTGATCGTTTATGACGATCTGACCAAGCAGGCCTGGGCCTATCGTCAGATTTCCCTGTTGCTGCGTCGTCCACCGGGCCGCGAAGCCTACCCTGGCGACGTGTTCTACCTGCACTCGCGCCTGCTGGAGCGTGCCGCCCGCGTCAATCCCGACTTCGTCGAGAAGAAGACCAATGGCGCCGTCAAAGGCCAGACCGGTTCGCTGACCGCCCTGCCGATCATCGAAACCCAGGCCGGCGACGTTTCCGCCTTCGTGCCGACCAACGTGATTTCGATTACCGACGGCCAGATCTTCCTCGAATCCGATTTGTTCAACGCCGGTATTCGTCCCGCCATCAACGCCGGTCTGTCGGTGTCGCGGGTGGGTGGCGCGGCGCAGACCAAGGTGATCAAGAAGCTGGGTGGCGGTATTCGCCTGGCGCTGGCGCAGTATCGTGAACTGGCCGCTTTCGCCCAGTTCGCCTCCGACCTCGACGAAGCCACGCGCAAGCAGTTGGAGCGCGGCAAGATGGTTACCGAACTGATGAAGCAGTTCCAGTATTCGCCGCTCAACGTCGCCGAGATGGCGGTCACCCTGTTCGCCGTCAATCGCGGCTATATGGATGACGTCGAGGTGAAACGCGCGCTGGCCTTCGAATCCGCGCTGCAATCGTTCATCAAGAGCAAATACGCGGCGATCATGGACAAGCTGCAGAGCACCGGCGATCTGGATGGTGAAGCCGAGAAGCAGCTCTCCGCCGCGATCGACGACTTCAAGGCCAGCGCGGCTTACTGATCAACTACTGACGGACGAGAAAAAGCATGGCCGCCGGCAAGGAAATTCGCAGCAAGATCAAGAGCGTCGAAAACACGCGCAAGATCACTCGCGCCATGGAAATGGTCGCCGCCGCCAAGATGCGCAAAGCGCAGGATCGCATGCGGCATGCGCGCCCGTACGCCGAGAAAATCGGCCGGGTCGCCGCGCACTTCAGTCAGGCGCATCCGGAATATCGACACCCATTCGTTGTTTCACGTGGAACCATCAAGCGCGTCGGTCTGATTCTGGTGACCACCGACAAGGGTTTGTGCGGCGGTCTCAACACCAACGCCCTGCGTATGGCGCTGAATCAGATGAAAACCTGGCAAGACGAAAAGATCGAAGTCGATGTCAGTGTGGTCGGCAACAAGGGCCTGGGTTTCATGCAGCGCCTGGGCGCCAACATTGCTTCGCAGCTAACCGGTATAGGCGATACGCCACACATGGAACGCTTGATCGGGCCGGTGCAGGTCATGCTCGATGCCTACAAGGAAGGTCGCATCGACGCGCTGTATCTGGTCTACAGCAAGTTTGTCTCGACCATGAAGCAGGAACCGATGCTGACCCAGTTGCTGCCGCTCAACGCCGCGGAGGCCGTGGAGAAAGCCGAGCACCATTGGGATTACATCTATGAGCCGGAAGCCAAGAGCGTCGTGGACAGTCTGATGGTGCGTTATATCGAGGCGCTGATCTACCAGGCCGTCGCGGAAAACCTGGCATGCGAACAGTCCGCCCGGATGGTGGCGATGAAAGCCGCGTCCGACAACGCGAAGACCGTCGTGGACGAACTCAAGCTGGTTTACAACAAGACCCGTCAGGCCGCGATTACCCAGGAAATCTCCGAAATCGTCGCCGGCGCATCGGCCGTTTGATCCACTCCGACGTTTAACAGATTCGAAATTAGCTAGGAATGAATGCCATGACCGAAGGAAAAATCGTACAGATCATCGGCGCGGTGGTAGACATGGAGTTCCCCCGTGGATCTCTGCCCAAGGTCTATGACGCGATCAAGATGGAAACCCCGCCGCTGACGTTCGAGGTGCAGCAACAACTGGGCGACGGTATCGTCCGCACCATCGCCATGGGCTCGACCGATGGGCTGAAGCGCGGCGCCGCCGTGAAAAACACCGGATCGGCGATTTCCGTGCCGGTTGGCAAGGCGACGCTGGGACGCATCATGGATGTGCTCGGCGAACCGGTCGATGAAGCCGGTCCGATCGGCGAAGAATCCCGCATGCCAATCCATCGCAAGGCGCCCGCCTATGCCGATCAGGCGGCGAACGTGGAAATTCTGGAAACCGGCATCAAGGTCATCGACCTGATCATGCCGATCGCCAAGGGCGGCAAAGTCGGCCTGTTCGGCGGCGCCGGCGTCGGCAAGACCGTGACGCTGATGGAGCTGATCCGCAACATCGCCGTCGAGCACAGCGGCTACTCGGTGTTCGCCGGCGTCGGTGAGCGGACCCGTGAGGGCAACGACTTCTATCACGAGATGAAGGAAGGCGGCGTGCTGGACAAGGTCGCGCTGGTTTACGGCCAGATGAGCGAACCGCCGGGCAACCGTCTGCGCGTGGCGCTGACCGGTCTGACCATGGCCGAATATTTCCGCGACGAAGGCCGCGATGTGCTGTTCTTCGTCGACAATATCTACCGTTACACGCTGGCCGGTACCGAAGTTTCGGCGCTGCTCGGCCGGATGCCGTCCGCCGTGGGCTACCAGCCCACGCTGGCTTCGGAAATGGGCGCCCTGCAAGAGCGCATCACCTCCACCCGCACCGGTTCCATCACGTCGTTCCAGGCCGTCTACGTGCCCGCCGATGACTTGACCGACCCGTCGCCGGCGACCACCTTCGCCCACCTGGACGCTACCCTGGTGCTGAGCCGTCAGGTTGCCGAACTGGGCATCTACCCGGCCGTCGATCCGCTCGATTCAACCTCGCGCCAGCTCGACCCGTTGGTCGTCGGCGAAGAACACTACAGCGTCGCCCGTCAGGTGCAGGCCACGCTGCAGCGCTACAAGGAATTGCGCGACATCATCGCCATTCTGGGCATGGACGAACTGTCACCGGAAGACAAGCTGGCGGTGGCGCGCGCGCGCAAGATCCAGCGTTTCCTGTCGCAGCCGTTCTTCGTCGCCGAAGTGTTTACCGGCGCGGCCGGCAAGTACGTCACGCTGAAGGAGACCATCGCCAACTTCAAGGCCATCGTCAACGGCGAATACGACCACTTGCCGGAACAGGCCTTCTACATGGTCGGTACCGTCGACGAAGCGGTGGAAAAGGCGAAGACCATTCAATAAGGATGTAAAGTCATGCCCATGACCCTTCATGTCGATATCGTCAGCGCGGAAGCCGCCGTTTACTCGGGATTGGCCGAGTACGTGATCGCGCCCGCCGAAATGGGCGAGGTCGGCATCTATCCTCGCCATACACCGCTGCTGTCACGTTTGAAGCCCGGTTCGGTGCGGATCAAATCGCCGGACCGCGCGGAAGAAGATCTGATCTACGTGTCCGGCGGCATCCTCGAAGTGCAGCCCGGCGTCATCACCATCCTGTCCGATACCGCCGCGCGCGGCGCCGACCTGGACGAAGCGCGGGTACTGGAAGCCAAGCGTCAAGCGGAAGAGGCGATGAAGAATCGTTCCTCGTCGATGGATTACGCGCGCGCCCAGGCCGAACTGGCGGAAGCCGTGGCGCAATTGCAGGCGATTCAGAAGCTGCGCAAGATCAGAAGCTGATCACGTGCAATATCCCCGTAGAACGGCAGCTAAAGGCTGCCGTTTTTCTTTCCGGCCAAGCCAGACAAAGCACGAAGGCGCTGTTTATACTTACGCGCGTTCCAGGCCCTCCGCGCGCCGCGCCGACACATGAATCCCCCGCTGAATATCGTCATCCTCGCCGCCGGCAAGGGCACCCGGATGAAGTCCGATCTGCCCAAGGTGTTGCATCCGTTGGCCGGCAAGCCGCTGCTGGCACATGTGCTGGCGGCGGCGGATCAACTCGCGCCGCAAGCCATCTGCGTGATCTACGGTCACGGCGGTGAAATACTGCCGCAAGCCATCGCCCGTCCGGACCTGGCCTGGGCCAGACAGGAGCCGCAACTCGGCACCGGTCATGCCGTGCAGCAGGCCGTGCCGTATCTCGACCCCGCCGCGCTGTGTCTAATCCTGTATGGCGACGTACCGCTGACCCGGCCGGAAACCTTGCAGGAAATGACCTTGATCGCGCGCGAAGGCGCGATTGCCTTGCTGACGGTGCAACTCGCCAATCCCAGCGGTTATGGCCGCATCGTGCGCAACGCGCGCGGTCAGGTCGAGCGCATCGTCGAACAGAAGGACGCCACCGCCGAACAACTGGCGATCAGCGAAGTCAACACCGGCATTCTTTGCTTGCCGGCCGGCAAGCTGGCGGGATGGTTGTCTCGATTGGACAACAACAACGCGCAGGGCGAGTTCTACCTGACCGATGTGATCGGCATGGCCGCCGCCGAGGGCGAACGAGTGATTCCCTGTCATCCGGCGGCGGAGTGGGAGGTGCTGGGTATCAACAGCCGCGCGCAATTGGCCGAACTGGAGCGGCTGCACCAGCGCAACCTGGCGCACAGGCTGATGAACGATGGCGTGACGCTGATCGATCCGGCGCGCATTGACATTCGCGGCACGCTGACTTGTGGCCGCGATGTGTTGATCGACATCAACGCGATATTCGAAGGCGACGTGGTGCTGGGCGACGGCGTACAGATCGGCGCCAACTGCGTACTGAAAAATGTCGCACTGGCCGCCGGTGTGCGGCTCAAGCCGTACTGCCATCTGGAAGGCGCCAAGGTCGGCGCCAACGCCGTGATCGGGCCGTATGCGCGGTTGCGCCCGGGCACCGAACTGGCGGAAGAAACCCATATCGGCAACTTTGTCGAATTGAAGAATGCCCAGGTCGGTTGCAATTCCAAGATCAACCACTTGTCCTATGTCGGCGACGCGACCGTAGGCAGCAAGGTCAATATCGGCGCCGGCACCATCACCTGCAATTACGATGGCGTCAACAAGCACCGCACGGTGATCGAGGACGACGCCTTCATCGGCTCGGATACGCAATTGGTTGCACCGGTGACGGTGGGCAAGGGCGCGACGCTGGGCGCCGGCACCACGCTGACCAAGGATGCGCCGGCTGGTCAATTGACGCTGTCGCGCGCCAAGCAACTCACCCTCACCGGTTGGCAACGGCCGATGAAAATCAAGAAATAACTGGAGTCTTCCCATGTGCGGCATCGTCGGCGCCATCGCTCAACGCAATGTTGTGCCCATCCTGATCGAGGGTTTGCAACGCCTGGAATATCGCGGCTACGACTCGGCCGGCATCGCCGTGCGGCGGGCGGATGGCACACTGGGCCGCATCCGCGCGGTCGGCAAGGTGGCGATGCTGCGCCAGTTGCTGGAAACCGAGCCGGTGGACGGCACACTGGGCATCGCCCACACGCGCTGGGCGACACACGGCATGCCGGCGGAACGCAACGCGCACCCGCACATGAGTGGCGAAAAAGTGGCGGTGGTGCATAACGGCATCATTGAAAACCATGCCGAACTGCGCGCCGAACTGCAAGCCCAGGGCTATGTCTTCACCTCGGAAACCGATACCGAAGTCATCGCCCATCTGCTCGCGCATCTGCGGCAAGACGAACCCGACCTGCTGCGCGCGGTGCGGAAGGCGATCAAGCAACTGGTCGGCGCCTATGGCCTCGCCGTCTGTTCGCCACAGGACGCCGACAGTCTGGTCGTCGCCCGCGCCGGCAGTCCGTTGGTGATCGGTCTGGGGGTTGGTGAAAATTTCATCGCCTCCGACGTGTTCGCATTGCTGCCGGTCACTCAGCGCTTCATCTTCCTGGAGGAAGGCGATGTCGCCGAGATCCGCCGCGATGGCGTGCGGATATTCGATGTCGCCGGCAATCCGGTCGAGCGGCCGGAGCGCCTGTCGCATCTGTCCGCGTCGACCGCCGACAAGGGGCCGTATCAGCATTACATGCTGAAAGAGATTTTCGAACAGCCTTCGGTCATCGCCGAAACGCTGGAAGGCCGCATCCACAAGGGGCGGTTGCTGGAGGAAAGCTTTGGCCATGAAGCCAAGACCTTGCTCGACAAGACCCGCGGCGTACATATCATCGCCTGTGGTACCAGTTATCACGCCGGTCTGGTGGCGCGTTACTGGCTGGAAGAAATCGGCATTCCGTGCAGCGTCGAAGTGGCCAGCGAATACCGCTACCGCAAAGTCGTGGTGCCGCCGGACACGGTGTTCCTGTCGATCTCGCAATCCGGTGAAACCGCCGACACGCTGGCGGCGCTGCGCTACGCCAAACAGGCCGGTTACGTCGGCTCGCTGACCATCTGCAATGTGCCGGAATCGTCGCTGACGCGCGAATCCGATGTGGCGTTGATGACCCGCGCCGGGCCGGAAATCGGCGTCGCCTCGACCAAGGCCTTCACCACCCAGTTGACCGCCTTGCGTTTGCTGGTGATCGCGCTGGCTCGGCGCCATGGTTTGTCGGTGGATGACGAGACTCGGCTGGTCAATGAACTGCACGCCTTGCCACGCCAGGTCGAAGTCGTGCTGTCCTTGTCGGACGCCATCAAGACCATGGCCGAAGCTTTTGCCGACAAGCACCACGCGCTGTTCCTCGGGCGCGGGCCGTTCTATCCGATCGCGCTGGAAGGCGCGCTGAAGCTGAAGGAAATCTCTTACATCCACGCCGAGGCCTATCCCGCCGGTGAGCTGAAACACGGTCCGCTGGCGCTGGTCGATGCGGATATGCCGGTGATCTGCGCGCTGCCGGACGACCCGTTGCTGGACAAGGTGCTGTCCAACTTGCAGGAAGTGCGGGCGCGCGGCGGCGAGTTGTTCCTGTTCTCCGACCACAACGTCAGAATCGGCCTTGATCATTACCAGAACCTGACGCTGGCCGATATCCATCCCGGTACCGCGCCTATCGTCTACAGTATCCCGCTGCAATTGCTGGCCTATCACGTCGCGATTCTCAAGGGCACCGATGTCGATCAGCCGCGCAACCTGGCGAAATCGGTTACTGTCGAATAACCCCCGTTGGAGCAAGCTGAATGACAGTCATCGCGGTATTCAATCAGAAGGGCGGTGTCGGCAAGACCACGACCACGCTCAACGTCGCGGCCTCTCTGGCGTTGCTGGATCGCAAGCCGGTGGTGATCGACCTTGATCCGCAGGCGCATGTCAGCCTGGCGCTGGGAGTCAGAAATTTGCAGAGCAGCGCGACGACGGCGGCCTTTTTTCGTGACCACATTCCGCTGGACCGGGTCATGCGCCGCCTGGGCAACCAGATTCGACTGCTGCCCGGGCATCCCGACTTGTCCAAGATCGACGCCCTGCTCGGCGCCACGCCGGGCGTGGCCGGCACACTGAAGCGCGGGCTGGATGCCTCGCTGGCCTGGGACGACGCGCCTATCCTGATCGATTGCGCCCCGGCTTTGGGGGTGCTGTCGCTCAACGCCTTGTATGCCGCCGATCGGGTATTGATACCGGTCACCGCCGATTATCTGGCGATCCAGGGCCTGAACCGACTCGATCTGGCGCTAAACGTGCTGGAAGGCCCGCTCAAACGTCGCATCCAGCGCCGCGTGGTATTGACGCGTTTCGACGAAACCCGGCCGCTGTGTCGCGAGGCGCTGGCCAGCCTCAAGAGCCGCTATGGCGACAATCTGTGCGACACCCGAATACCGGACGATCCGGCGCTGTCCGAAAGCCCGGCGCATGGCATGGACATCTTCGCCTACTCCGCCGACTCGCCGGGCGCGCACGACTATCGTCTGCTGACCATGGAACTGCTGTCGAAAGGCTTTTTTCAATAAGTCACTTGGAAGCCGCATCCCATGAGCAACGAGGACTGGCTTGGACGCAGCCGCGCCGCGGTTTGGCATCCCTGCACGCAGATGAAGCATCTGGAGCGGATGCCGCCGCTGGCCGTGGCGCGTGGCGAAGGCGCCTGGCTGATCGACCACGATGGCCGGCGCTACCTGGACGGCATTTCCTCATGGTGGGTGAATCTGTTCGGCCATGCCAACCCGCGCATCAACGCGGCGATCATCGATCAGTTGGGGCGTATCGAGCATGTCATGTTGGCTGGCTGCACGCATGCGCCGGTGGTCGAGCTTTCGGAACGGCTCGCGCGTCTGAGCGGTCTGGGGCACGCCTTCTACGGTTCCGATGGCGCCAGCGCCACCGAAATCGCGCTGAAGATGAGCTTTCACTTCTGGCGCAACCGTGGACGGCCGCACAAGACCGGCTATGTCAGCCTGCAAAACGGTTACCACGGTGAAACCCTGGGCGCGTTGTCGGTTACCGATGTCGCGCTGTTCAAGGATGTCTACGCGCCGTTGCTGCGCCATTCGCATCAGGTGATCAGCCCCGACTGGCGTCTGGCCGAGGTCGAGGAGTCGGCGGAGGCCTATGCCTGGCGAGCAATCGCCCAGATGCAGGATTTTCTCGCCGAATGCGCGGATACCACCGCCGCGGTGATCGTCGAACCGTTGGTTCAGGGCGCCGCCGGCATGGCCATGTATCACCCGATCTACCTGACCCGGCTGCGCGAGTTGTGCGACGAATACGAAGTGCATCTGATCGCCGACGAGATAGCGGTCGGCTTCGGTCGCACCGGCACGTTGTTCGCCTGCGAACAGGCCGGCATCCGGGCGGATTTTCTGTGTCTGTCGAAAGGCATTACCGGTGGTTATCTGCCGCTGTCATGCGTGCTCACCCGCGACGAGATCTATGCCGCGTTCTACGCCGACGCCACCGCGCGCGGCTTCCTGCACTCGCATTCCTATACCGGCAACCCGCTGGCCTGCCGCGCCGCGCTGGCGGTGCTGGACATTTTCGAGTCGGACCAGATCCTGGCGCGCAATCGCGTCAAGGCGGCTCGTTTCAACCAATTGCTCGCCCCGCTTGCGGCGCATCCGCGCGTCCGCCACCTGCGCCATCTGGGCATGATCTGGGCATTTGACGTGACGGATGTCGATGCCGGATTCAGCGCCCGCTTCCACCAGCAAGCCCTGGCGCGCGGTCTGTTCATTCGACCGATCGGCAACAGCGTGTATTTCATGCCGCCCTACGTCATCGAGGAACCGGAAATGCGTTTGATGGCGGAGGTGGCGCTGGACCTGCTGCAAGCGCTTTGACCGGTCGGCGGTGGGGCCAATCCCGACAAAATGAGTCGACAAAGATACACTGGCGGCCTGTCTTGCGGAGTGCGCCATGCCCAACCAGCTTGCCCGGGAAACCAGCCCATATTTGCTGCAACATGCCGACAACCCGGTTGATTGGCAGGCCTGGGGGCCGTCGGCGTTGGCGCGGGCGCTGGATGAGGACAAGCCGATTTTGCTGTCGATCGGCTATTCCACTTGTCACTGGTGCCATGTCATGGCGCGCGAGTCGTTCGAGGATGCCGAGGTTGCGGCGCTGCTGAATCCGCATTTCGTCTGCATCAAGGTGGACCGCGAAGAACGGCCCGACCTCGACCAGATATACCAGACCGCGTTGCAGATGCTGAGTCGGCGCGGCGGCGGTTGGCCGTTGACGATGTTTCTGGCGCCGGACGGCACGCCGTTCTTCGGTGGTACTTATTTCCCGAAACAGGCGCGCTACAACCTGCCCAGCTTCATGCAAGTGCTGCATGGCGTGGAGCACGCCTGGAACACCCAGCGCGCCGACATCGTCGCGCAGAATGCGGCGTTGCGCGCCGCATTGGCTGACAGTGAGGCGCGGAGTGCCGGCGTCGGCGATCTGGATGCGACGCCGATCAATGCCGCCGTGGCCGACATTCTGCGCGGCTTCGACCCGGTTCATGGCGGCTTCAGCCGGGCGCCGAAGTTTCCCCGCCCGGCCGAGCTGGAATTCCTGTTCTGGTCGAATGACGCCGAGGCGCGCGGCAAGGCGTTGTTGACCTTGGAAAAAATGGCGCGGGGCGGCTTGATGGACCAGCTCGGCGGCGGCTTCTTTCGCTATTCGACGGATGAACGCTGGTGCATACCGCATTTCGAGAAAATGTTGTACGACAACGGGCCGCTGCTGGGTTTGTATGCCGACGCCTGGGCGCGCACCGGCAACCCGCTGCTGGCGCGGGCGGCTGAGGGTATCGTCGGCTGGCTGTGGCACGAGATGACTTCCCCGGAAGGGCTGTACTTCGCCGCGCTGGACGCCGATTCGGAACATGAGGAAGGCAAGTTCTATGTCTGGTCGACGGCCGAGATCGAGGCATTGTTGAGCGCCGAGGAATTTGCCGCCGCGCGGGTTTGCTGGGGGCTGGACAAGGCGCCGAATTTCGAGGATCGCGCCTGGCATCTGGAGTTGTTGCTGACGCCCGCGGAAGCCGCGACGCGTGACGGGTTGCCGGAAGCCGAACTCGCCGCGCGCCTGGCAAGCGCGCGCGGCAAACTGTTCGCGGCGCGCGCAAGCCGGGTTCGGCCGGGCCGCGATGACAAACTGCTGACCAGTTGGAATGGCTTGATGATCAAGGGACTGCTGCGCGCCGGGCGGCGCTTTGGCCGCGCCGACTGGGTGAGTCAGGCGCAAGGCGCGATGGATGCCTTGTTCCAGGCGGTGTGGCGGCGGCAGCGACTGGCGGCGTCCTGTCAGCAAGGCCGGGCGCGGCATAACGGCTATCTCGACGACTACGCATTTGTGCTCGATGCGCTGCTGGAGTCGCTGCAAGCCGAGTGGCGCGATGCCGACCTGATCCGGGCGCGGCAATTGGCGGATGCGCTGCTGCTGCATTTCGAGGATGCCGAGGCCGGCGGTTTGTTCTTCACCAGCCACGATCACGAGCAACTGATCCTTCGCGCCAAACCCGGCTACGACAACGCCACGCCATCCGGCAACGGCATCGCCGCCCAGGCCTTGCTGCGGCTTGGGCGTCTGCTTGATGACGCGCGCTATCTGGAAGCGGCGGAGCGTACGCTACGGGCGTTCCATGCGGCGCTGCTGGAACAGCCGGCCGCCTACCCGAGCTTGCTGCGGACGCTGGCCGGTATCCTGACGCCGCCGGCGGTCATTGTGTTGCGCGGGCCGGAGCCGGAGGTCTCGGAATGGAAGCGGGCGGCTGACAAAGCGGTCGATGACCTGGCGCTGTTGTTCAAACCAACCAGCACTGGCCGGGAAATTCCTACCAATCTGCGCTATATCGAGCAAACGAGGGTCAACGCAACGGTTTGCGATAGCGTTAGATGCTTGCCTGAAATAGTCCAATTACCTGATCTTTTGACTATTTTCAGTAATCAAGCGGTCCAGTAACATCCGCCGCGCAACGCGAGTTGCCTTTGTCAATATAGGAGAATCAATATGAAAGCTATCGTAATTGTCGCAGCCGCTGTTCTCGCCATGAGTGCTGGCGTTGCTTCCGCCGATATGGATTTGGCCAAGAAAAGCGCCTGCTTGAGTTGCCACCAGGTCGCCAAGAAAGTCGTTGGTCCGTCGTTCCAGGATGTCGCCAAGAAGTACAAGGGCGATGCCAAGGCCGCCGATCACATCGTGACCGTGATCAAGAAGGGCGGCAAGGGCGTCTTCGGACCAGTGCCGATGCCCCCGCACCCGCAGGTGTCCGACGACAACGCGAAGAAATTGGCTGCCTGGATTCTGGCCATGTAAGTTTGCCTTGCAGGCAAGCCAAAGCCGCGCGAGGGCAAACTCGCGCGGCTTTTTTATTGGCTGGGGCGGCGGCGGCCGGTGTGATATAAATCGGCGGTTTTCCAGGCTTTCCCGGAGTATCGAGATGCAATCCAGCAAATTGGTTGTTTCCGCCCTGACGCTGACTTTGGCGTTGGGTATCGGCGGATGCGGCAAGAAAGACGGCGCCGGCGGCGAGGTGATCAGAATCGGTTCCGTCGCGCCGCTGACCGGCCCGCAGACCCATATCGGCAAGGACAATGAAAACGGCGCTCGATTGGCCGTGGATGAAATCAATGCCAAGGGCCTGGAACTGGGTGGCAAGAAGGTGAAGCTGGAATTGCTCGGCGAGGACGATCAGGCGGAACCCAAGACCGCCACCATCGTCGCCCAGAAGCTGGTCGATGCCGGCGTGGTGGCGGTGATCGGCCACCTGAACTCGGGTACCACCATCCCCGCTTCGAAGATTTACCACGATGCCGGCATCCCGCAGATTTCGCCGTCCGCCACCGCCGTGGCCTATACCGCGCAGGGCTACAAAACCGCTTACCGGGTGATGGCCAACGATGCGCAGCAGGGCAAGGCGTTGGGCGAATTTGCGGTGAACAAGATGGGCGCGCGGAAGATCGCCATCATCGACGACCGCACGGCGTACGGCCAGGGCTTGGCGGATCAGTTCGAGAAAGCCGCGCGCGCCGTCGGCGGCGTGATGGTCGCGCGTGAATTCACCAATGACCGGGCCACCGACTTCAGCGCCATTCTGACCAGCATCAAGGGCAAGGCGCCGGACCTGATCTTTTTTGCCGGCATGGACCCGCAGGGCGGACCGATGGCCAAGCAGATGAAAAGCCTGGGCTTGACCGCTCGGATGCTGGGCGGTGACGGCCTGCAAAACGCGAATTTCGTCAAGCTGGCCGGGGCCGACGCCGAAGGCGTGGTGGCCTCGTCGCCGGGACTGCCGATCGATTCGATGCCCGGCGGGCCGGAATTCCGCGGCAAGTTCGAAGCCAAGTATGGCGTCATCCAGGTCTATGCGCCCTACGCCTACGATGCCGTGTACGCCTTGGTCACCGCCATGCAGCGGGCTGATTCGGCCGAGCCGGCCAAGGTCCTGGCCGAATTGCCCAATACCGATCTGCAAGGCGTCAGCGGCCCGGTGAAATTTGATGCCAAGGGCGATACCGTCGGCGGCGCCGTGACCCTGTATGAGGTCAGGGACGGCGCCTGGCAGGTGCTGGAAACGGTCAATTGATCCGGTAACTGGCGAGTCGCGGCTAGCGTTAGCCACTAGCCCCTCGCTACTAGCGTCGAACAAATGGACATCTTCATCCAACAGCTGGTCAACGGCTTGGTGCTGGGCAGCATCTACGCGCTGGTGGCGCTCGGCTACACCATGGTCTACGGCATATTGGAGCTGATCAACTTCGCGCATGGCGAGGTGACCATGATCGGCGCGATGGTGGCGCTGACGGTGATCGGGCTGCTGGTCGGGGTGGCGCCGGATCTGCCCGGTATCCTGGTGGTGCTGGGCGGCATATTGGTGGCGATTCCGGCCTGCATGCTGCTCGCCTTCAGCATCGAAAAGGTCGCCTATCGGCCGCTGCGCAAAGCCCCGCGCCTGGCGCCGCTGATCACCGCGATCGGCGTGTCGATCATTCTGCAGAATCTCGCCATGCTGATCTGGGGTCGCCAGTACGTGTCTTTCCCGCCCTTGCTGCCGACCATGCAGTTCGAGTTACTCGGCGCGCACATCAGCCTGTTGCAGATCGTCATCATGGCGCTGGCCGTTTCGATCATGGCCGGACTGTGGATCCTCGTCGAGCGCACCCGACTCGGCCGCGCCATGCGCGCCACCGCGCAATCCAAGGAAGTCGCCGGATTGATGGGGGTCAACGTCGATCGGGTGATTTCCGCCACCTTCATCATCGGCGCGGCGATCGCCGCCATCGCCGGGGTGATGGTCAGCGCCTATTACGGACTGGCGCATTACTACATGGGTTTCATGCTGGGCCTGAAAGCGTTTTCGGCGGCGGTGCTGGGCGGCATCGGCAATATCGCCGGCGCCATGCTCGGCGGCCTGTTGCTGGGGGTCATCGAGGCCTTGGGCGCCGGCTATATCGGCGACATCACCGGCGGCTTTCTCGGTAGCCATTACCAGGACGTTTTCGCCTTCTTCGTGCTGATCGCCGTGCTGGTGTTCCGGCCATCCGGCCTGCTCGGCGAACGGGTGGCGAATCGTGCTTGATCGGTCGGCATGAATCGGGTTTTGCGAGAATTCCGCCAACGGCCGCGACTCACCGCCGTGCTGCTGGCGGTGCTGCTGGCGGTGCTGCCGTTCCTGATGGGCTTTGGTCTGGGCAATTCCTGGGTGCGGGTGCTGGATTTCGTCTTGCTGTACATTCTGCTGGCGATTGGCCTGAACATCGTGGTCGGCTATGCCGGTCTGCTCGATCTGGGGTACATCGCGTTCTACGCCATCGGCGCCTATCTGTATGCCTGGCTGGCCAGTCCGCATTTCGGCCTGCATCTGCCGTTCTGGCTGGTGCTGCCGATCGGCGCGATGCTGGCCGGCTTGTTCGGCGTGCTGCTGGGTTCGCCGACGCTGCGGCTGCGCGGCGACTATCTGGCGATCGTCACGCTCGGATTCGGCGAGATCATTCGTATTTTCCTGAACAACCTCAACGCGCCGTTCAATCTCACCAACGGCCCGCAAGGCATGAACCTGATCGATCCGGTCAGCATCGCCGGCTTTTCCTTCGGCAAGCCGCTGCACATCTTCGGCATGACCTTTCCGCCGACCTACTTCTACTACTACCTGTTCCTGGCGTTTACCCTGTTGGCGATCTTCATCGCCATGCGCTTGCAGGATTCGCGCATCGGCCGCGCCTGGGCGGCGATTCGCGAAGACGAGATCGCCGCCGCCGCGATGGGCATCAACACGCGCAACATGAAACTGCTGGCATTCGCCATGGGCGCCACCTTCGGCGGTGTCGCCGGCGGGCTGTTCGCGGCATTCCAGGGCTTCATCAGCCCGGAAAGTTTCAATCTCTGGGAATCCATCCTGGTGTTGTGCATGATCGTGCTGGGCGGCATGGGCAATATTCCCGGCGTGATCCTCGGCGCGGTGCTGCTGACGGTGATTCCCGAAGCGCTGCGTTATCTGGGCGACCTGCAACGCGCGACATTGGGCCATGTCGTGGTCGATCCGTCCGATCTGCGGATGTTGCTGTTTGGCGTCGCGCTGGTGGCGATGATGCTTTATCGGCCGGCCGGATTGCTGCCTTCGGGGGTGCGGCGACGAGAGTTTGCCGCCAAGGATGGCGTCGCCGAGCAGGAACAGGCCGACCTATACGACGCCAAAGCATGACACAGGTTGCCTTGCTGCGGGTCTCGCGGGTGACCAAGCGTTTCGGTGGCCTGGCGGCGTTGGAAGACGTTACGTTGAATGTGGTGGCGGGCGAAATCTATGGTCTGATCGGGCCGAACGGCGCCGGCAAGACCACGCTGTTCAATTGCCTGACCGGGTTGTACAGCCTGACCGCTGGCGAGGTGACACTGGACGGGACGGCGTTGCGCGGGTTGAAGCCGCATCAGATCGTCAAACAGGGTTTCGCTCGAACATTCCAGAACATCCGCTTGTTCGCCAATATGACGGCGCTGGAGAACGTCATGGTTGGCCGCCATCCGCGCAGTAGCAGCGGCCTGCTCGGCGCGGTACTGCGCGATCGCGCGACGCGCGCCGAAGAGGCGGCGATACGCGACCGCGCGCGCGAACTGATGGATTACGTCGGGTTGCCCAACAAGTACCGCACTCTGGCCGGGCATCTGGCTTATGGCGATCAGCGCCGGCTGGAGATAGCCCGGGCGCTGGCCACCGAACCCAAGTTGCTGGCGCTGGACGAACCGGTGGCGGGGATGAACCCGAGCGAACGGCGGCAAATGGGTGAATTGTTTCAGCGGGTGCGCGAAGGCGGTGTCACCCTGCTGCTGATCGAACATGATGTGAAACTGGTGATGGGGCTGTGTGATCGGGTGGCGGTGCTCGACTACGGTCGCAAGATCGCCGAGGGCGATGCCGCCAGCGTGCAGAAGGATGCGGCGGTGATCGCGGCGTATCTGGGGGTGGCCCCGACATGAGTCTGCTGCGGGTGCGCGGCTTGAAGGTCGCTTATGGTGGTATCCAGGCCGTGCGCGGAATCGACTTCGAGGTCGAGCAAGGCGAGCTGGTCTGCCTGATCGGCGCCAATGGGGCCGGCAAGAGCAGCACCCTGAAAGGCCTGATGGGTCTGGTCAAGCCGCACGGCGAGATAAGCTTCGCGGGTGAACGGCTACAGCATCTGCCCACGCATGCCATCGCCGCGCGGGGCATGGCGCTGGTGCCGGAAGGACGCGGCATCTTCGGACGCATGACGGTGGCCGAAAATCTCGATATGGGCGCCTATCTGCGTACCGACCCGAACGCGGTGCGCGCTGATCTGGCGCATGCCTATGGTTTGTTTCCGCGTCTCGCGGAGCGTCGCAAACAATTGGCCGGCACGCTGTCCGGCGGCGAGCAGCAGATGCTGGCCATCGCCCGCGCGCTGATGGGGCGTCCGCGATTGTTGTTGCTCGACGAGCCGAGCATGGGCCTGGCGCCGTTAATGGTCGGCAAGATCTATGAAACCATCGCCGCCATCGCCGCCGATGGCGTCACCATACTGCTGGTTGAACAGAATGCCAACCTGGCTTTGCAGGTCAGTCAGCGTGCCTACGTCATGGAAAGCGGCGAGATAACATTGACCGGCGGATCAGCGGAATTGGCCAAAGACGCGCAAGTCCGGGCAGCTTATCTCGGCGATTGAACAACGGAATCTTCAGGCTGTCGGCAAGGTGATGTTGCATGTTCGCAACATGTGATCCACGCCACACTGGGCGCATTGTTTGGATAATCGAATGTTCTAATTCCGCTCCTTATACTGCGCCCCGTAGTTCAGGTTTCTGCCTTTCTTTTCAATCGCCTAGGAGTTGTTGCCATGAAAAAGTTTTCCGCTTTGTTTCTTGCCCTGATTGCCCAATCCGCGTTCGCGCAGACCGCCGCCACCCCGGAATCCACCGCTGCCCAATTGCTGGATCCCGCCAAGGTTGCTGAAGTCGCTCAAGACCCCAAGGCTGCCGTTGCCGCGATGACCAATCTGATGGACCCGGCTACCGCCATCATCATGATGCAGAAGGGCATGGACCCCGCCACCTTCACCAAGATGGCCCAGGCCAGCATGGACCCCGCCATCCTGAAAGCCTACGCCGGCTTCCTCGACCCCAACATGTACACCAAGTGGCTGGCTGCTTCCCTGGACCCGAACTTCTACACCGCCGCCATGGCTCCGCTGCTGAACCCCAACATGTACATGAAGTGGTTGTCCGCTCCTCTGGACCCGCGCGTTCTGCAAATGATGATGGCGCCGCTGAACCCCAACATGTACGCCAACTGGGCGCTGGCTCCTCTGGCTCCCGCCAACGTCAACATGATGATGGCGCCGCTGAACCCCAACCTCTACACCCAGTGGGCTGGCGCTGCCGCCAACCCGGCTACCTACGGTACCTGGGGTAGCCTGATGAATCCCGCCACCTACGGCAACATCGCGAACCCGTTCGCCGGCTTCATCCCCGCTCCCGCTCCGGCCGCCAAGTAATCGCCTCGGCTCGGTAGTAACAAAAAGGGCGGAACCCGCAAGGGTTCCGCCCTTTTGTTTTGTAATTCCGGCGCATGTTAAGATGTTTCTAATATTTTGATATCCAGAAGCGGGTTCCATGATGAAGTGCCGCGAGCCGATTGCATTGGTGGGCTTGATTGCAGGTTTGGTGTTGGCCGCCAATGTGCGCGCCGAGTCAATTTCCCCGGTACAACCCATGTCGGCGGCGCAGAACAGTTTGGCGAAACTCAATGTTCAATCCGTGCTGCGAGCTGATGGCTACGTTGTAGATCGCTTGGTGGCGGTAGAGGCCGATCGGCCAGCGTCAGACGGCATCACTACGCAACATCGGTCTGTTCCCGATACACCGGAAGCCTGGTTGGCGCGCATGATAGATCCGACCAAAAATGGTTTGGCGATGAAGCAACCGGAACTGTTTGCCGCTTGGCTGGACGCCGTCACCGAACCGCGCTTCATGACGGCGCTGGCTTCGATCGCGGTCATGCCGGAAACCTATAGCCATTCCATCAGCAAGCTGGCTGACCCTGGAACAGCAAAGAACTGGGCCGAATTCGCCGACCCGCGTTTATATCTGCGCTGGATGGCGGCGGGCGTCGACCCGCGCTTCTATCAAGGTATTCATGACCGCATGACCCATGACGGGAAAATGCAGCGTTGGGGCGCCTATCTCGGGTCGCGGGACAGCATGACGCGAGCCATCGACCCTTACCGGGGGGGCGCCGGCCGTGCAACCTCCACCTCGAATGGCGAGGCCTGGAAGCAATTGCCGGCGCGAACCTTCAACGGCAATCCCTGGTTGTCGAACAGCCTGAATTATCGATATTGATCGGGTGAATCGCCGTCGCGGGGGCGTTTTGCGGCTTCGCGCTCGCTACGCCAACGCAGCCAGATGCGCAACCGACGAAAGTCCGCCGCCGGTATGCTGTCGGGCAGAACCAGCAGGCAGCGCCCGCGCCGCCGCGCCTGACTGTGGCGCAAACAGATGAAGCCGGGCCAGATCACGCTGGCATCATCCAGGCGAGCCGATCGCCACTCCGCCGCATGCCAGATTTCAAATGCACCGTCGCGGTGACAGCGCAGGCGTGTCGGTGGTGTCGGGCGCCAGTAATACGCCAGACTCAAGCCCAACGCCAAGCAGCTCGCGACTTGTGCGAGCAGCGGCAATCCGGCCAGTAAAACGCCGACCGCCGCGGCGCTGTGCAGCCCCATCAGATAGCGCTTGCGTTGCCGCGAGTCGCCGACTTCAACCACCAGCGGCAAGGGGAACATTAGCGCCCTAACGCGCGCCGCGTGGCAAGGATGAGACCGGTAGGTTCGATGCCGACAGCCCGGCCTGTTCAAGCAGGGACTGAATGTATCTGGCGGGAATCGCGTAAGTGATGCCGCTGGGATCGGTCAGCGCGTTTTCCTTGGCGCCCTTGACGAAGACCGAGTTGATCACGCCGATCACCGCCCCGGAATCGCCGTCATACAGCGGGCTGCCGCTGTTGCCGGGATAGGCGGTGGCGTCGAGCTGGTACATCAGGAACGGATTCGCCGCGCGCTTGATGAGCTTGGCCGTCAGATTCCGGCTCCCCTGCGGCGGACTGAAAACCGGGGCGATGGCGGCGAGCCCGGCGCGATGCGTGGCCGGGTAAAGTCCCAGCACGGCGCCGATCGGAAAGCCGGTGAAGTAATAGAGCTGGCCTTCGCGCGCGCGGTCCGAGTCGGCGAGAGACATGGCGGGCAAAGCCGGGCCATCGAATTTCAGCAGAGCCAGATCGTGTTCGACATCGCTAAGCACTTTTTCCGCCTTGCGTACGCTGACGACGCCCTCCGGGCCGCGCACAAAAATCGCCAGTGATTCGCCTTTTTCGATCTCCAGAATTACGGACGTCACATGCGCGTTGGTAATCACATGCTGACCGTCGGAGACGACGAAGCCGGTGCCAAGCAATTTGTTGCGCGGGTTGCGCAAAGGATGCAGGGTGCCTATCCCGGCTACCGAAAGCTTGATGCTCGGCAGGATATCGGTGATATCGGCCGCCGCGATCGGCGAAAAAGCGCTTAATAAAAACAGCAGCCAAGCCGTTAACGGCAACAGCGGGGTGTTCGGCATAGTCTCCATCTCCATGGTTGGTGTATGGCCCGGGTTGCCATGCCGTCATGCTACAGGCAAGCCGTTGCTTGGGTAGAATGCGGCATTCAGCGTTTATTTTCGTTCCTTTCGGGAGAAGTAATGACCATCGTTGCTGTTGTCGGTCTGGGCTATGTCGGTTTGCCGCTCGCGGTCGAGTTCGGCAAAAAATTCGAAACCATCGGTTTTGACCTGTCGGAAGGCAAAATCGCCAACTACAAAAATTATTGTGATCCCACCGGCGAAGTCAGCACGGCGGATCTCAAGGCGGCCACGCGTTTGAGCGTCAGCACCGATCCAAGTTCGATATCACGCGCCGATTTCATCATCATTGCGGTCCCTACTCCGGTGGATGACGCGCATATTCCTGATTTCTCGCCGCTGGTCGGCTCCTCCACCACGGTCGGCAAGCATATGAAGAAGGGCGCCACCGTGGTTTATGAATCGACGGTCTATCCTGGCGCAACCGAGGAAGTCTGCATTCCTTTGCTGGAACAGCATTCCGGCATGAAATGGAAGCAGGATTTCCACGTCGGCTATTCGCCGGAACGGGTCAACCCGGGCGACAAGGAACGCACCATCACGCGCATCGTGAAAGTGGTATCCGGCGATGACGGCCCGACCTCCGAAGCCGTCGCCGAGCTGTATGCCTCGGTGATTACCGCCGGCGTGCACCGCGCCAGCAGCATCAAGGTCGCGGAAGCCGCCAAGGTCATCGAAAACACCCAGCGCGATCTGAACATCGCGTTGATGAACGAACTGGCGCTGATTTTCGATCGACTGGGCATCGATACGCTGGAAGTGTTGCAGGCCGCCGGCACGAAATGGAATTTCCTGCCGTTCCGGCCGGGTCTGGTCGGTGGCCACTGCATCGGTGTCGATCCCTATTATCTGACGCACAAAGCCGAGATGCTGGGCTACCACCCGCAGGTCATACTGGCCGGACGCCGCATCAACGATGGCATGGCCGCCTATGTCGCGCAGCAGACGGTCAAGGGCATGATCAACAATGGCACTACCGTGAAGGGCTCCAAGGTCATCGTGCTGGGTCTGACCTTCAAGGAGAACTGCCCGGATCTGCGCAATTCCAAGGTCGCCGATCTGGTCAAGGAGTTGCAGGACTTCGGTTGCGATGCGCTGGTGCACGACCCGATCGCCGAATCGTCGGAAGCCGAGCACGAATACGGCATCAGCCTGACGCCTTGGGCGCAACTGCCGAAGGATGTCGACGCCATCGTCGCGGCGGTTTCGCACCAGGAATATCTGGCCATGCCGTTGACCGAGCTGACTTCCAAGTTGCGCCCGGGCGGCGTGTTCACCGATGTCAAATCGGCCTACGACCAGACCGCGATCAAGGCCGCCGGCTTTAAACTCTGGCGCCTCTGATGCGCGTTTGTCCCGCTTCGCCGTGTTGCCGCGGAGCGGGATTTCTGTTTACCTTTACCCAGATGCCTAGTCGATGACCGCCTATACCAAACTACTCGCCACTTTGCCCAGCCAGCCGAAAACCTGGCTGATAACCGGCGTTGCCGGTTTCATCGGCTGCAACCTGCTGGAACAGTTGCTCAAACTCGACCAGAACGTGGTCGGGCTGGACAATTTCGCCACCGGCCACCGGCACAATCTGCATCAGATCCGGGACGTCGTCACGTCTGAGCAGTGGGAACGATTCCGCTTCATCGAGGGCGATATCCGGGTTCACAACGATTGTCGCGAAGCCTGCGAAGGCGTCGATTACGTGCTGCATCAGGCCGCGCTTGGCTCGGTGCCGCGTTCGTTGGAAGATCCGGTCACCACCAACGGCGCCAACATCGACGGATTTCTGAACATGCTGGTGGCGGCGCGCGATGCCAAGGTGAGCCGCTTCGTCTATGCCGCTTCCAGTTCCACTTACGGCGATCATCCCGGTTTGCCGAAAGTCGAGGATGTGATCGGCAAACCGCTGTCGCCCTACGCGGTGACCAAACTGGTCAACGAGCAGTACGCCGATGTGTTCGCGCGCGCCTACGGTTTCAAAACCATCGGCCTGCGCTACTTCAATATTTTCGGTGCGCACCAGGACCCGGAAGGCGCTTACGCCGCCGTGGTGCCGAAATGGACCTCGGCGATGATTCATGACCAACCGGTGTACATCAATGGCGACGGCGAAACCAGCCGCGATTTCTGCTACATCGCCAATACCGTGCAGGCCAATCTGCTGGCCGCCACGGCGCATCACCCGGATGCCGCCAATCAGGTCTACAACGTTGCCGTCGGCGATCGCACCACCTTGAACGATCTGTTCGAGGCGATACGCGCGGCGCTGGAACCGCGCTTTCCGCATCTCAAGGGTTTCAAGCCAAGCTACCGCGACTTTCGCGCCGGCGATGTGCGTCATTCCCTGGCCGATATCACCAAGGCGCGCACGCTGCTGGGATACGAGCCCAGCCATCGCATCAATGACGGCCTGATCGAGGCGATGGACTGGTACGTCAGCGACCTGACGCGGTGAAATTGACGGCGCTCACAAGTCGTTCGCCGGGCCGTCCCAAGAACGACTTGGCGCCCTTGGGGGGCGGCTCGGGGTTTCGAGCCGGGGGCTCGCTCACAAGCCGTTCGCCGGGCCGTCCCAAGAACGACTTGGCCCCCTTGGGGGGCGGCTCGGGGTTTCGAGCCGGGGGCTCTCTAACCCGCCGCTGGGCATGCCTTGCCCTGCTGGCGCTGGCATCGGCCGAAGCGCACGCTGAGTTGCCTGCTACGGTCGCCCTGGCATTGCGCCAGGCCGGCATACCCGATAGTCACGTCGGCATTGTGGTGCGCGAGATCGGCAATCCGCTGCCACGCCTCGCGCATGGCGAACATCGCTCGTTGAACCCGGCCTCGGTGATGAAACTGGTCACCACGCTGGCGGCGTTGGATACCTTGGGGCCGGCGCATACCTTCAAGACCCGAATCTATGCCGATGGCCCGCTCGCCGATGGCGTGCTGAGCGGCAATCTGATTTTGCAAGGCGGCGGTGACCCGGCGCTGACGCTGGAGCGTTTCTGGCTGATGCTGCGCGAATTGCGCGAACGTGGCGTGCGCGACATTCGCGGTGACGTGCTGCTGGATGACCACTACTATCAGCTCGACCCGATCGATCCGGCGGCTTTCGATCAGGCGCCGCTGCGACCCTACAACGCGCCGCCGAGCGCGTTGCTGGTCAATTTCAATACCCTCAATCTGCGCCTGTCGATGTCCGAAGGCTCGATCACCCCGCGTATCGATCCGCCCACCAGCACGCCGGCCTTGGTCAACCAATTGCAAAACTCGGATGCGCCTTGCAATGGTTGGCGCGCGAAGATCGAACGGCAAGCTGACAGTGACAACCTGGTTTTGACCGGCGCCTACCCGGCTGCCTGCGGCGATCAGAGTATCCCGCTCAATCTGCTGAGCCCCGAAGCCACGCTGGCGGCGCTGTTCGGCACCGTCTGGCGCGAGTTGGGCGGGCTGCACGGTGGTCAGGTCAGGTCTGTGTCAGGCGAAGACCGCGCGCCAGGCGCGGCGCCGGCCTTGTTGTTGGAGTTCGACTCCCCGCCGTTGGCGCAACTGGTGCGGGACATCAACAAGTTCAGCAACAATGTCATGGCCAAGATGCTGTATCTCAATCTCGGCGCCCAGCGCTTTGAAGCGCCGGCGACCTGGAACAAGGGTGATCGGGCGGTACGCGCCTGGCTTGAGGAGCGCGGTCTGGAGATCCCCGAACTGGTGCTGGAAAACGGCTCGGGGTTGTCACGTATCGAACGCATCTCGGCGTGGTCGTTGGCCGACTTGTTGGCTTACGCCGCTGCGCGACCGGCGTATTTCGAGTTCGCCGCCAGCTTGCCGGCGGTGGGTTTGGAAGGTACCCAGAAGACGCGCATGAACGGTAGTGCCATGGTTGGCGCGGCCTGGCTCAAAACCGGCAGCTTGAACCGGGTGCGCAGTCTGGCCGGCTATGTCCTCGGCCCGAACGGCAGCCGACGCATACTGGTGATGTTGATCAATCATGCCAATGCCGCGGCGGGCGCCAAGGCGCAGGCCGCGTTGACCGAGTGGGCGGCGCAGTGAAGCCGGTCGTGCCGGCAACGACGTTCCGTCCAATGTCTTGGTTCGTACCTCATCGCCGCCGTTTGTGGGTTTTCCGGGGCGATTGAGTGGGCCAAGTCAAGCGAATAATGTATGGAAAACGCTCAGTTATGCACATCCACATGCTTGACATGGGCTTTATCCGGCGCTAAGCAAGCCACGCCTGATGCTGTCTCGTAACTAATTGTTTTCATTGAATTATATTGTTGCTTGTTTTTTAATCCCGGAGCTGACTATGGCGCGGTATCAAGGTATCGGGGCGTTTTTCAACGGGTTTTCCACATAGTTATCCACAGCATCAGTGGACAATTCAAAAACCCCTTGCGGTATCCGAGGGTTCGTCGTTTTTTCTCGCAAATCACTTTAAGTCTGTCTGGTAACTGTGTCTGATGCCCAAATTCCTGTCTGTGGCCGGCCGTCTTCTGAGGAGGCAGTGGTTATCGCCCGGGTCGCCCTCGACATGCCGATGGAACGTCTGTTCGACTATCTGGCTCCGGATGCCAACGCCGACGATATCGGTCGACGGGTGGAGGCGCCGTTCGGCAACCGCATCCTGATCGGCGTGCTGCTGGAATTGGCGGCATGCTCAGCGGTGGCCCCGGAGCGTTTGCGCAGCCTGCACGCGATCGACCGCGACAGCCCGCCCCTGCCGGCTGATTTGCTGACGTTGGCGCGGTTCGTTTCCGGCTATTACCACCACGCGCTGGGGGCGGTGCTGGCGATGCTGCTGCCGCCAGCCTTGCGCCGCACGGCCCGATCAGGCGGCGCCGGCAAGACGGCGCTCGCGGCGACCTACCGACTTACCCAGGCGGGCCTCGAACAGGCCGGCCGGATCCCGGAGCGCTTCAAGGCGCGCAAGGCGTTGGCCGACAAACTGCTGGCCGGTGAGCTGCCCGGCGAGGCTATTACCCAACGCGACAAGCCGGTGCTGCGCGACTGGCTGGCCCAGGGCTGGGTCGAAGCGCTGGCGTTGACCGCCGCAAGCGTCCCCGAGGACGCCATTCCGAGTTTGACCGAAGAGCAAACGGCGGTACTTGCGGAATTGCGCGCGGCGGGCAACGAATTCAACGCCGCCATGCTGCATGGCGTGACCGGCAGCGGCAAGACCGAGGTCTATCTGCAACGGGTCGCCGATGTACTGGCGAGTGGCCGCCAGGTACTGGTTCTGGTGCCGGAAATTCACTTGACGCCGCAATTGACCGAACGCTTCTCGCGACGCTTTCCGCAGCGCAATCTGGTCAGTCTGCACAGCAATCTGGCCGACGGCGAGCGGCGCAATGCCTGGCTGGCGGCTTTGCAAGGCCGCGCCGATATCGTGTTGGGCACGCGTCTGGCGATATTTACACCATTGCCCCGGCTGGGCCTGATCATCGTCGATGAAGAACATGACAGCGCCTACAAGCAGATGGACGGCATGCGCTATTCGGCGCGTGACGTAGCGATCTGGCGCGCGCGCGAACGCAATGTGCCGGTGCTGCTTGGTTCCGCCACGCCGGCTCTGGAATCCTGGCGCAACGCCAAGTCCGGTCGCTACCGCCTGCTCAGCCTGACCCGCCGCGCGCATGCCCAGGCGGAACTGCCGCGGATGCGGTTGATCGACACGCGCGGCGATCGGCCCAAGCAAGGCCTTAGCGGCGCATTGCACGCGGCGCTGGACCAACGCCTGCAACGCGGCGAGCAGAGTCTGGTGTTCATCAACCGGCGCGGCTACGCGCCGACGTTGCTGTGCAACGGCTGCGGCCATGTGTTTCCCTGTCCGCGCTGTTCGGCGCATCTGGTACTGCATCGAAGCAAAACCGTTTATCGTCTGGTCTGCCATCACTGCGGCTTCATCGCCCGTCCGCCGGAGGCCTGCCCGGAATGCGGCAACCTTGATTTGCGTCCGGCCGGACAAGGCACGCAGCGCATCGAGGAAACCCTGGCCGGACTGTTTCCCGAAGCACGCATCCTGCGCATCGACCGCGATACCGCCGCGCGCAAGGGGGCGTTTGCCGAGATGCGCGAACAGGTCGAAGCGCGCCAGGTCGACATCCTGGTCGGCACCCAGATTATTGCCAAAGGCCATGATTTTCCGCATCTCACCCTGGTCGGCGTGATCGGCGCCGATCAGGCCTTGATCTCGCCTGACTTCCGCGCCGGTGAGCGCTTGTTCGCGCAACTGATGCAGGTCGCCGGGCGTGCCGGTCGCGCCCAACATCCCGGCGAAGTCCTGATCCAGACCGCCTACCCGCGGCATCCGCTGTATCAGTCGGTATTGCGCCATGACTATCCCGGATTTGCCGAGACGGCCCTGCGCGAGCGTCGCGGCGCGGATTTTCCGCCCTACGTCAGCCAAGCGCTGTTGCGTGCCGAAGCGCTCGAAGAGGAAGCCGCGCTGGGTTTCTTGCTGGCCGCGCGTGAAGCCGGGATGGCCCTGAACACCGGCATTTTGCTGTTCGACCCGGTAGCGGCGCTGATGGCCCGCGTCGCCGGCCGGCATCGCATGCAATTGCTGGTGCAGACCGGCGCCAGGCGAGCCCTGCAACAGTTTCTCAAGCGCTGGCTGCCGCAACTGCAAGCCCTGCCGGCGAAAGGCGTTAAATGGTCGCTGGATGTCGACCCGATGGATTATTGATTCATCGGCCTTGAAACAGCTGTTGGCGCGCCGTTACGGTCTTGCTGATTTCAGGCGGATACAAAAAAACGGGCATCGCCCGTTCTTTTGTTCAGTCCCGCGCATGCATTATTTCTTGGCGGCCTTCATGGCGGCTGGTGCCTTCTTGGCCGGTGCGGCGGCGGGCTTGGCGGCGGCGGCCTTCTTGGCTGGGGCGGTGGCGGGCTTGGCGGCGGCTTTCTTGGCTGGGGCTACGGCGTCAGGCTTGGTGGCGGCTGTCTTGACGGCGCTTTTTGCAGGTTTTGCATCGGACATGTCTGACTCCTCGATGAATGAAGGGTTTGGCCGGAAAGCCTTATGCCTCAAGCACTTCCACGCTATCAAGAGGCGTGCGGCGATTGTAGAACAAAAAAAACCGCGCTTCGCAAGCGCGCGGCGCGGTTTTGGCTGATTTATGTCGATATTTGGCGTGATTTTGCCGTCATGGCAACAAAGTTTCTCCAGCAAACAAATCCTCGACCCTTTCGCGGGCATGAACCAGATGGGTTGTGCCACCATCGACCATGACTTCCGCCGCTCTCGGGCGGGTGTTGTAGTTGGAGCTCATGCTCATGCCGTAGGCGCCGGTCGAGCAGATTGCCAGCAGGTCGTCTGGCATCAAAGCAAGTTCGCGATCGTGGCCGAGAAAATCACCGGTTTCGCATACCGGGCCGACGACGGCATAGCGGCGCGGCGTGGCTTCCGGACGTTCGCGCACCGGCAAAATATCGTGCCAGGCGTCGTACAGCGCCGGGCGCATCAGATCATTCATCGCCGCATCGACGATGGCGAAATCCTTGGTTTCGCCGTGTTTCAGATACTCCACGCGGGTCAGCAACCAGCCGGCGTTGCCGACCAGCGACCGGCCGGGCTCGATGATCAATTGCTCGGCGCGACCGCGCAGGCGCGACAAGATGACTTCCGCGTAGTCGTGCAGCTCGGGCGGCGTCTCATCCCGATAGCGGATACCGACGCCGCCGCCGATGTCGATGTGGCGCAGCGCGATGCCCTCGGCTTGCAGGCTTGCCACCAGTTCCAGCAGGCGATCCAGCGCTTCCGCGAAGGGCGCGACTTCGGTCAGTTGCGAGCCGATGTGGCAGTCGATGCCGGCGATCCGCAAATGCGCCATGTCAGCCGCTTCACGATAAACCCGCAAGGCTTGTTCATGGGCGATACCGAACTTGTTGTCCTTCAGGCCGGTGGAAATATACGGGTGAGTCTTGGCATCGACGTTCGGGTTGACGCGCAGGCTGATCGCGGCGCTGCGGCCGAAATCGCCGGCCACCTGATTCAGCCGCGCCAGTTCGTCTTCCGATTCGACATTGAAACAGAGGATGCCGGCAGACAGCGCGGCACGCATTTCGGCAGCGGATTTGCCGACCCCGGAAAACACCACCTTGCCGGGGTCGCCGCCGGCAGCCAGCACCCGCGCCAGTTCGCCGCCGGAAACGATGTCGAAACCGGCGCCGAGGCGGGCGAACAGATTCAGAACGGCCAGACTGGAATTGGCTTTCACCGCATAGCAGATCAGGTGCGGATGCGCGGCCAAGGCCTGGTCGTAGGCGCGGTAGGCGCGCTCCAGGGCGGCGCGGGAATAGACATAACAGGGCGTGCCGAATTCGCTGGCGATGGCGGGCAACGGCGCCTCCTCGACATGCAGCAGGCCGCCCCGGCGAGATAATGAATTCATGGTTTATCGGCTGGTTGGGTTGATTGAACGGTGGCCGGCGCCGGCTCGTCCGGGTCAGGCAGATACAAATAGCCTTTTTTGCCGCAGCCGGAGAGCACGGACAAGGCGCACAGCAGGAACATCAGTCGGAGCAGGGAAAATTGCATGGGGAGCCTCTAGAATCACGTGCAGTTTAGCAGCCCGAAGTTTGCCCCCCAAGGTTGCGCCATACTGGAGACCACCGATGACCGAAACCGAATATGCCCATCTGGCCGAAGCCACCCTGCAACGCCTGGAGCAGGCCATTGATCAGGCCGATCTGGATTACGAATTTGCCGATGGCGGCGTCCTGCAGATCGAGTTTGCCGACGGTTCGATGATCGTCGTCAACAAACAGGCCGCGGCTCAGGAAATCTGGGTGGCGGCGAAAAGCGGCGGTTTTCATTTCCGTTGGGATGGCGATGTCTGGCGCGATACCCGCGGCGATGAAGAGCTGTTTGCCGCGTTGTCGCGATTCGCATCGGCGCAATCCGGCGGCGCGGTTGAACTGCAAAGTCCGACAGGCGGTTAGCGCCGCATCGCCTACACTGAGATTGCTGGAGGTTTTATGGACGAGCATATCCTTTTTGAATTCCTGCCGGAAATTGTCGAGCAGTTGGGGGTCGATCACGTCAAGCCGTTGCTGGATCGGGTGACCTTGCAGGCGTTGGAGGAGCATCAGGTGATGGTCCACGATCAGCAGCCCATCGACGCTTTTTTCCTGGTGTTGAGCGGCAGTCTGCAACTGTCCATCGAACTGTCCGGCCATCACATTCAGCTCGGCGCCATCCGTCCGGGCAACTGGTGTGGCGAACTGGGTTATTTCAGCGGCATACGACGCGCTTCCAGCACCGTCACCGCCGGACCCGATACCACCGTGGCGCGTTTGTCGTATGCCGATTTCGACGCGCTGATCGCCGAAGACTCGATCGCCGTCTGTCGGCTGACGCATGCTTTCATCCAGATGCTGATCCGGCGGCTGGAAGTGACCGCCAACAATCCGGTCGTCGATCCAGAGGGCAATATGTTGTTGCTGGGCGACATCACCGTGCCGCTGTCGGAATTGAGCCGCAAGCATCACGGCGTGATCGATTTCATCAAGAGTCTGTTGGGAGCGCGCGGATGATCCTGAAAAACTACCTGCGAACCTTGCCGGGATTCCAGTTCCTGTCGGATTCCGACGTCGAACATGTCGCCGCCGCGATGCGGGTCGACGAGTATCCGAAAGGCCATGTGCTGATTTATCAGGATCGTCTGAATCAGGACATGTTCTTGCTGCTCGAAGGTCTGGTCGACGTGACGCATTACGGCAACACCGGCCGCCATTACCATTTGAAGACGCTGCAGCCGGGTGAGTTCTTCGGCCTGCCGTCGCTATCCACCGGCAAACCGGCCGTCGCGTCCTGTGTCGCGCAAGGGCCGATCAAGGTCGCCAGCCTGCCGTTTTCCGCTTACCTGTTGCTGTACCAGCCTGATTCGGAAATCGGCTGCCACTTTCAATTCGTCATTGCCACCCAGTTGGCGCGCGACCTGCATGATCGCCACGATGCGTTGCGCAATCTGCTGGTTCAAGTCTACGGCGGCGGCGCGCATCCGCCGGAGCGAGCCGGATTGCCCGACGCCTGAGCGTTGCCTCAAGCCAGGCGGTCACGGGCCCGGGCCGCCGCCGCGCGGACCTGCTTGGGCGCGGTGCCGCCGAGGTGGTCGCGGGCGGCGAGCGAACCTTCCAGGGTCAGCACCTGATAGATGTCGGCCGCCACCAGCGGCGAGAAGGCCTGTAGTTCCGCCAAGCTCAAATCGGCCAGATCGCAACGCCGTTGTTCGGCCGCCCGCACCGCGCGCGCCACCGCCTCGTGCGCCTCGCGAAACGGCAGGCCCTTCTTGACCAGATAATCGGCCAGATCGGTGGCGGTGGCGTAGCCTTCAATCGCCGCCTGGCGCATGCGTTGGGCATTGACGGTGACATGGAACACGCGTTCGCCGGTCTGCGGATCGACATGGCTACCCATCATCTCGGCGAAGATCGCCAGCGTGTCGATCAAGGTATCGACCGCGTCGAACAACGGCTCCTTGTCCTCCTGATTGTCCTTGTTGTAGGCCAGTGGCTGGCCTTTCATCAATGTCAGCAAGGCGATCAGATGGCCGTTCATGCGCCCGGTCTTGCCGCGCATCAGCTCCGGAACATCCGGATTTTTCTTCTGCGGCATGATGCTGGAACCGGTGCAGAAGCGGTCGGCCAGGTCGATGAAGCCGAAGCGCGGCGTCATCCAGATCACCAGTTCTTCGGACATGCGCGAAAAATGCGTCATCATCAACGCCCCGGCGGCGAGGAATTCAATCGCGAAATCGCGGTCCGACACCGCGTCCAGAGAGTTCTCGCAAACGCCCTCGAAGCCGAGTTCGCGCGCCACCATTTCGCGGTCGATCGGAAAGCTGGTGCCGGCCAGGGCCGCCGCGCCGAGCGGCAGGCGGTTGACGCGGCGGCGGCAATCGACCAGACGTTCATGATCGCGGCTGAGCATTTCCTGCCAGGCCAGCAGGTGATGGCCGAAGGTCACCGGTTGCGCGGCCTGCAAATGGGTGAAGCCGGGCATCACCGTGGCGGCGTGCTGTTCGGCCAGATCGATCAACGCATGGCGGGCCTGGATATTCAGTTCCAGGATGCGGTCGATGGCGTCGCGCAGCCACAGGCGCACATCGGTGGCGACCTGATCGTTGCGCGAGCGGCCGGTGTGCAGCCGCTTGCCGGCGTCGCCGACCTTGCGCGTCAGCGCCCGCTCGATGTTGAAATGGATATCCTCGTCGTCGAGGTTCCACGTGAAACGCCCGGCTTCGAAGTCGGCCAGAATCTCGCCCAGGCCGCGACGGATGTCGGCCAGATCGCGCGCCGTCAGCACGCCGACCTGGTGCAACATGGCGGCGTGCGCCAGCGAACCCTGGATGTCGAAGGGCGCCAGACGCCAGTCGAAAGGGATCGAGGCGGTGTAGCGTTTGACGCGTTCGGAAACCGGTTCGGAAAAGCGACCGGACCAGATCACCGGGCTGGTTGGCTGCGTGGCGGGTGTTTCGGCTTGGCTCATGGGCGTGATAGCTTGCGGGCTGGAGTAATCGTAAGCCGCGAATTATCCTTGATTCCTCCGTTGAACGCGGGGTCGCCTAATGGGTGAGGGTGATCGAAGGCACAAAGGCTTGTTTCATGGGACCTCTCGATGGTTAAGGAGCGGTCAACAGAGGATTCAAGGATTATGACAAAGGAGACCCAGATCGCCTTGCCGGATTTCCGCAATCTCGGCATTTTGCTGCGCGCGGTGATCGCGGCGCAGGTTTTGGGCGTGCTCGTCGCCCTGACCCAGGCCGCGACGCCGATGCTGGCGCTGGAACTGTTTTTTCGCTACGCGGCGTTTCTCGAACCGCCGTTGCTGCTCGTCGTGTTGGTTCTCTATCTCGCCGCGCCTTGGCTGAACGCGCTGTCGCCGCGCCGCGCGAGTTGGGCTTGCGTGGCGATCAGCGTGCTCGGCGCGGTGTTCTGGCAGACGCTGCTGGCGCGTTCCGGCACCGCCGGCGAAAGCGCGAGCATGTGG
>JAGUXX010000067.1 GCA_020061585.1 Betaproteobacteria bacterium | reverse complement strand
TGTTCGACCCGTTCTTCACCACCCGCGCGCCAGGCGAAGGCACCGGCCTCGGCCTCTACATCGTCGGCGAGATCGTGCAGGAACACGGCGGCGCCATCGCCGTCACCAGCCCGCCCGGCGGCGGCGCGTGCTTCACGTTGTGGTTGCCGTGTGGAGAAACCAAATGAAACAGCGCACCGTGTTCAGCTTGATTCCCCCCTTTGAAAAAGGGGGGAGTAACCCCGCCAACAAGGTATCCAGCCCGCCATGAACCCCGCCCGCATCCTGATCGTCGACGACGAAGCCGCCGCGCTGAAGAACCTGACTCATCTGCTGCGCAAGGAAGGCTATGAAATCACCGCCTGCCAGAGCGGCGCGGCCGGGTTGAAGGCGTTGCAACAGCACGAATTCGACTTGATCCTGACCGATCTGCGCATGAAGGGCGTCGATGGCATGGCGCTGTTGCGGCGGGCGAAGGAGGTGCAGCCGGAGTGCGAGGTGATCGTCATCACCGGGCACGCCACGCTGGATTCCGCGGTGGAAGCGATGAAGGACGGCGCCTTCCACTACATCGCCAAGCCGTACCGCCTCGACGAGGTGCGCCAAGTAGTCAAGGCTGCGCTCGAAGTGGTGCTGCTGAAACGCGAAAACCGCGACCTCAAGCGGCGCATCGAAGGCTATGAAGGCAGCCTCAACATCGTCACGCAGGACGCGGCGATGCTGCGGCTGCTCGATACCGCGCGCCAGATCGGGCCAACCGACTGCAACGTGCTGGTCACCGGCGAATCCGGTACCGGCAAGGAATTGCTGGCGCGCTACCTGCACACCCACAGCGATCGCGCCGGCGGTCGCCAGGGCGGCACATTCGTCGCGGTGAACTGCGGCGCGCTGCAGGAGGAACTGCTCGCCAACGAACTGTTCGGTCACGAGAAGGGCGCCTTTACCGGCGCCGAGCGGCAGAAGCGCGGCCTGATCGAGATGGCCGAGGCCGGCACGTTGTTTCTCGACGAAATCACCGAAATGTCGCCCGCCATGCAGGTCAAGCTGCTGCGCGTGCTGCAGGAGCGCGAACTGCTGCGCGTCGGCGGCACCGAGCCGGTGGCCATCGATGTGCGGTTCATCGCCGCGACCAACCGCGACCTGCAAGAAAGCGTCGCCAACGGCCGCTTCCGCGCCGATCTGTTCTTCCGCCTCAACGTCGTCAATCTGGCGTTGCCGCCGTTGCGCGAACGGCGCGACGACGTGCCGCTGCTGGCGTTGTATTTCCTGAAGAAATTCGCCCAGGCGATGGGCAAGCCGGTGGCCGACCTGGCGCCGGACGCGCTGCGCCTGCTCAATCGCTACGACTACCCCGGCAACGTGCGCGAACTCGCCAACCTGATCGAACGCGGCGTCGCCCTGGCGCGCGGCCAGGCGCTCGAACTCGCGCACCTGCCGGAAAGCCTGAAAAACCTGTCCGTGCGCATCGCCGCGCCGGTCGGCGCTGACTTGCACAGCCTGGAAAAGAACGAAGCCGCCTACATCGCCCAGGTGCTGGAATACACCGGCGGCAACCGCAACCAGGCCGCCGACATCCTCGGCATCGACCGGGTTTCGCTGTGGCGGCGGATCAAGCGGTACGGGCTGGAGTGAGACGCCGGGCTACGCGCCGGAAGGCATCCCTGCGCATCGGTCTTTCCATTCCCCACCGCATGCGCCAGGCAAGTGATCGATCATCATGGAATGAAGCGCTACAGACGCCGCGACGCCCGGCCTACAATCGCGCACCCGATTCGAAGAGGTTTTGCCGTGTCCGACCGTCTAGCCGTGCTGCCGCAGTATCTGATGCCGAAACAGGCGCTGACCGCCCTCGCCGGCCGCTTCGCCGCCGCCCGTCTGGGCGGCGTCACCACCTGGGCGATCCGGCGTTTTGTGGCGCGCTACAAGGTCGACATGACCGAGGCGGCGTATCCCGACCCCGCCGCCTATCCGACCTTCAATGAATTCTTCACCCGCGCGCTGCGCGACGGCGCGCGACCGCTCAGCGACGCGGCGCTGATCTGCCCGGTGGATGGCGCGATCAGCCAGTTCGGCGGCATCGAGCGGGAGCAGATTTTCCAGGCCAAGGGGCATCGCTATTCGACCACCGCGCTGGTCGGCGGCGATGCGGCGCTGGCGGCGCACTTCCAGGATGGCCATTTCGCCACGCTGTACCTGAGCCCGCGCGACTATCACCGCATCCACATGCCCGCCGCCGGCCGCCTGACCCGGATGATCCATGTGCCGGGCGACCTGTTCTCGGTCAACCCGACCACCACGCGCGGCGTGCCCGGCCTGTTCGCGCGCAATGAACGTGTGGTCTGCGTGTTCGAAGGCGCCACCGGCCCGTTCGTGCTGGTGCTGGTCGGGGCGACCATCGTCGGTTCGATGGCGACGGTCTGGCATGGCCTGGTGACGCCGCCGCGTTCGGGGGGCTTGCGTGAATGGCATTACGACAAGGAGCGCATCGAACTCGCCCAGGGCCAGGAAATGGGGCGCTTCCTGCTCGGTTCAACCGTGGTGATGTTGTTTCCCAAAGGACCGTTGCAGTTCAACCCGGCCTGGCAAGCAGGCGGGCCGGTACGCTTGGGCGAGGTGATGGCGACCACCTGATGCTTGACGTCATAACCAGGCAAAGAAAGTCACTTACCATGTCATCCACCGCGTCGAAGTCCACCTCACAGCCCGCCGCACCCACAGCCTCGCTACCGTCATTCCGGCATGGGGTAAGCCGGAATCCAGTTCACCATCTAATCGACGTTAACTACATGAATAGATGAAGAAATCTGGATTCCGGCTTACAACCGCCGGAATGACGGAGTACCGCCAGTACAAATTTGCCCTGCCCACTACCCACAATTTCCGGGAGAACGTTAATGCAAGCCAGCCATCTAGATACAGAGCGCCAACGCATCAGCGAGGCCCGCCATCATGATCCTTTTGCACTGCTCGGCCGCCATCAGGAGGGTGCGGACACCGTAGTCCGCGCATATATCCCGCTCGCGGCGGAGGTGCGTATCGCCGAGGGTGGCATGCAGTTGACCCGCCTGCCGGACAGCGACCATTTCGAGTGGCGTGGCGACGGCCAGAGCCTGCCGGCCCACTACAGCCTGATCTGGCGCGACCCGTTCAATCGCGAGCATATCGCCCGCGATCCCTACACCTTCGCGCCGCAAATCGGCGAGCTCGACTTGCATCTGTTCGGCGAGGGGCGCCACCGGCATGGCTTTCGTTTCCTCGGCGCCAATGAACATGAGGTGGATGGCGTCGCCGGCGTGCTGTTCGCGGTTTGGGCGCCCAACGCCGAACGCGTCAGCGTCGTCGGTGATTTCAACAACTGGGATGGGCGCCGGGCGCCGATGCGGGTTCGCGGCGGCAGCGGCGTCTGGGAACTGTTCATCCCCGACCTCGAACCCGGCCATGTCTACAAGTACGAAATCCGCAATCGCCACAGCGGCGAGGTGTTGCTCAAGGCCGATCCGTATGGTCAGCGCCATGAACTGCGGCCACGCACCGGTTCGATCATTGCCGCGCGCGGCAACCATGTCTGGGAAGACGCGGCCTGGATGGAACAACGCCGCCGACACGACTGGCAGCACGCGGCGATGTCGGTCTACGAACTGCACCTGGGTTCCTGGCGGCGCGACCCGGAAGGCGGCTTCCTCAATTATCGCGAGGCGGCGCGCCAACTGGTGGATTACGTCAAGCAGATGGGCTTCACCCACATCGAACTGATGCCGATCACCGAGCATCCCTTCGATCTTTCCTGGGGCTACCAGACCACCGGCTACTTCGCGCCGACCAGCCGTTTCGGCGATCCGGACGACTGCCGCTACTTCGTGGATTACTGCCACCGCCACGGCATCGGCGTACTGCTCGACTGGGTACCCGCGCATTTCCCCAAGGATGCCCATGGCCTCGCCCGCTTCGACGGCACGCCGCTCTACGAGCATGCCGACCCGCGCCTCGGCGAGCACCGGGACTGGTCGACGCTGATCTTCAATTTCGGCCGCAACGAGGTGAAAAGCCTGCTGCTATCCAGCGCCATTTTCTGGCTGGAGGAGATGCACATCGATGGCCTGCGCGTCGACGCCGTCGCTTCGATGCTCTATCTGGACTACTCGCGCAAGGAAGGCGAGTGGCTGCCGAACGCCTACGGCGGGCGCGAAAACCTCAGCGCCATCGACTTCCTGCGTGAACTCAACATCGCGGTGCATGAACAGTGCCCCGGTATCCTGATGATCGCCGAGGAGTCCACTTCGTGGCCGCAGGTCAGTCGGCCGACCTACGTCGGCGGCCTGGGGTTCGACATCAAGTGGAACATGGGCTGGATGAACGATACCTTGCGCTACATGGCTGAGGCGCCCATATACCGCCAGTATCATCATGGCATGCTGACTTTCAGCATGCTTTACTGCTTCACCGAGAACTTCATGCTGCCGTTCTCCCACGACGAAGTGGTGCACGGCAAGCAATCGATGCTGCACAAGATGCCCGGCGACGAATGGCAGCGCCATGCCAACCTGCGCGCGCTCTATGCCTACCAGTTCACCCATCCCGGCAAGAAACTGCTGTTCATGGGCACCGAGTTCGGCCAGGGCCGGGAGTGGGACAGCACCGGTGTGCTGGACTGGTACGTGCTCGACTACCCCTTGCACCAAGGCATGCAACACCTGGTGCGCGACTTGAACCATCTCTACAAGAACACCCCCGCCCTCTACCGCCACGAATTCGACTGGCAAGGCTTCGAATGGATCGACTGCCATGACGCCCAGCAGTCGGTGATCAGCTACCTGCGCAAGGGATTGGAGGGCGAGTTGATGGTGGTGGTGCTCAACCTGACCCCGGTGCCGCGCCACGCATATCGCATCGGCGTTCCCTTCCCCGGCCGCTATCGCGAGGTCCTCAACACCGACGCGGAAATCTACGGCGGCGGCAACCTGGGCAATGGTGGCGCCCCGTTGCGAGCCGAACAACTGCCGTGGATGAACCGCGCTCAGTCGCTGGCGTTGACTCTGCCGCCCTTGGCGGGCATCGTTCTTGCTTATGAAGGTTGAACGCATCACGCATGCGACACCACCGCAAGGGAATGCAATGAACAAGGAAGCATACGTCGTATGGCCCGGCAAGCCTTATCCACTGGGCGCGACATGGGACGGCAAGGGGGTGAATTTCGCCCTGTTTTCCGAGCATGCGGAAAAAGTCGAGCTATGCCTGTTCGATGCGCGCGGTCGCCGCGAAATCGAGCGCATCGAATTGCGGGAACAGACCGATCTGGTATGGCACGGCTATCTGCCGGGCGCGGCGCCGGGGCTGTTGTATGGCTACCGGGTTTATGGGCCCTACCAGCCCCTGCGCGGCCACCGCTTCAATCCCAACAAGCTGCTGCTGGACCCTTACGCCAAGGCGTCGGTGGGCAAGTTGCGCTGGAGCGATGCCCACTTCGGCTACAAGATCGGCGCCAAGCAGGAAGATCTGTCGTTCGACTGGCGCGACAGCGCCCTGGTCATGCCCAAATGCCAGGTGATCGACCCGTCCTTCGACTGGGAAGACGACCAGCCGCCGGACACCGCCTGGAACGACACCATCATCTACGAGTTGCACGTCAAGGGTTTCACGGCGCTGCATCCCGACATTCCCAAGCCCTTGCGCGGCACCTATTCCGGCCTGGCCAGCGCCCCGGCCATCAAGCATCTGCGACGCCTGGGCGTGACCGCGGTGGAATTGATGCCGGTGCACTGTTTCGCCGATGATCGGCATCTGGCGGAACGCGGGTTGCGCAATTACTGGGGCTACAACTCGCTCGGTTTTTTTGCGCCGGACCGGCGTTACGCGGCCACCGATGACGCGGTGCGTGAATTCAAAACCATGGTCAAGACGCTGCACCGGGCCGGCATCGAGGTGATATTGGACGTGGTGTACAACCATACCGCCGAAGGCAACCACCTCGGCCCGACGCTGAGCTTGCGCGGCATCGACAACGCCGCCTATTACCGCCTGACGCATGCCAATCGTCGTTTCTGCATGGATTACACCGGCTGCGGCAATACCCTCAACATGATGCAACCGCGGGCGCTGCAATTGATCATGGACAGCCTGCGCTATTGGGTGCGGGAAATGCATGTGGATGGCTTTCGCTTCGACCTGGCCGCGGCATTGGCCCGGGAACTGCACGATGTGGACCGGCTCGGGGCCTTCTTCGACATCATCCACCAGGATCCGGTGCTGTCGCGGGTGAAACTGATCGCCGAACCTTGGGATCTGGGCGAAGGCGGCTATCAAGTGGGCAACTTCCCGGTCTGCTGGACCGAGTGGAACGCCAAGTACCGTGATGCGGTGCGCGCCTACTGGAAGGGCGAAGGCGGTCTGATCGGCGACCTCGCCTATCGCCTCACCGGGTCTAGCGACCTGTACGCCCACAATGGCCGTCGGCCCTACGCCAGCATCAATTTCATCAGCGCCCATGATGGCTACACCCTGCACGATCTGGTCAGCTACCAGCAAAAACACAACCAAGCGAATGGCGACAACAACCACGATGGGGAAAACCACAACCTGTCCTGGAATTGCGGTACCGAGGGAGCGACCGACAATCCGGACATCCTCGCCCTGCGCGGCCGCCAATTGCGCAATTTTCTGGCCACGTTGTTTCTCTCCCAGGGCGTGCCCATGCTGCTTTCCGGCGATGAGATGGGGCGCACCCAGCAGGGCAACAACAATGCCTATTGCCAGGACAACGAGATCAGTTGGCTCAACTGGGACCTGAATCCGGAACAGGAGGAACTGCTGGCGTTTGTCCAGCACATGATCGGTTTGCGCAAGGCGCACCCCATTTTTCGCCGACGCAGCTTTTTCCAGGTACAGCGGCTACGCGGCGGAACCAACAACATCCTGTGGTTGAACCCCGACGGACTGGAGATGGGCGACGACGAGTGGAATCTGGGCTACGCCCGCTGCCTCGGCATGTATCTCGCGGGCGACGCCATCGGCGAATTGGACAAGCAAGGCAAGACCGTCAAGGACGACGACTTCCTGCTCATGCTGAACGCATCGTCCGACTTGATCCCCTTCACCCTGCCAGGATTCCGTTCGCACCTGCGCTGGCTGCCTGTCGTGGACACCAGCGTCCTGACTAAACAATCCGGCATGAAACGCTATGCGCGCGGCAGCGTCTACCCGCTACAGGGACGATCGCTGGTCCTGTTGCGCCAGTCGAAATCGACCTCGCAACGCTGACGCCGGCCGACAGGGTTGATCCCGGCCTGTATCCGCCATGCGGAACCTGGACCCAATCATGAAACGATCGCTACGAATCATCGGCGCAGCCAGCGGCCTGGGTGCCCAGGATGCCGGCTGCGAGGATGGTCCGGTCGCCTTTCACCATTCGCAGTCCTGGCACGAGCTGGCGCGTCATCCGGACGTCGAATGGGGACGTACGTTGTTCGCATCCGACAACCCGCGCCATTCGCCGGCGATGCGCATAGCCGGTCTGTGCCGACAACTCTCCGATGAAGTGGTTCAGACCCTGAAAGCCGGCCAATTTCCGGTCGTACTCGGTGGTGATCACTCGGTCGCCGCGGGTACCTGGAGTGGCGTGGCCCGTCAGGCTGGCGCGCCGATCGGGCTGATCTGGATCGATGCCCATCTGGACAGCCACACGCTGGAGACGTCGTATTCCGGCGCCATCCACGGCATGCCGCTGGCCTTTTTGTTGGGCCGCGGCGACAAGCGCCTGCTCCAACTCGGCTTGACCGGCGGGCAAGTGATTCCGGCCCATACCGTGGTATTCGGCGCGCGCAGCTTCGAACCGGAAGAGGCGGCATTCTTGGCGAGCATGCGGGTCAGGGTGATCGGACAGCCGGAAATCGAACAACGCGGCTTCCAAACCGCCTTCGACGAAGCAATGGCGATTGTGGCCGGTGCGCCAATGGGCTTTGGCGTTTCCCTCGATCTGGATGCACTCGATCCCGCGACGGCGCCCGGCGTCGGCAGCCCGGAACCGCATGGCCTCAGCGCGACCGAGGTGTTGAACGGTCTGCATCGGCTGGCACGCGGAACCGGGCTGCGTTGCCTGGAGATCGTCGAATACAACCCGGACCGCGACCGCCATGGCCTGACCGCGCGCCTGATCGGCGCACTGATCGAGGAAATCCTGCCGTGATGCGCTATCCGTCGCCGACCGGCGGCACCGCTTTCCAGCGCTCGTCGGCATGCATGATAGGCCCAAGAGATGGCAAACGCGTGATGGTCGCCCCGCGCGCGGCAGCACAACCCGCGCGAAGGGATCGGGCTGGGTTTCAGCTCAGGTCGAAACGGTCGGCGTTCATCACCTTGGTCCAGGCCGCGATGAAGTCACGCACGAACTTCTCCTGGTTGTCATCCTGGGCGTAGACCTCGGCGTAGGCGCGCAGGATGGAGTTGGAGCCGAACACCAGATCGACGCGGGTGGCCGTCCACTTGACCTGACCGGTCTTGCGGTCGCGGATTTCGTACAGGTTTCTGCCCGCCGGTTTCCACTGGTAAGCCATGTCGGTCAGGTTGACGAAGAAGTCGTTGGTCAGCGCGCCAACCCGGTCGGTGAACACGCCGTGCTGGCTGCCGCCGTGATTGGCGCCCAGCACGCGCATGCCCCCCACCAGCACCGTCATCTCGTTGGCGGTCAGGCCCATGAGCTGGGTGCGGTCGAGCAACAGTTCCTCGGCGCTGACGACGTAGTCCTGCTTCAGCCAGTTGCGATAGCCGTCGGCCACCGGTTCCAGCACCTCGAACGACACGGCGTCGGTCATCTCGGCGTCGGCATCGCCACGGCCCGGCGCGAACGGCACGCTGATGTCGAAACCGGCCGCCTTGGCCGCCTGCTCGACGCCGACATTGCCGGCCAGCACGATGACATCCGCGACACTGGCGCCGGTCTCGGCGGCGATCTTTTCGTAAACCGCCAACACCTTGGCCAGCCGCGCCGGTTCGTTGCCTTCCCAGTCCTTCTGCGGCGCCAGACGGATGCGCGCGCCGTTGGCGCCGCCACGTTTGTCCGAGCCACGGAAGGTATGGGCGCTGTCCCAGGCTGTCGCCACCATCTCGCTGATGGACAGGCCGCTGGCGGCGATCTTCGCCTTCACGGCGGTGACATCGTAGTCGGTGCGTCCGGCCGGCACCGGGTCCTGCCAGATCAGATCTTCAGCCGGCGCGTCGGGGCCGATGTAGCGCGACTTCGGACCCATGTCGCGGTGGGTCAGCTTGAACCAGGCGCGGGCGAACACTTCCGAGAAGTAGGCCGGGTCCTTGTGAAAGCGCTCGGAGATCTTGCGGTATTCGGGATCGAAGCGCATCGCCATGTCGGCGTCGGTCATGATCGGGTTGTAGCGGATCGAGGGATCCTCGACATCGACCGGTTTGTCCTCCTCCTTGATGTTGATCGGCTCCCACTGCCAGGCGCCGGCCGGAGATTTCTGCAACCACCAGTCGTAGCCGAGCAGCAGATCGAAATAGCCGTTGTCCCACCGCGTCGGGTGCGTGGTCCAGGCGCCTTCAAGGCCGCTTGAAACCGTGTCGCGACCGATACCGCGTGTGCTGTGATTCATCCAGCCGAAACCCTGCTCATCAAGTTCCGCGCCTTCCGGACTCGGGCCGAGGTTGGCGGCGCTGCCATTGCCGTGGCACTTGCCGACGGTGTGGCCGCCGGCGGTCAGCGCGACGGTCTCTTCATCGTTCATCGCCATGCGCTCGAAGGTAACGCGCACGTCGCGGGCGGTCTTGAGCGGATCGGGCTTGCCGTCGACGCCTTCCGGGTTGACGTAGATCAGGCCCATCATCACGGCGGCGAGCGGGTTTTCCAGATCGCGTTCGCCGGAATAGCGGCTGTTGGCGCTGCCGCTGGGGGCGAGCCATTCCTTTTCGGAACCCCAGTAGGTGTCCTTCTCCGGATGCCAGATGTCTTCGCGGCCAAACGCGAAACCGTAGGTTTTCAAACCCATGGATTCATAAGCGATGGTGCCGGCGTAAGCGATCAGATCGGCCCAACTGAGCTGGTTGCCGTATTTTTTCTTGATCGGCCACAACAGGCGGCGCGCCTTGTCCAGGTTGACGTTGTCCGGCCAGGAGTTGATCGGCGCGAAACGCTGGTTGCCGGTGCCGGCGCCGCCACGGCCGTCGGCAATGCGGTAGGTGCCGGCCGCGTGCCAGGACATGCGGATCATCAGGCCGCCGTAATGGCCCCAATCGGCCGGCCACCAATCCTGGCTGTCGGTCATCAAGGCCGTGAGGTCGTTCTTCAACGCCGCGAAGTCCAGTTTCCGGACCGCTTCGCGATAGTTGAAGTCGCCGCCCATCGGATTGGTCTTGCTGTCGTGCTGGTGCAGGATATCGAGGTTCAACGCCTTCGGCCACCACTCCATGTTCGCCATCGAGGCCGAAGTAGCGCCGCCATGCATCACCGGGCATTGGCCGGCGGATTTCGTGTCATGTCCACTCATGTTCATCTCCTGTGTTGTTCGGGTAACGGGTGTGTGCAAAACATCGCGCATCAAAAACGCTTCAGACCCGGTTGCGCGATGGACATCGGTCCTTCCAGGGCTGCGCGCTTTTGCAAACGACAATTCAGGTTAGCACCGGGGCGTTGCTCGAAACCTGTTCTAGACGATGAAATTAAACGATCTTCATCATTGAATATTTAGATTGACAGACGTCAGCGCGGGCAACTCGGCTCGCTTCCGGCAATTCATCCCACTGCGTGGCGCGGGCGGCCAGATCACGCCGCGCAAAGCCGTTCAGGCCAAAATAATTTATTCGAAAGCGTACACATCCGGCGCGCGAGCGCCGACATGGCCTCGCGCGCGGGCGTCGTTCAACGATTGCGCAGCATCATTTCCATCATCATCTGCATCATGTCCATACGCTTTTCCAGCATATCGAGACGCGCATCATCGTTATCGCCGCGCATGCGGCAGTTCTTGTGGTCGCCTTGCATGCACGGCTTGTCCTTGCCGCGCATGCCGCCACCCATTTTGCAGTCGCCGCCCTTGCCGGGACCCATGCCCATCATCCCCATGCCCATGCCTGGCATCGGTGTCGGCGTATCGGCATCGACCGCCGCGCCCATTTCGGTCTTGCATTTGCTTGGATCGCGATCGCGACGCATCTCGCGCATCATGTTGTGCATCGGTTGCATCGCTGGCTGTTCGACTGCGGCAGCCGACGCGGTTTCCTCCGCGTAGGCGAGGCCGGGCAGCGTGACAGCGAGGGCGAAAGCGAGAATGGCGCCGGTTGTGCATGAGATTTTCATGTGTTGCTCCTTGATTATGGTGGGACATCGGGTCAAACAAGTGGCGAAACCAGGCGCCGTGTCGCGGCGAGTGTGCAGCACCACTTAGATACATGGTGCGCCGAGTTGGCGCGTCGCGAAACCCCGGCGGCCTGATAGCATGCGCCCCCTATCATGCAAATCGAACGGATCCGACAGCGCCTGCGCGAGCTTGGCGCCAAACCCTGCCACGAACAGCGGGTGCTGCGCGCCTGGACGCAAGTGCGTTCGCTGGATACCCGACATCGCCGCGCCGAGGATTTTCTGCCGCTGGCGCTGCGCGCCGCCCTGCCCGGCCTGAGCGCCGAACTGCGCGATCTGGCGCGGCTGAAATCCACGCATCCCGGCGCCGACGGCGCGGCGCGACTGCTGGTCGAACTGGCCGATGGGCAGACGGTGGAAAGCGTGCTGCTGCCGCGTGACGGGCTGTGTGTTTCGACCCAGGTCGGCTGCGCGGTGGGCTGTCTGTTCTGCATGACCGGCCAGAGCGGCTTGATCCGTCAGTTGAGCAGCGGCGAAATCGTCGCGCAGGTGGCGCTGGCGCGCACGCAGCGTAAGGTACGCCGCGTGGTGTTCATGGGCATGGGCGAGCCGGCGCACAACCTCGACAACGTGCTGGATGCCATCGAGCTGCTCGGCACCAGCGGCGCCATCGGCCACAAGAACCTGGTGTTTTCGACGGTCGGCGACCGGCGGGTGTTCGAGCGTCTGCCGCGCGGCCCGGTCAAACCGGCGCTGGCGCTGTCGCTGCACACCACGCGCGCCGACCTGCGCGCCTATCTGCTGCCCAAAGCGCAGCGCATCGATCCGGAGGAACTGATTGATCTCGGCGAAGGCTACGCGCGTGCCACCGGCTATCCGATCCAGTATCAATGGACGCTGCTGGAAGGCGTCAACGATAGTGATGCGGAACTGGAAGGCATCATCCGGCTGCTCAAAGGCAAGTACGCGATGATGAATTTCATCCCCTACAACAGCAACGAAGGCCTCGGATTCGCGCGTCCCGCCTGGCAACGCGCGGCGGAAATGGCCGGCCGGCTGCATCAATGCGGGATACTGACCCGGCTGCGCGATTCGGCAGGGCAGGATATCGACGGCGGCTGCGGGCAGTTGCGGGCGCGGGCGGCGGCGCTGGAAGCGAACTGACCTGTCAGGAACCGAATCCCGAGTGCAAGTGTCAATGCGCGGCTCGCTGCATGGCTGCCCATATCAACTACCGGCTGTTTGGCTGGAAGTTGCCTGAATGAAGAGATTCGAAATTTATCAAAGGAAAGAAATGTCGAGAGGTGCTGTTGTTGGATTTGTGGGTCTTCTCGGTTTATCGGGTTGCAACGCGCATGTTGAGGACACCCGCCCCGGGCAACCGGTCAAAACCCGCCAGGTCGCGTTCCAGGAGATACTGAAAGTGTTCGAACCGATGGGCGTCATGTTGCGCACCAACAACTATGAACCTGACCGCTTCGCGGCGCTTGCGGCGGAGCTGACCGTCAAGCGCGAGCACCCTTGGGCGCATTTTTCTGCCGATACCAACTACCCGCCGACCAAGGCGGAGGAAGCGGTCTGGACTCAGGCTGACGAGTTCGAGCGCAAGAAACAGGCGTTCATCGCGGCAACCGAACAACTCGACGCGGCGGCCAAAACAAAGACGATGGAAGTGGCGAGCAAAGCCTATTTCGAGGTCTACGATACCTGCAAGTCATGTCATAGTCAGTTCAAGAAAAGATAGCCGGCATCCAAAGGTTGCACTGAACCCGCGTCAGGTTTGCTGCTCCTGGCGCATCAACCCCTCCAGCGCCGCGCGCGGCAACGGCTTGCTGATCAGATAGCCCTGGATTTCGTCGCAGCCCTGAATTTCCAGGAATCGCAGTTGCTCGTCGGTTTCCACGCCTTCCGCGACCAGGTTGAGTTCCAGTCCATGGGCGATCGAGATGATTGCCTTGATGATCGCGTGCTGGCGATATTCACGGTCGATTTCCCAGACGAAGGATTTATCGATCTTCAGCGTATGGATGGGGAATTTCTGCAGGTAGCTGAGCGACGAATATTGCGTGCCGAAATCGTCGATGGCGATCATCACACCGTGCGCGGCCAGCGACTGCAACTTCAGCGCCACCATGCTCGGATCGCGGATGAACAGGTTTTCGGTGACTTCGACCTCGATCCGGTTCGGGTCGACCTGGTATTCGGCCAACAAGGCCAGGAATCGCTCGACGAAATCCGCCTCCTCCAGATGTCGCGGCGAGATGTTGATCGCCACACGCGGCGGCGCGATGCCGAGTCGGGTCCATTCGCGCAAGGCCTTGCAGGCTTCACGCGTCACCCATTCGTCAAGGCTGACGATCAGATGGGCATCTTCGGCCAAGGCCAGAAAGTCGCCTGGCGGCAACAATCCGCGTTGCGGGTGGTTCCAGCGGACCAGCGCTTCCACGCCGCGGATGCGGCGATCCCGCAAGCCGACCTGAGGCTGATAGAACAACACGAATTGGTCCTGCTCGATGGCCTGCCGCAACTCGCCTTGTAGTTGCAGGCGCTGATCGGTGCTTTCGCCCATCTCCGGCATGAAAAACGAATGGCCGTGGCCGCCCGACAGGCGACCGTGATAAAGCGCGATATTGGCGTGACGGATCAGCTCGTCGGCGGTTTCGCCATGTTGCGGAAACAACGCGATGCCGGCGCTCATCGTGAGATGCGCCGATTTGTCGGCGACCGTGAACGGCGCGCCGAATTCTCGATTGATGCGATCGATGATCAGCAGCACATCCCGCTCCGACCAGACGAAGGAGTTGAGCAACAGAAATTCGTCGCCGACAAACCGCGCCAGGGTGTCGCCGCCGCGCAGGCAACCCTGAATACGTTCGCCGACCTGACGCAGCAACTCGTCGGCATGGGCATGGCCGAAACGGTCGTTGACATGCTTGAAGCGATCCAGATTCAGGTGCAGCACCGCGACCTGCTCATTGTTTCGGCGCGCCCGAATCAAGGCCAGCGCCAGATGGTCGCGGAACAGCACGCGATTCGGCAGACCGGTCAGCGCGTCATGGTTGGCATGGTAGTTGGTCAGCGCCTCGACTTCCCGGCGCGCGGTGGTATCGCGCGCCACGCCATAATAATGATCCCGACCTTCGCCAGCCTCGCCGGCCGCCTGCTCAGGCAGGCCGATAGCCGCCAGATTGACTTCGAAATAGCGGAACCCCGGCGCGTCGGCCTGGCTTTTCAGGCGTAACTCGAAGCTGTGCAAGGCGGTTTCCGACAATTTCTCGGCGCTGAACGCGTAGCGCGCTCGTTGTCGGTCATGGGTGTGCACCATCCGGGAGAAATGTCGCCCGACCACTGTCGCCTCGTCCAGACCCAGCAATACTTTCAGGCGTTGATTGACGAAGGTCACGCGGCCGGTCTGATCGAGGATGAAGATGATGTCCGGCGAGGCGTCGACCAGAAAACGATGCAGACGCTCGGAGCGATTGACGCGTAGTTGCGCGGCGCTGTGTTCGCGCTCCAGTCGGCTCTGCGCCAGCGCCCGGTTGATGGCGTAGAGCAGAATTTCCGTTTCGAACGGCTTGCGCACGAAATCCATCGCCCCCAGCCGCAGCGCCTGAATCGCCGCATCGATTTCACTGTCGCCGCTGACCACGATCACCGGCAGGTCGAAACCCCGCTCGCGCGCCAGCCGGATGACATCGTGGCCGCTGATGTCGGGCAGATCGATATCCAGCAGCAGCAGATCGAATGGCGCGGATGTCGTTGCCAGTAGCGCCAGGCCGGACCCGCCGTCGGTGGCGATTTCGGTCTGAAAACCGGCGTGATTGAGCAGATAGCGCAAGCTCGCCGCGAACACCGGATCATCCTCGACGATCAACAGCCGCCGCTCGTCGGCGCGCTGCCCCCCGCCTTGGGCATGGGACTCGGAAATCGGGGCGTTGCGCGAGCAGGTCATGTCAGGCGTCCTGTGCGTCGAGCGGCAATAGAATCTTGAACTGGGCGCCGGCGGCGCTGCTATTGCACTGCAACATGCCGCCCAACTCCTCGACCAGCCCGGCGACGATAGACAGCCCCAGGCCGGCATGCTCGCCGCCCTTGCCGGTCTGTACCGGCTGATACAGACTCGCCAGCACTTCCGGCGGCAGCCCCGGGCCGTTGTCGGCCACCGAGAGTTCGACGTAACGCCGATCCTTGCCGGCCACCCAAAGCGCCGAGGCGACGCTGATTGTGCCCTTGCCGTGCAGCGCCTCGGCGGCATTGAACAGCAAATTGGTCAGTATCTGTTTGACGCTGTCGCCCGGTTTGCGCAGTTTCGGCAGATCTGGCGCCAGATTCACGACGATGTCGATGTCGCGCAACTCGGCTTTGCCGAGACGGCAAAAATCGACCACGTTGCGCGTCAGATGGTTGACATCCAATGCCGCCGGTTGTGCCCGCGCGGCCGGTATCGCGCCGGCTGGCGGCTCCTTGAACTGTTGCAGGATGCGGCTGACGCGACGCAACTCGTCCTCGATCAAGGCGAATTCGGTGTGGGTCTTGTCCCGCTGCTCGGCCTGGGAACGCAGCACCGACATGTAATTGCGCACCACGCTGAGCGGATTGCCGGCTTCATGTATCAGGTTGCGCGCCTGCCGCCGTCGGGCCTGATCGGCATCGCCCAAGGCCGTATCGAGTTGCTGCTCGTGTCGCAGCGCCAGTCCCAGACATTTGCCGGCCTCGCGCGCGAAAGTAATCAGCAATGTCTGCCGGGAGGCAAACGCGTCGACGGTGGCCTGATCCAGCGCCACCGCCAGCACCCCCAGCGATTTGGCGGCGAACATCAACGGCAGACACAGCAGCCGCTCACCGTCGAGCAAGCGCAGCAACTGGCTATCCGCCAGATTGTCGGGACGCCCCGGCACGCCGGCCAACCCGATACGGCCGCGATAGGCGGCGGCGATGCGCGAATCGGTGCTGGCGCAGGCGACGCGCAAGTCCAGATCACGCGCGGCATCGTCAGGCGGATGCCGCCACGCCAGCATCTCGTCTTGCGGCATCAACACCGCGCAGCCACGCGCGCCGAATACCTGGCCGGCGCCGCGCAACACGTCACGCAAGGCGGCTTCGAATCCGCTCGCCTCCCCCGCTTCCGGCTGCGCCAGCATACCCTGCATGCGTTGCGAAACGGCTTCCGCGAGTTCGCTGGTAGTTGAATCGCTGGTGGCTGACTGCTCATTGACCGACACCTCCGCCGGCGGCGGCTCCAGCCCCAGCTCGCCGGCTATGCCGCGCGCTTCGGTCCGCACCGCGACAAGCAGTTCGCCGATCAGCGTGACATCGAGTTTCCAGTAAGCCAAATCCGCTTCCAGGCCGGCCAGTGCGGTCTCGGGCAGGCTGTTGAGCAAGTTCGCCAGGGTCACGATCTGGGCCAGCGGATGCGCGTCGCGGATGCGTTCCAGCGATTCATGGTGATACAAGATGCTGTCGGCGAACAAACTATGCAGATTCCAGCGTTTCGCCAGCCATGCCCCGACTTGCGCATGAGTCAGACCGAATGCCGCCTGTTCCTGAATCATCAACACCTGCTCGCCGACACAGTCGCGCAGCATCCGCGGATAGCGATCCGGATCCGTGGTCAGCAAGGCGAGTTGGCCGACATCGTGCAACAAGCCGGCGAGATAGGCCTCATCGTCATTCGCGTAGCCCAGTTGCCGCGCCAGATGACGGGCGGTGACCGCGACACAGAGACCGTGATACCAGAAATAACGCAGATCAAAATCACCGCCACCCTGAAACCGGCCGAACAGCTCGGCGACGGCCTGATTCAGCGCCAATCGGCGCACGGTGCCGGTGCCCAACACCGCCAGACATTGATCGACGTTCTGCAAGCTGCGCTTGGGGTTGTAATAAGGCGAGTTGGCGATGCCGACGATGCGCGCCGCGACGCCCGCGTCGGTGGAGACCACGGCGCCGATTTCGGCCATGCCGGCGTCATCTCGGTCGCACAATGCCAGCAGTTCGAGCAATACCTGCGGCAAGGACGGCAAGCGAGCCATCGTCAATCGGTTATAGATATCGAGTGTTTCTTGCTGCATGGCGGGGCTGGTGCTACTCCGTCAAGGACTCATCAGGCTGACCGAAGCATCGGCCGCAAACAACGATAACGGTGACTTCGCGGTTATCTTTAACGATTTCTTTTACAGAACGTGTTTTTTCTTGCCTGCTCGGAGAAAATACCGACCGATCGAGCCGCTGCGCACGCCAATCAGCCCCCGTCATCGGCTCTACGATCCAACAATCGAGGAGACAGACATGCTGAAAGCCCTTGCGGGGTTTGTGGTCGGGATCGTGGTCGTCGCGTTGGCCGGCTGGATGATGATGCCGCGACTGATGTTCAGCGAGCGCGTCAGTCCGTTCGGCATGGAAGAAACCGTCGCCCGCATCCAGCACAACATCCAGAACACCGGCAACGGCTGGGCCTTGTCCGGCCTGCGCAACCCGGCCAGGGCGGTGCAGAGCGACGGCGGCAACGTGCTGCCGGTGTTGATGATCGAGGCTTGCAGCACCGATTACTCCAAGCCCATCCTGAAAGAAGACACGGTGCGTTTCCTGTCCATCCTGATGCCGTGCAAGATTTCCGTTTACAAGAAGAACGACGGCAAGGTCTACATCGGCACCATGAATGCCGGTCTGATGGGCCAGATGTTCGGGCCGCTGGTCGGCGAAGTCATGGGCAAGGTCGCCATCGACCAGAAGAAATTCCTCGAATTCGACCCCTCTACCCCGGCGCCGCCGATGATCCTGCCGACCGCGCCAGCCGCCGGCGGCGGTGGACAGAGCAGCGGCGGCGGTTGCTGAACCCGGCCGCACCTTAGACAGGAGCCGACATGCCGATACTCACCTTCATGCAATACCTGATGCTGTCGCTGGCGCTTGCGGTTTCGGTTGCGACCGGCGTCCAGGCCGATACCGCGCCAAGCGCGCCGATCCAGTCGGCGGCCAAAGCGGCCAGCCATTCCACCGCCGACCACAGCAAGTTCGACATCCTGAAAAAACCCTTCGCCAGCGGACCGGAAGTGACCCGGGCTTGCCTGTCATGCCATACCGAGGCCGCCAAACAGGTCCAGAAGACCAAGCACTGGACCTGGGAATTCATGAACCCGAGCACCCAGCAGCGCCTGGGCAAGAAGCACGTGATCAACAACTTCTGCACCGCCGTGCCATCGAATTACGAGTTCTGCACCGCCTGCCATGTCGGCTATGGCTGGAAGGACAACAACTTCGATTTCACCGCGCAGGACAACGTCGATTGCCTGGTCTGCCACGACACCACCGGCAATTATCGCAAGCTGCCTGGCCTGGCCGGCCATCCGACCTACAAGGACGTGGAGTTTCCCCCGCAATCCGGCAAGATCGTCAAGGCGCCGGATCTCGGCGATGTGGCGCGCAAGGTCGGCAAATCCAGCCGCGCCAACTGCGGCGCCTGCCATTTTTATGGCGGCGGCGGCGACGCGGTGAAGCATGGCGATCTCGACAGCTCGATGCGCGATCCGAGCAAGTACCTTGACATCCACATGGCCTACGACGGCCTCAATTTCACCTGCGGCACCTGCCACGCCACCGCTGGCCACGACGTGCCGGGCAGCCGCTATGCGCCGACCGCCAGCGACGACGAGCCCGGCACGCACATGCGCGGCAAAAAGCACGCCAACCCGGCCACTTGCCAGGCCTGCCACGGCGCCCGGCCGCACCCGGCGAAACAGGCCAAGCTCAACGACCATACCGACAAGATCGCCTGCCAGACCTGTCATATCCCGGAGTACGCGCGCGGCGGCGTGCCGACCAAGATGAGCTGGGACTGGTCCACCGCCGGCAAGCTGGACCAGGACGGCAAGCCGTTCAAGCTGAAGGACAGCGGCGGCCATGACGCCTATGACAGCAAAAAGGGCGACTTCAAGTACGAAGACAACGTCATCCCCGAATACGTCTGGTTCAACGGCACCGTCAACTACACCTTGCGCGACACCCAACTGGACCCGACGCAAGTCATCCGCATCAATCACTTCGAGGGCAGCCCCGACGACGGCAAGTCGAAGATCTGGCCGATCAAGCGCTTCACCGGCAAACAACCCTACGACACCGTCACCAATACCCTGCTGATCCCGCACACCTACGGCAAGGACGACAGTTCCTACTGGTCCAACTTCAACTGGGACAAGGCGCTGGCCACCGGCATGCGCGAGGCGGGCGGCACATTCAGCGGCAAGTTCGCTTTCGTCAGCACCGAAATGTCCTGGCCGATCACCCACATGGTCGCGCCCAAGGCCGACGCCCTGACCTGCCAGCAATGCCATGGCGACAACGGTCGTCTGGACCAGGTGCCGGGCCTGTACATGCCCGGCCGCGACGCCAATCCCTGGCTGGACAAGATCGGCTGGAGCATCGTCCTGCTGACGCTGCTCGGGGTCATCGCGCATGGCGGCCTGCGCATCGTCATGGCACGCAAAGGAGAACGGCAATGAGCGAACGCATCTACGTGTTCAAGCGCTTCGAGCGCTTCTGGCACTGGTCGCAGGCGGCCCTGATCATCATCTTGATGATCACCGGCTTCGAAATCCACGGCACCTACAGCCTGCTCGGCTTCGGCCGCGCGGTCGACATCCACACCGTCGGCGCCTGGTCGCTGGTGACGCTGTGGGTGTTCGCCATCTTCTGGCACCTCACCACCGGCGAGTGGAAGCAGTACATCCCGACCCTGGACAAGGTCGACGCGATGCTCAAGTACTACCTGATGGGCATCTTCACCCACGCGCCGCACCCGTTCAAACAGACCGTGCTGAAAAGCACAACCCGCTGCAACGCCTGGCCTATCTCGGCTTCTGGCTGGTGATGTCGCCGATGATCTGGTTCTCCGGCTGGTTCTATCTGTTCTACGCCGACTGGGCCGCCTGGGGCGTCGATCGCTACCTGTCGCTGGAATGGGTGGCGTTCTTCCACACCGTCGGCGCGTTCATGATCCTGGCGTTCTTCATCGTCCACGTTTACCTGACCACCACCGGCCATACCGTCACCTCGCACATCAAGGCGATGATCACCGGCTGGGAAAAGGTCGAATAGTCTTCAAGTTGTCGGGAAACTCAGCAAAAACCGGGTGCCGTCGGCATCCGAGCTGACCGTCGCCTCGCCACCGTGCGCCGCGACGATGGACTTGACGATGGCCAGGCCGAGACCGGCGCCGGACGTGTCGCTGCGCTGGCGCGCCGGGTCGACGCGATAGAAGCGGTCGAACAGACGCGGCAGATGTTCCGCCGCGATCACGGCGCCGGGATTCTCGACGCTGACCGTCAACCGCTGCGGCGATGGCGCGCTCGCCAATCGCACCCGCACGGCATGACCCGGCTCGGTATGCCGAATCGCGTTGACCAGCAGATTGCTCAACGCCCGACGCAGCATCAGCCGGTCGCCGCGCAACGGCGGCGCGGCGGCCGGGCGTTCGTCGAGCAACTCAAGCGCGACGCCGCGCTCTTCCGCCCAGGCATCGAAAAAATCGAACAGCGCGCGCGTCTCGCTCGCCAGGTCGACTTCCGCCTGCCCGGGTTTCAGCAGACCGTTGTCGGCCTGCGCCAGGTACAGCATGTCGGCGATCATCTGCGCCATGCGTTCGTATTCTTCAAGGCTGGAATACAGCGTCTCGCGCAATCGCGCATCGCCGACCTGGGCATCGTCGGCGCCGGCCAGCGCCACCTGAGTCTGGGTCAGCAGGTTGCTCACCGGCGTGCGCAATTCGTGGGCGATGTCGGATGAAAACTCCGACAGACGCCGGAAACTGTCCTCCAGCCGCGCCAGCATCGCGTTGAATGCCGCCGCCAGGGTTTCGATCTCGGCCGGCACATGGCTGACCGGCAGCCGCTGGTTCAAGCGGCTGGCCTCGATCTTCGCCGCCAGCGCCACGATGCGCCGCAACGGCGACAGCCCGGCGCG
>JAGUXX010000047.1 GCA_020061585.1 Betaproteobacteria bacterium | reverse complement strand
TGCCCCATGGAACAACCATGCGGCGGCGAATCCGGCAAAAAATGGCCTCGCTGGGGCCGATTTTCGCTATCGACGACCAAAGTCCGACAGGCTCCTAGCAATTGTTCGACGCTGGTTGTGGCCATGGCGGTCGGCTCCGATCAGTGGGGGATATTGAGGGATGGCAATCAGCCTCGCCGCTATTTGAACACGCGCCAAAGGACTACTAGTGTGGTGTTGTACGCTATCCGGCCCATAAAACGGCGGCTTGTCCGCCCCGCGCGTTCAGTCCTGTAGCGCCTTGGGCAGCGGAAAGTTGACCGTTTCCTCGATGCCGTCCAACGGCGAAACGCTGCCGGCGCCCAATGCTTTCAGTCGTTCGATCACGCCTTGCACCAGCACGTCGGGCGCCGAGGCGCCGGCGGTTACGCCGATCCGGTGTTTGCCGGATAGCCATTCAGGCTTCAGTTCATCGGCGTTATCGACCATGTAGGAAGCGATGCCGACATTCTCGGCGACTTCGCGCAGCCGATTCGAATTCGATGAATTCGGCGAGCCGACGACGATCACCAGATCACATTCGGCGGCGAGTTTCTTGACCGCGTCCTGGCGGTTCTGCGTGGCGTAGCAGATGTCATCTTTCTTTGGACCGCGGATGTTGGGGAAGCGCGCGCGCAGGGCTTCGACGACGCGCGCCGCGTCATCGACCGACAGCGTGGTCTGGGTGACATAGGCCAGGTTGTTCGGGTCGCGTACTTGCAGGCCGGCAACTTCCGAGGCGTCATCGACCAGATACATGCCGTCCGGCGACTGGCCCATGGTGCCTTCCACTTCCGGGTGACCCTTGTGGCCGATCATGACGATCTCCTGGCCGGCCTCGCGCATCCGTTTGACTTCGACATGCACTTTGGTGACCAGCGGACAGGTCGCGTCGAATACGTTGAGGCCGCGTTCCGCAGCTTCCTTGCGCACTGAAAGCGGCACGCCATGGGCGCTGTAGATCAGTGTCGAACCGAGCGGCGCTTCCCGCAGATCCTCGATGAAGATCGCGCCCTTGGCCTTCAGGTCGTCGACGACGAATTTGTTGTGCACCACCTCATGCCGGACATAGATCGGCGCGCCGAATTTCTTCAGCGCCTGTTCGACGATGGCGATGGCGCGATCGACGCCGGCGCAGAAACCGCGCGGATTGGCGAGCAGTATGGTCTGGGGCATGGTTTTGCGGGTGAAGGGTGAAGGGTGAAGGGTGAAAGGTGAAAGGTGAAAGGTGAAAGGTGAAAGGTGAAAGGGGCTTCTGTTTTTACCCTTGAGCGCCGAAGGCGCGCTCCCTTCACCCTTCCCCCTTCACTTCCAGAATTTTGACCTCGAACTCGACCGGCAGTCCGGCCAGCGGGTGGTTGAAATCGACTTGCACGTCATCGACACCGATGTTTCTGATGATGCCGAGCAAGGTCTGACCATTGGGCAACGTGAACTCTACCTCGTGACCGGCGACCAGCTCCAGATCGGCGGCGAAATCGGCGCGCGGCAGGTTGTGCAGCATATGCGTCTCATGGCTGCCGAAGGCGGCGCCGGGCGGCAGGTCATAGGTTCGGTGATCGCCGGCATGCAGGCCGGTGAGCAGCATTTCCAGACGCGGGTCGATGTCGCCGCCGCCGATCCGGAAGGTCTCCGCCGCGCCGCCGAAGGTGTTGACGATTTCCTCGCCGTTGCAGGTCAACCGGTAATGCAGGGTGACCAGATCGCCGATTCTCAGTTCGCGCTTGTCGTTCATGCTATTTCGTTCATGCCGTTGCATCTATCCCGGGTTTGCGCAGGCCGTCCCAGATCAGCAGCGCCGCGCCGATGGTGATCGCCGAATCGGCGACATTGAACGCCGGCCAGTGCCAGCCGGCGGCGTGGACATCGAGGAAGTCGATGACATGGCCGTAGAGGATGCGGTCGATGACATTGCCGATGGCGCCGCCGAGGATCAACGCCAGCGCAATGCTGAACATGCGTCGCTCTCGGGTCTTGCGCAACAGGTAGAGGATCACCACCGTGGCAATCCCGGCGACACCGATGAAGAAGCCGCGCTGCCAGCCGGGTTGGTCGGCGAACAGGCTGAACGCCGCGCCGGTATTGTGCACGTGCACCAGATTGAAGAAGCCGGTGACGGCGATGACATCGACGTAAGCGGCCAGTTGGTTGATCACCGCCAACTTGGTGAGCTGATCGAGCAGCAGCACCACGCCGGCCAGCCAGAGCCAAGTCAGTCCCGAGCGGCGGGCGTCAGGCATGGACACGGACTTCTCCCTCGCCATACAGGTTGCTGACGCACCGACCGCACAAGCCGGGATGCGCGGCGTGCATGCCGACATCGTCGCGGTAATGCCAGCAGCGTTCGCATTTTTCATGGCTGGAAGCGAATGCTTCGACGCGGGTTTCAGCATCGGATTTCTCCACTCGCGCGGCGGAGGTGATCAGCACGAAGCGCAGATCGTCACCCAGGCTGGACAGCAGCTCGAAATCGTCGCCGTCGGCCAGCAAGGTGACTTCCGCCTGCAACGACGAACCCACCGATCCGGCGACGCGCAGTTCCTCGATGCGTTTGGTGGTCAGCGCGCGCAGTTCACGCAGCCGGTTCCAACGTGACAGCAACCGGTTCGCGTCGGCCGGTTCGGGCAAGGTGTGCCAGGTTTCCAGAAACACGCTGTCGCCGCGTCCGGTGAGTTGCCAGATTTCCTCGGCGGTGAACGACAACACCGGCGCCAGCAGCTTGGTCAGCGTTTGCAGGATGTGCCACAGCGTGGTCTGCGCGGCGCGGCGGGCGGTGGAATCGGCGCCGCAGGTGTACAGGCGATCCTTCAATACGTCGAGATAGAACGCGCCCAGGTCTTCCGAGCAGAAGATCTGCAAGCGCTGCATCGCCGCGTGATAGTTGTAGACGGCGTAGTCGGCCAGCACCGTGGTCTGCAACTCGCGGGTCAGCGCCAGCGCGTAGCGGTCGATCTCCAGACTGCTTTCCGGCGCCACGGCCTGCTGTTCGATAGCGAAATCGGCCGTGTTGGCGAGCAGGAAGCGCAGCGTGTTGCGGATGCGGCGATAGCCGTCGACCGAGCGTTTCAGAATTTCGTCGGAGATGGTCAGCTCGCCCGAGTAATCGGTGCTGGCCACCCACAGGCGCAGGATGTCGGCGCCGTAGGTGTCCATGACCTTCTGCGGGGCGATGACATTGCCCTTCGACTTGGACATCTTGTGGCCCTTGGCGTCGACCACGAAACCGTGCGTCAGCAGCGCCTTGTAGGGCGCATGACCATCCGTGGCGCAGCCGGTGAGCAATGAAGACTGAAACCAGCCGCGATGCTGGTCCGAACCTTCCAGATACAGGTCGGCCGGATGCGCCAGACCTTCGCGTTCCTTCAGCAGACAGGCGTGGGTGACGCCGGAATCGAACCAGACATCCAGCGTGTCCTTGTTCTTGACATAGTGTTCGGCTTCATCACCCAGCAACTCGGCGGGGTCGAGGCTGAACCAGGCTTCGATGCCGCGCTGTTCGACCCGTTTGGCGACTTGTTCCAGCAGTTCCGGCGTGCGCGGATGCGGCTCGCCGGTGGTCTTGTGCACGAAGAAGGCGATCGGCACGCCCCAGTTGCGCTGGCGCGAGACGCACCAGTCCGGCCGGTTCTTCATCATCGCTTCCAGCCGGGCACGGCCCCAGGCCGGGAAGAATTCGGTGTTCTCGACGGCGTGCATCGCTTTCTCACGCAAGCCCATCTTGTCCATGCCGATGAACCATTGCCGAGTGGCGCGGAAGATGATCGGCGTCTTGTGCCGCCAGCAATGCGGATAGCTATGCTGCAAACGTACCTGCGCCAGCAGATGGCCATTCTCGGTCAAGGTTTCGATGACCTTCTTGTTGCCGTCCCACACCGACAGCCCGCCGACGATCGGCGTGTCGGCGTAGAACTTGCCGTCGTCACCGACCGGGTTGGCCACTTCCAGGCCGTATTTCAAGCCGGCGATATAGTCGTCATGGCCGTGCCCGGGGGCGATGTGGACCAGGCCGACGCCGGCTTCGGTGGTGACGTAATCGGCCAGGATCATCGGCACCTCGTAGTCGAGGAACGGATGCCGCAAGCGCAGGCCTTCCAGCGCCGCGCCGCCGATCTGGGCGACGGTTTCAACGCTCTCGAAGGCGTAACGCTGGATCGCCGATTCGGCCAGATCGCGCGCCACGATCAGGATGCCCTTGGGCGTGCGAATCAGGTCGTAGGTGAATTCCGGATGCACCGCCACCGCCCGGTTGGCCGGCAGCGTCCAGGGCGTGGTGGTCCAGATCACCGCGTAGGCCGGGCAATCGATGCTTTCGACGCCGAGGCGCCTGGCCAGATCGGCCAGATCGGCGACCGGGAAGGCGACGTCGATGGCCGGCGAATTCTTGTCCTCGTATTCCACTTCCGCCTCGGCCAGCGCCGAGCCGCAATCGACGCACCAGTGCACCGGCTTGGCGCCCAGATACAGGTGGCCGTTGGCCTGGATGATGCCGAGCTGGCGGATGATGTCCGCCTCGAACTGGAAGTCCATCGTCAAATACGGGTTGTCCCAGTCGCCCAGCACGCCCAGGCGGATGAAGTCGGCTTTTTGCCGCTCGACCTGGCTGGCCGCGTATTCACGGCACAGTTCGCGGAACTTGGCCGGCGGCGTGTCCTTGCCGCCCGCCTTCTCGACCACCAGTTCGATCGGCAGGCCGTGGCAATCCCAGCCCGGCACGTAGGGCGCGTCGTAGCCGTCCAGCGTCTTGGTCTTGACGATGATGTCCTTGAGTATCTTGTTCACCGCGTGGCCGATGTGGATGTCGCCGTTGGCGTAGGGCGGGCCGTCGTGCAGGATGAACTTCGGCCGGCCGGCGGCGGCGGCGCGGATGCGTTCGTAGCGTTTCTGTTCTTGCCATTGTTTGACCCAGCCCGGCTCGCGCTTGGCCAGGTCGCCACGCATCGGAAACGGTGTATCGGGCAGGTTCAGGGTATTTTTATAGTCGGCCATGTCGGTCAAGGATTCACGTTCAAAAGGCTGCGGGCTTGTTGCGCGTCGAGGTCGATCTGGGCAATCAGCGTGTCGAGATCGGGGAATTTGGCTTCGTCGCGCAGTTTATGCAGAAATTCCACGCGCAGATGCCGGCGATAAACACTTTGATTGAAATTGAACAGGTGCACTTCCAGCGTCGGCCGGCCGTTGGCATGCACCGTCGGACGCGTGCCGAGGCTGGCGACGCCGGGCCAGTCCGGCTGTTCCAGGCCTTGCACGCGCACCGCGAAGATGCCTTTCACCGGCGGTTTGTTGTGTTTCAACTGGATATTGGCGGTGGGATAACCGATCTTGCGGCCGAGCTGATCGCCGCCGACGACGCGTCCGGAGATCGAATACGGCCGCCCCAGCAGTTGCGCCGCCATCGCCATGTCGCCCGCCGCCAGCGCCTCGCGCACGGCGGTGCTGGAGGCGCGCTGACCGGCGGCTTCGACGGTATGCAGCGCCTCGGCCTCGAAGCCGTATTCCTGGCCGAGGCGGTGCAACAAGGCGAAATCGCCGGCGCGTTTGGCGCCGAAGCGGAAGTCGTCACCGACCAGCACATAGCGCGCGTTCAGCCCCCGCACCAGGATGCGTTGCACGAACTCCTCGGCCGACAGCGCCGCGAACGGCTTGGTGAAACGGCACACGTGCACATGCGCGACGCCCAGCGAGCGCAGGATTTCCAGTTTCTCGCGCAGCGAGGTCAGCCGCGTCGGCGCGGTTTCCGGGGTGAAGATCTCGCGCGGGTGCGGTTCGAAGGTCAGCACCGCCGGCAACGCGCCGACCGAGGCGGCGCGCGCGGTCAGCCGCGCCAGCATGGCCTGGTGACCGAGATGGATGCCATCGAAGTTGCCGATGGTGACGGCATTCGGGCGGATGCCGGGAGCCGCTCCGCGAACAGGGGAGGCAAACGAGCCGTGGGTCATCAGCATGATCAGAATTCCTCGCCCGGGCCCAGATACCGCCACTGCCCCAGCGGCAGGTGGCCCAGGACGACCCGGCCGATGCGCACCCGCTTGAGGCCGACGACGTTCAGTCCGACCAGTTCGCACATCCGGCGGATCTGGCGTTTGCGGCCTTCCTTGAGGATGAAGCGGAGCTGGTCCTCGTTCTGCCAGGCCACCTTGGCCGGACGGAGTTTCTTGCCATCCAGTTCCAGGCCGTGGTTGAGCAGTTTCATGCCCGACTCGCCGAGCTGGCCTTCGACGCGCACCAGATATTCCTTCTCGATATCGGAGTCGTCGCCGATCAGTTGTTTGGCGATGCGGCCGTCCTGGGTCAGCACCAGCAGGCCGGTGGAATCGATGTCCAGGCGGCCGGCGGGCGCCAGGCCTTTCAGGTGGTTGCCGTTGAACGCCGGGCCGCCACTGCCGGCCCAGAACGCTTCCGGCTTGATCAACATCACCGCCGGTTTGTAGCCGGGTTCCGGCTGGCCGGAGACGTAGCCGACCGGTTTGTGCAACAGGATGGTGACGCGTTCTTGCTGCGCGGCACGGGCTTTCTGCGCCAGCTCGATGTTGCAGCCCGGATCGACCCGGGTGCCGAGTTCGCTGATGCGCTGGCCATCGACGATGACCAGTCCCTGGGCGATATAGCTGTCGGCCTCGCGGCGCGAACAGATGCCGCGTTCCGACATCAGCTTGGACAGCCGGATGCCGGACGGGTTGGGGGTGGGCGCGAGATTGCTCATCTGGCCTGCTGTTGTACCCAGTCGGCGCCCAGGCTGCCCCACAGGCTGTCCAGGTAGGCCGGCGCTTCGACTTCCGCCAGCTTGGCCCGGGCTTCCGCCAGCAGCGCCTCGCAATGGGCGATGCCGTCCGGTTCGCAGCGGGTGTCGGCTTCGGCCAGGAAGCGGGTCAGATAATCGACATGCCGCTGATACAGCGCGACATCGCGCTGTTGCTTGATCGCCAGACGTTGCCGGTACCAGTCGCTGGCGAGCAGTTCCTGCTTGCTGAACAAGCGGCGTATGTCGGGATGCGACAGGTCTTTGCCGTCGAATTGTCCTTCCGCCATGATGTATAGCAGGGCTTGCAGCGGCGGGCAGGCATCGGCGATCGACCCATCGGCGATATAGCCCTTGGCGACTTTTTCGTGCGCCTCGACGATATGCTCGACGCCGTCGACGAATGCCGCCATATCCTGGGTTTCGGGACGCAGCATGGCTTCGTCGAAGACCCGCATCGGGTCGTCGAAGATCTTGCCCAGAAAGGCGTGCATGAAGCGCGGGCTGATGCGATAGCCGAGCCGGCTGGCGAGGACTGTTCGGCCTTCGTACTCGAAATCTTCGAGTTTTTCCAGGTAGCCCTTGTCGATCATCCAGCGCGCTTCGCGTTGTTCCGGGGTCAGCCGGCACCAGATTTCCGGCATCAGGAAACTGATGTCGTGATCGACCCGCCGGTTCGGGCCGATGTGGCCGGCGGCGGTGGTGTAGCCGTCATGGCCGCAGAGAATGAACGACACCAGCGCGTTGTTCAGGTCGGCGGTGGCGCACAGGGCGTTGAACGGCCCCTTGGTCAGCGCGCCTTCCGAGCCGGCGCCGGTGGTCGACGGCGATTTGCCGGACAGGCTGGCGATGAAGTCCATGAACAGTTCCGGCAGTTCCTGGTAGTGGATCGGCGCGTACACCGCCAGCGGCCGGATGCCCGGTTTCGGCGGGTTGTTGCGCCGCCCGGGCAGCATGGTGTTGACCGGCCGATGCAGCGGCTCGCTGAAACGCATGCGGCGGAACAGGCGCGCGCCGATGTCGGCGATATAGCTTTCGATCGGCTTGTCCAGATCCGGGCGGGCTTGCAGGTAGCGCACGTTGGGGCTGGGCTTGCCGTTGACCAGACGCGGATGCGCCGAGGACACGAAATAACCGTCTTCGCGCGCGGCGGCTTCGATGAAGCGCTGCATCGGCGCGCTGTAATGGTGGAAGGTCAGCACATCGTCGACCAGATCGCGCGCGTCCTGGCGCGACAGCGGCTCGAAGTTGGAGATGAAATTGTCGTCCAGCGTCAGATCGAGTTCGGTCTGCGGATCGAGGCCGCGATGCTTGGCGTCGTCGGGGCGCTGGAACAGCCGGGTTTCGCAGTTGGCGACGATCTTGCAGGCGGTTTCCTTGGCGATGCCGGGCTGGCTGTCGCGCAGCAAACGGGTCGGCACGGTGGCGGAAACCGCGATGTCGTCGGCCAGTTGCACTTTCTGCGCGCCGACGAAGTCCTGGCGCACCTTGAACACCCGCCAGGCGCCGTCGTCGAGACGGCCGACGCGCAGGAAGCTGGCTTCCAGACGGCGGCGGTGATATTTGAGTTCGTGCGCCGGACGGCCGTCGACCATGTCGACATGGAAATGCTCGCGCCAACTGTTGTCCAGCGTGCTGTCCCACTCCGGCCGGAAGAACCGCTTGATGACGATGGCCAACGCGCGGATATGCGGCGGTATGGTGTCCAGCCAGGCGTTGTAGGCGTCGGTATATTCCTCCGACGGCGTCAGCAGCCGGATCACCGAGCCCAGCGTGCGATTCGGCGAGAACAGGCCGCGGGTGTCCATGCCGGTGGCCGGCTGGACTTTGAACCGACCGGAATAGCTGTGCTTGACCAGCGCCTCGACCTGATCCAGATCGTGTTTCAGGTCCTGCACATAGAACGGGCCGGACAGCAGCGCGCTGACCAGCGACTTGGATATCTCCGACTTGCCGCCGCCGGAGACGGTGCACGGCTTGTAACAGAAGGCGCCCTCGGCTTCGGTGCCGACCAGACGCCAGCTCGGCGCGTGCGGATGCTTCTCCAGATGCACCTTGAAGCCGCAGGGATAGATGTAGGTGTGTTCGGCGAGCAGCTTCAACTGGCGCAGTTCGTTGCTCCAGGTCCAGTCGGCCTGCTGTTCGAGCAGATCCATGTGGGTGTCTTCCGGCACATAGATGATGCGCGGATGGCGCTTGTCGATGCCGTAGCCTTCCGGACGGAAATCGATGTCGTCGGCGTACAGCCGCATCATGTCGCTCATCGTGTGGCGGTCGGCCAGATAGCGCGAATCCAGACTGTAGCTGTCGCCCAGGTTGAAGCTGGGGAAGGCCAGGGCGCCGCCGGAATGTTCTTCCTCGGTGCCGCCGAACAGGTTGGCGGCATAGCTGATCTGCGACTTGATCTCTTTCTTGCTGTAGCCGAAATAGTTGTCGGCGATGATCGTGACGATGACGCCGCGCATGTCGCGGCAGACGATCTTGAACGCGCCGCCGTCGTTGTAGCGTTCATCCGCTGTTTTCCAGCACATGCCGTCGCGGCGTTGGCGCTCGCTCGCGTCATCCCAATGCGGCAGGCCGACATCCTTTTTCAACAGACCGGTCAGATGCGGCGCCAGGATCACGCAGCCGGTGTGGCCGGACCAGTGCGTCACATCCAGACCGGCATCGTTGTGCGGCAGATACGGGTCGCCGGCGTTGCCGAAGATGCGTTCGACGAAATCCAGGTTGGATACCAGGCCGCCGGGCGCGAAGAAGCGCGTTTCCATGCGCATTTCCGGCATCACGCCTTTGACTTCCGGCGACACCAGCGGCCGCAGCAGCAGCGATACCCAGAGCCGCGCGCCAGGTTCCTGCTCGGCGGTGAACGGCAGTTTCAGCAGCGCCTCGGGCGGATTCATCGCCGCCCGGAACAGCGCCGCGAAGGTCGTCGCCGGCACCGCTTTCTTGTCCCAGGGTATCGCCAGGCCGCCCTCGACGATATGGAACACGCCATCGGTGGTGCGGCGGTCCTTGCCGGGGTTGTGCAGCACGCCCTGGCGCACCCGGTAGGAAGTCAGCCATGGCGACTCGAAGCGATCGCCGTCGGCCGGCAGCGACAGTTCCGCCGCCAGGCCGGCGCGATCCAGCACGAACGGGTCGGATGGCAGTTCCACCTTGGCGTCGACGCCGTTGCGCGCCAGGTAGTCGTTGACGAAATCCTGGATGCGCTGGTCGGCCGGACAGCGATAGCCCTGCAACAGGCGGCGGTGTTGGCGGTAATTGCGCAGCAGGTCGTCGGCGGTGTCCAGCAGGTCGTCGGGATCGCCCAGCCAACCGGGTTGCAGCAGCGACGCCAGTTGCAGGTTGATCTGACGGATCCGCTTCAGGCGGGCGGGGGGAATCGGCTGGTGCGCCGCTTGCAGGACGCGGGGAAGATCGTTGTTCATTGGGATGCTCGTCGATTGGTGCCCGGCTATTTTCGCATTAGAGGCGTTCTAAAGCACCCGGCGTCGCAACATGGGTATTTTCGCGGCAACGCGATACGCCCTCGACGGACTCAAGGTGTGGCTAAATATGCCGAAAGTAATAGTGCGTGGCAGGCGTCGTCGCAGATTTTCGGGCGTTTGAATCGAGACTATTTTATGAAAACCGGCATGATCCGTTTGATTTTTACTTGCATGTTGACCTTGGCGGCCGTTTCCGCGCACGCCCAGCCCGGCCGCCTGGAACGGGTTGTGGCGGCGGGAGAGGTCAGGGTCTGCGTCTGGCCGGACTATTACGGCATCTCCTACCGCAATCCGAAGACCTTGCTGCTGACTGGCATCGACATCGACATGGCGCGCGAGCTGGCGCGCGATCTCGGGGTGCGGGTGCGGTTTGTCGACAGTTCGTTCGCCCGATTGATCGACGACGTCAACCGCGATCGCTGCGACATCGCGATGTTCGCCATCGGCATCACGCCGCAGCGCGTCGCGCAACTGCGCTTCACCCGACCGCATCTGGCGAGCGATATCTACGCCATCACCACCAAGAGCAATCGCCGCGTCCAGACCTGGCAGGACATCGACCAGCCCGGTGTCGTGGTGGCGGTCGCCAGGGGTACGCTGCATGAGCCGGTGATGCGCGAAAAACTCAAGCAGGCGACATTGCTGGTCACCAGTTCCACACAGGGGCGGGAGCAGGAGGTCGAAGCCGGCCGCGCCGATGTGTTCATGACCGACTACCCGTTCAGCCGAAGGATGCTGGAAACCACCGATTGGGCGCGACTGGTCGCGCCGCCCACCAGATATCATCTGACGCCCTACGCCTATGCCATGCAGCACGGCGATGACGTCTGGCATGCCCGCGTCGAACGCTTCATGAGTCAAGCGCGGCGCAACGGCCTGCTGCAAGCGGCGGTCAAGCGCCACCAGCTCGATCCGATCCTGATCGGCGACTGACTCGGCCCGACGCGCGCATGCTTATCCCGCCCAGATTCGGCCGGCGTTCGACCTTCGTGTTGGCGGCGGCGCTGGTCGTGCTCAGCGCCTTGGCCGCGACGCTGCATGGTTTGTGGCTGTTGCGCGCGGAAAACATCGATCGCCGGCTGGAATCGGCGGCTTTGATCGCGCGGGCGCTGGAAGATCATCTGACGCAGAACTTCAACGTCATCGACCGGACGCTGGCCAACCTCGCCGGCGAACGCCCGGTTGCCGAGCATCTGTCGCTCGCGCTGCGGCGGGCGCCCTATCTGCGCTCGTTGGCGATCATCGGCGCGGAAGATGTGGTGACCGCCAGCTCCAGCCCGGCCAATGTCGGCGTCCGTTTGGCGCGGCGCGATTTTCTGCCCCGGGCCGAAACCCCGGTCGCGGTGCTGCGCGTCGGCTTGACCCGCGCCGGCCGCGATTTTCGCGATGCGCGCGAGTTGGCGCATGGCGACGCGGCGCCCGCCACCAGTTTCATACCCGTCGAGCGCGATGTGCAGTTGCCCGACGACAACTGGGTGACGTTGGCGGCGGCGGTCAATACCGACTTTTTTCTGAATATGTATGGCAATCATGTCGCCTCGGACGCCGGTTCGGTGCGCCTGCTGCGCTACGATGGTCGCTTGCTGCTCGGTAGCCTGGCGGGGCAGGGCGGCGACCTGTCGAGCCGGGACGCGATGCTCGCCACGCGGCTGGCGAAAACCGAAGTCGACCGCTACCAGGAGACCTTGGCCGATGGGCGCGAGGTGTTCACCGCTTATCGCGCCTCGCGCAATTACCCCTTGGTTCTGGTGGTCAGACTCGACAAGCGGCAGGCGCTGGCCGGTTGGCGACAGGAGGCGGTGAATACCCTGGTTATCGTCGGCTCGGTGTTGCTCGTCGCGCTGGCGCTGGCCAGCCAGTATTTCCTGCGCTTCGAACGTGTCGCGCGCGAGCGGCAGCGCGATCAGGAACGCTTGCGCATCGCCGCGATCGCCTTCGAATCGCGGGAAGGCATGCTGGTGACCGACGCTCAAGGCGTGGTGCTGCAAATCAATCAGGCTTTCACCCAGATCACCGGCTATACGGCGCGGGAGGCGATCGGCGTGACCACCCGGTTTCTCCGCTCCGGACAACACGACGCGACGTTCTATGCCGCGATCAAGGCGAGCCTGGCGAGCGCCGGCGCCTGGTCCGGGGAAATACTCAACCGGCACCGGGACGGCTCGGTGCATCCGCATTTTCTGAGCATCTCGGCGGTGCGCGGCGAGGACGGCAAGGTCAGCCATTACGTCGCCGCCCTGAGCGACATCAGTGAGCGCAAGCGGGCCGAAGAGTCGTTGCTGACGCTGTCGCGGGCGGTGGAGCAGAGCCCGGTTTCGATCATCATCACCGATCCCGTCGGACTGATTCAATATGTCAATCCCAGGTTCGAACAGTGCACCGGTTACAGCGCCGCCGAGGTCGTCGGGCAGAATCCGCGGGTGCTGAGTTCGGGCGAAAAGTCGCCGCACGAGTATCGCGAGATGTGGGATACATTGCTGGCCGGCCGCACCTGGCAAGGCGAGTTCCACAACCGGCGCAAGGATGGCACGTTGTTCTGGGAGCTGGCCTCGATCTCGCCGGTGTTCAACGACCACGCCGAGCTGTTGCATTTCGTCGCGGTCAAGGAAGACATTAGCGCGCGCAAGCAGGCGGATGAAAAAATCGCCGAGCTGTATCGGGATTTCGTCAGTTTTCTGGAAAACACCAGCGATTTCATCTACTTCAAGGATCGCCACAGCCGCTTCCGCTTCTGCAGCCAGACGCTGGCCGACATCACCGGCCACGCGAGTTGGCGGGACATGGTCGGCAAGCATGATTTCGAGGTGTTTCCGCCGGAAACGGCCAAGCTCTACCACGTCGAGGAGTTGCCGATCTTCAGTTCCGGGCTGCCCCTGCTGAACAAGATCGATCCCTACTTCGACGCGACCGGCGCAGCGGGCTGGATCAGCACCAACAAGTGGCCGCTGCTCGATGCCGAGCAGCGGGTGGTCGGACTGTTCGGCATCAGCCGCGATATCACCGCGCAAATCCAGGCCAACGAGAAGCTGCAACTCGCCGCCGGGGTGTTCACCCATGCCCGCGAAGGCATCATGATCACCGCCGCCGACGGCACCATCATCGACGTCAACGCGGCCTTCACCCGGATCACCAGCTTCGACCATGATGAAGTGGTCGGCCGCACGCCCAGTCTGCTCAACTCCGGCCATCATGAGGAAGCGTTCTTCGCCGCGCTGTGGCGCGACCTGGTCGACAAGGGCCATTGGTACGGCGAAGTCTGGAACCGCCGCAAGAACGGCGAGGTCTACGCGGTGATGCAGACCATCAGCGCGATACGCGATGGCGAAGGCCGGGTCAGTCAGTATCTGGCGCTGTTCTCCGACATCACGCCGCTGAAAACGCACCAGCGGCAACTCGAACAGATCGCCCATTTCGATGCGTTGACCCAGTTGCCCAACCGCGTGTTGCTGGCCGATCGCCTGCATCAGGCGATGAGTCAGTCGCGGCGGCGCAACCAGCCCCTGGCGGTGGCCTATCTCGATCTGGATGGCTTCAAGGCGATCAACGACGGCCACGGCCACGATGTCGGCGATCAGTTGCTGGTTACGCTGGCGGCGCGCATGCGCGAGTCGCTGCGCGAGGGCGATACCCTGGCGCGGCTGGGCGGCGACGAGTTCGTCGCGGTGCTACAGGATCTGGAAGACATCTCGGCCAGTCTGCCGCTGCTTGGCCGGCTGCTGGCGGCCGCCGCGCAGCCGGTGCATGTCGGCGCTATCGAGTTGCAGGTTTCGGCCAGCCTCGGCGTGACCTTCTACCCGCAGGCCGAGGAAGTGGATGCCGATCAGTTGCTGCGCCAGTCCGATCAGGCCATGTATCAGGCCAAACTGGCCGGCAAGAACCGCTATCACGTGTTCGACGCCGAGCAGGATCGCAGTCTGCGCGGCCATCACGAAAGTCTCGAGCGCATCCGGCGCGCCCTGGCCGAACGCGAATTCGTCCTGTATTACCAGCCCAAAGTGAATATGCGCAGCGGCCGGGTGATCGGCGCCGAGGCGTTGATCCGCTGGCGGCATCCGGACAAGGGTCTGTTGCCGCCGGCGGCGTTTCTGTCGGTGATCGAGGACCATGCGCTGTCGGTTGAACTGGGCGAGTGGGTGATCGATGCCGCGCTGACTCAGATCGCCGCCTGGCGCGGCACCGGTTTCGATTGCCCGGTCAGCGTCAACCTGAGCGCCAGGCAGTTGCAGCAGGTGGATTTCGTCGATCGCTTGGGTGACCAGTTGGCCGGGCATCCCGACATCCGCCCGGGCGACCTGGAACTGGAAGTGCTGGAAACCAGCGCGCTGGACGATCTGCAACATGTCTCGCGGGTGATCGGCGAGTGTCTGGCGATCGGTGTGCGCTTCGCGCTGGATGATTTCGGCACCGGCTACTCGTCGCTGTCCTATCTCAAACGTCTGCCGGTCGCCTTGCTCAAGATCGACCAGAGTTTCGTGCGCGACATGCTCATAGACCCCGAAGACCTGGCGATACTGGAAGGCGTCATCGGCCTGGCCGCCGCGTTTCGTCGACAGATCATCGCCGAAGGGGTGGAGTCGGTCGAACACGGAGAAATGTTGTTGCGCCTGGGCTGCGAGCTGGCGCAAGGCTATGGTATCGCCCGTCCGATGCCGGCCGAGGCGGTGCCGATCTGGGCGGACAGTTGGCATCCCGATCCGGGCTGGCGCGACAAGCCGGCGGTCAGCCGCGACGATCTGGCGCTGCTGTTCGCCGGCGTCGAGCATCGCGCCTGGATCGCCGCGGTGGAAGGCGGCATCCGGGGCGACAGCGGCATGCCGCCCAGCATGGACCACCAGCAATGCCGCTTTGGTCTGTGGCTGGCTTCCGACAGCCGGGCCCGTTACGCCGCGTATCCGGCGTTTCACGCCATCGAAATTCTGCATGCCCAGGTGCACGAACTGGCGGCCGAATTGCTCGATATGCAAGCCAGCGGCCAGCAGCCAGGCGCGCTGGCGAGACTGGATGAATTGCACGCGTTGCGCGATGCCCTGCTGGCGCAGTTGGATCGGCTGGTGCGCGGCGCCACGCATGAACCAAGCGTCGCCGCGGAAGTGCTATAGGTAAATTGACAAGGCTGATGTGCTATAGAAGCGCTGATCAGGACGCTCGAAAAGGGGCGGCGAGTCCGCCGGATCAGGCTCGCCCGATATTTTTCGCCGTTGTCCTTGTCGTTGAAACAATGAGGAGACTTGATTCGTGACGCATATTTCGACCGCCAAACTGGATTTTCAACCGGGCGATACGCTGTTTAGCGCGCTGGTTGCCGCTACCCGCCGCTTTGGTCGCGACACGCCGGGGCAGTGGGAAGACCAGAAACCGGGCGCCTATTCCTATGGCGATCTGCTCAAGATGACCCTGGCGCTGGGGCGTCTGGCCGGCAAGGTCAGCGCGCCCGGCGAACATGTCGGCGTGCTGATGCCGAATATGGCCGCCACGGTGGGATTGCTGATCGGCCTTTCCGCTTATGGCCGCGTGCCCTGCATGCTCAATTACACCGCCGGCGGCGAGGGCATGCTGAGCGCCTGTCAGACCGCGCGGGTGCGCACCGTGCTGACTTCCCGGGTGTTCCTGGCCAAAGCCGAGCTGACCGAGCAGGCCGAGGCGCTGCACGGCGTGCGTCTGGTGTACCTGGAAGACATGCGCAAGCAGTTCAATCTGATCGACAAGGCCTGGCTGATGGGCTATGCGCTTTGGCTGCCGCTGGCGGCTGTTCCCAAGGGGGATGCGGAAGCCCCGGCGGTGGTGATGTTCACTTCCGGATCCGAAGGCAAACCGAAAGCCGTGGTGCTGTCGCATCGGGCCTTGTTGGCCAATGTCGCGCAGGCGATGCGGGTGTTTCCGTTCGGCCCGAACGATACCGTGTTCAATGCGCTGCCGATTTTCCACTCCTTGGGCCTGACCGCCGGCACCTTG
>JAGUXX010000308.1 GCA_020061585.1 Betaproteobacteria bacterium | reverse complement strand
TGTTCCCGCCGGTGGGGCTGGCGGAGAATCAGCTCGACAAGATTCAGCAGGAGTTGCTGTCGGCCTGCCAGTTGATCCAGCCGCCGTATTTTCCGGCGCTGAGCCTGCACACCGTGGCCGGTCGCCAGCTCATCGTGTTGCAAGCGCCCGGTGGTATGCACCGGCCGTACAAGGCGCCGAGCGCGGTCACCGCCAAAAACAAGACTTGGCATTATTACATCCGCCGCTACAGCAGCACGGTGGAGGCCAAGGGCGACACTGAACGGGAGCTGCTGAGCCTGATCGCACAGGTGCCATGGGATGACCGCTACAACCAGCAGGCGAAGCTGAGCGATTTGTCCAAACCGTTGCTGCTGGACTACCTGCGCGAGGTGGACAGCGCGCTGGCCGACGATGCCAACGAGATGTCGGTGGAGGAACTGGGGCGGCAGATGAATCTGGTGGGCGGGCCGAGCGAATCGCCTTGGCCCAAGAACGTGGGACTGCTATTTTTCAACGATGCCCCTGATCGGTTCTTCCCCTATACACAGATTGATGTGGTGTGGTTTCCCGAAGGCGCGGGCGGTGACCGCTTTGACGAAAAGATTTTCAAAGGCCCGCTGGCGCGCATGACGCGCGATGCGCTGAGCTTCATCCAGCGCAATTATTTGATTGAAACCGTGCTCAAGCATCCGGACAGGGCCGAGGCCACGCGGGTGTGGAATTTTCCCTACGTCGCTATCGAAGAAGCCGTGGTGAATGCCGTTTATCACCGGTCGTACGAGGAGCGCGAACCGATCGAGGTGCGCATCAGCCATGACGAGTTGGTGATCCTCAGCTTTCCAGGGCCAGATCGTTCCATCAAAACCGAGGATTTCGAGGCTGGCCGTTCGGTCAGCCGTCGCTACCGCAACCGGCGTATTGGCGAATTTTTGAAAGAGCTGGACCTGACCGAAGGCCGCTCGACGGGCGTACCGAAGATACTCAAGGCCATGGCCGCCAATGGCTCACCTACACCTCGGTTCGAAACCGATGACGACCGGCTGGCATGTGTTGTCCGCTTGCCCGCCCATCCATTGGCCAAACGCCCGCCCCTGGAAGTCACCCCGGAAGTCACCGACCAAGTCACCGACCAAGTCACCGACCAAGTCACCGGGGAAGTTGTGCGCTTGCTGGCGGTTGCCGCGCAGGGAGAACACACCCGCAGTGCGCTGCAAGAAGCCTTGGGATTGAAGCACACGCCGCATTTCCGGCAGACCTATCTGCTACCTGCACTGGAAGGCGGTTTGATCGAAATGACCGTGCCCGACAAGCCCAACAGCCGCAGCCAACGCTACCGCCTCACCGCCAAGGGCCGCCAGTGGTTGCAAGCCCACGTCGAAAGAAGTTCGGCATGAGCGAATACACGGAGGTCGAACGCCCGTTCCTGGAGCAACTGGCTGCTCTGGGCTGGACGATCATCGACCAGGGCGGCGGTATCCCGCAGGATGCCGGCCCCAGTCTGCGTGCCAACTTTCGTCAGTGGCTGCTGCCCGAGGTGTTCGATGCGGCAGTGCGTGCTATCAACCGTACCGATGATGGCCGCTATGGTGAAAAAAGCTGGCTGACCGACCGGCAACTGGAAGACCTGCGCGGCCAACTGCTGCGCCAGCCCAACCGCACTCTGCTTGAAGCCAATGAGGCGGTGCAGGCGCTGCTGTTGAAGGCTCAGGTGGACACAAACGAACTGACCGGCGAGCCTGATCCGGTGGTGCGCCTGATCGACTTCCACACCCCGGAAAACAACCGGTTTCATGCCATCAACCAGTTCCGCATTGATACGCCGGGCTGCGTGAAGTCCTTCATCATTCCGGACATCGTGCTGTTCGTGAATGGCATCCCGCTGGCCGTGGTGGAGTGCAAGAAAGGTTCTGAAACCTGCGCCAACCCGATGCAGGAAGCCTTTGTTCAATTGCAGCGTTACATGCGCCGTCGCAAGGAGACGGAAGCCGCCGGGCTGAAGGAAGGCGAACCGCGCCTGTTCCACAGCAATCTGCTGCTGATTCGCAGCGCTGGCCTGGAGGCGGACTACGGCACCATCACCTCGGGCGACGAACATTTCCATGCCTGGAAGACGCTTTACCCGCGGGACGATGCCGCCCACGCGGGCATGAACGCCCAGCAACAGTTGATCGCCGGGATGCTGACCCGCGCCAATCTGCTGCAAATATTGCGCACCAGCTCGGTGTTCATGGATACCGACGGTGGCTCGCGCGTGAAGGTGGTGTGCCGCTATCAGCAGTTCCGCGCAGCCAACAAGATCGTCGAGCGGCTGCGCACCGGCGCCACGGCCGTCGAGCGCAGCGGCGTGGTGTGGCATACCCAGGGTTCGGGCAAATCGCTGACGATGGTGTTTCTTGCCCGAATGCTGCGCGCCAGCCGCGATCTCAACGACTACAAGATCGTGCTGGTCAACGACCGCCAGGATCTGGAACAACAACTGGGCGAAACCGCCACGCTCATTGGCGGCAGGGTGAACGTGATCGAAAGCCGGCTGGACCTGCGCAACCATCTGGCCACCGACAGTTCGGACATCAATATGGTGATGGTCCACAAGTTTCAGGAGCACAAGCAAACCCTGAGCAACACCGTGATGGAAGCGCTGGGCACCTATCTGGCGATGCCGGCGGGCAAGACCTTCGGGGTGGTGAATACCTCGGACCGGATCATCCTGATGATCGATGAAGCGCATCGCACGCAAAGTTCTGACCTGGGCGACAACCTGTTCGAAGCTTTCCCCAACGCCACGCGCGTGGCGTTTACCGGCACGCCGCTGATTACAGAACGCCACGGCGAGAAGAAAACCCACAAGCGCTTTGGCGAGTACATCGACACCTATCGGCTGATGGATGCGGTCAACGATGGCGCCACGCTGCAAATTCTGTATGAGGGCAAGACGGCCGACAGCGCGCTCAACGAGAAGCACGCTTTCGATGAGGCCTTCGAGGACTTGTTCCGTGATCGTAGCGAAGAAGAACTGCTGGCGATCAAGAAGAAGTACGGTGCCACGGGCGACATCCTTGAGGCGGAAAACCGCATCAACGCCATCGCCAAAGATCTGGTCAAACACTACGTCGACAACATCCTGCCGAATGGCTTCAAGGCGCAGGTGGTGTGCCATTCCAAACTGGCCTGTGTGCGCTACCAGAACGGTATCGAGGCGGCGCTGGCCGAGCGCATCGAGCAGGAACAGGCCCAGGCATCGCCGGATGCGGAACTGCTCAAACGGCTGCGCTTCCTGAAAACGGCCGTGGTCGTGTCGTCGGACGGGACCAACGAAGCCGCCTACATCACGCAGGCCCGCAAGCAGGCCGCGCGGATGGGCGCGGTCGATAACTTCTGCCGTGGTTTCGACCTGGACGACCCGGACAAGGCATACACCGGCATCGCCTTCCTGATCGTCTGCGACATGTTGCTGACCGGCTTCGATGCGCCCATCGAGCAGGTGATGTACATCGACAAGAAGCTGCGCGAGCACACTTTGCTGCAGGCCATCGCCCGCACCAACCGGGTGAAGAAGGGCAAGCAGCGCGGCTACATCGTCGATTACATCGGTCTGGCCAACCATCTGACCGATGCGCTGACCCTGTACGCCGCCAGTGATGAGTTGCAGGAGCTGCACGACGGGATACGCCACATCACATCGGAACTACCGGTGCTGGAGGAGCGTTATCAGCGCCTGTTGCAGCACTTCACGGCGCTGGGCGTGAACAACATCAAGGCATTCGTCACCGGTGGCTTGCCGAATCTGGATGCCGATGCGGCTGTCGTACACGAAGCGGTCAAAACGCTGAAGGATGAAAAGCAGCGGGCGGATTTCGAGGTTTATCTGAAGAAGTTTCTGATCAGCCTGGACATCATCCTGCCGCATGTCTCGGCCCAGCCCTACCGCGTTCCGGCCAACCGGTTCGGCTACATCCTGCAGGTGACCAAGGAGCGCTACAAAGATACCAGCCTGGATTTGGGTAATGCCGGTGAAAAGGTGAAGGCGCTGATCAACGCGCACCTGATCAGCCTGGGCATCAACCCCAAGGTGGAGCCGGTGGAACTGTTGGCGGCGGATTTCCTGGAAAAGCTGGCCGCGCATGCGGGCAACAACAGCGAGGCCAAGGCCAGCGAGATGGAACACGCCATTCGCAAGCACTGCACGGTTCATCACGACGAGGATCCGGCCTTTTTCAAGAGTCTGTCAGAGAAGGTTGATGCCCTGATCGTGAAACATCATGACGAGTGGGATCTGCTGGCGGAGAAATTGGCCGAACTGCGTACCGAAGCGATGACTGGCCGGCAACAGGGTGAAGACGGCATGAGCAAGGAGGCCACGACCTTTTATGAACATATCGTGCAGGTTGGCTTCGCCAAGGGTTCCATTGAGGATGGGGAAAAATCCAAGTTCAAGGCACTGATGGAAACCGCTGTGGAGATACTTCAAGACACCATCGCCAGCATCGACTTCTGGCAAAACCCCGACAAACAAAAGCGCGTGCGTGGACTGCTCAAAACCGAGATCGCCAAGGCCGGCATCGAAGAACTCAAGCAAAACCGCGAGCGCGTCGCGGTCGAGATCATGAAGCTGGCCAAGAACCGCCACGAGGATTTGACGCGTGTGGCTCGGTCTGGAGGCGCTTGATGCAGATACGCCGGGTTCGGGATATCGAATATCAGTTGCTGCCCGGTGCGGAACGCCAGACCACCGACATCGTGATCGAGCGCAGTGGCGTAATCACCGTTCGCCCCCCTTTGCGGATGACGCCGGAGCAGGTTGACGAGACCGTCCTCAGCAAACGGATGTGGATTTATCGCAACCTGGCCGACTGGCGCGATCTCAATGCCGCACGCGTTACCCGTGAGTGGGTGAGCGGCGAATCCTTTCTTTATCTGGGCAGCAGCTACCGTTTGCAGTGGGTGCAAGATCAGGATGCGCCGCTCAAGCTCAAGGATGGCCGCTTCTGTTTGCTCCGTTCAATTGTGGAGGCTGGCGGCAACGAGGCCGCGCATCAGGCTTTTCAGTCCTTTTACAACGACAAGGGCCTGCCCAGACTCAAGCAGCGGGTGGATTGTTTCGCCGCCAAGGTCGGGGTTGCCGCCGGGACCGTCCAGGTCAAGGACCTGGGTTACCGCTGGGCGTCCTGCCTGAAGAATGGCGACTTGCAGTTCAATTGGAAATGCCTGATGGCGCCGTTGACCATCATTGACTATATCGTGGTGCATGAACTCTGCCACCTCCGTCACCGCGACCACTCGGATGCATTCTGGAATGAGGTCGACAAGGTGCTTCCCGATTACAGGAATCGCAAGGAGTGGCTGCGGGTGCGGGGCGCGGAGTTGGATCTCTGACGGCATTGGGGTGCGGAATCCGGAGCTTTCGTAATTTCTCGCAGCGCTGGTCCTATGCCCAATGAGACAGGGATGGCGGCAAACCCGCGGCATGGGAAGACGGATTCAACCGCCGCGGCGGCATGCCTTGCCAAGCCACTCGCGGCATCGATCGGTGAAGCGAGATGGGCGCCGCAATGCGCGATCAGGCGCGCGGTTTCGCCAGCATTTCGATGATGTCCAGCGGCATCGGGAAAATGATGGTGTTGGTCTTGTCGCCGGCGATGTTGCTGAGCGTCTGCAGATAGCGCAATTGCATGGCTTGCGGCGATTGCGCCAGCACCAGCGCCGCCTGCAGCAGTTTCTCGGAAGCCTGCATTTCGCCTTCGGCGTGGATCACCTTGGCGCGCCGTTCGCGTTCGGCTTCCGCCTGGCGGGCGATGGCGCGGACCATCGATTCGTCGATGTCGACATGCTTGATTTCCACATTCGCCACCTTGATGCCCCAGGCGTCGGTCTGCGCGTCGAGGATCTGCTGGATGTCGACATTGAGGCGTTCGCGTTCGGCCAGCATGTCGTCCAGTTCGTGTTTGCCCAGCACCGAACGCAACGTGGTCTGCGCCAGTTGCGAGGTGGCATCGAGAAAGTTCTCGACCTGGATGATGGCCTTTTGCGGATCGACGACGCGGAAATACACCACCGCGTTGACCTTGACCGAGACGTTGTCGCGCGAGATCACGTCCTGGCTGGGCACGTCCATCACCACCAGACGCAAATCCACCCGCACCATCTGTTGAATGCCCGGCACGACGATGAAAATGCCCGGTCCCTTCACTTTCCAGAAGCGCCCGAGCAGGAATATCACCCCGCGTTCGTACTCGCGCAGGATGCGGATGCTGGCCGCCGCCAGCAGGATCAGCAGCAATGCCACGCCACCCAGGCCAATGTCCCCGATCATCATGGTTGTTCCTCCTTTGTTTCCGGTTGCACCACCAGCGTCAAGCCCCGCACGGCGGTGATCCTGGCGTGCGCGCCGCGCCGCATCGGCGTGGCGCTGCTTGCCTGCCAGCGTTCGCCAGACGCGCGTACCCAGCCTTCATGTTCGAAATCTTCCAGCGCCTCGACGGTGGCGCCCAGCATCGCCTCGACCCCGGACACCGTGGGCCGCCGGCGCGCGCGCAGGGCGAAAGCGCCGATGCCGGCCAACGCTAGGGCGCTGAGCACGGCCAGCGGCACGATCAGGGCCAGGGAAATCTCCAGGCCGGGGATGTCGGCATCGATCAGCATCAAGGCGCCGGCGATGAACGCGACGCTGCCGCCGATGCCGAACGCGCCGAAACTGGGCATAAACGCCTCCATCGCCATCAAGGCGATACCCAGCAGCAACAGCAGCGCGCCGACGGCGTTGATCGGCAACATGGCCAGCGCGTACGACCCGAACAACAGGCAGATCGCGCCGATGATGCCGGCAACGCCGAAGCCCGGGGTATAGAACTCGAACAGCAGTCCGTAGATGCCCAGCATCATCAGGATCAACGCGACATTGGGATTGGCGATGGCCATCAGCAACTGCTCCCGCCAATTGGGCTCGATGACCTCGATGTTGGCGTCGGCCAGCGCCAGGGTGATTTCGCCGCCGTCCAGCTTGATCCGCCGCCCATCCGCCTGGCGCAGCAGGTCGGCCAGATCGACGGCGATGAAATCGACGACCTTGAGTTTGACCGCTTCCGCGGCGGACAGGCTTTCCGCTTCGCGCACCGCGCGTTCCGCCCATTCCACATTGCGGCCGCGCAACTGCGCCAGACCGCGGATATACGCGGCGGCGTCCTGTACCGCCTTTTTCTCCATGGCGCTGGCCGATGGCGCCGCGCCCTGGTCGTTTTTCGGATTGTTCCCAGGCGGCTTGTTCCCGGCCGGCTTGCCCGGCGGACCGCCGATGCCGATGGCCACCGGGGTCGCCGCGCCGAGGTTGGTGCCGGGCATCATGGCGGCAATATGGCTGGCATACAGCAGGTAAGTGCCGGCGCTGGCGGCGCGCGAGCCGGCCGGCGCGACCCAGATCGCCACCGGCGCCGGCGAGGCCAGGATGGACTGGATCATCTCGCGCATCGCCGAATCGAGGCCGCCCGGCGTATCCAGCTTCAATACCAGCAGTTGCGCGCCGCTCTGTTGTGTCGTCTGCAACGCGCGCTGGAAATAGGCGGAGCTGGCAGGGCTGATCGCGCCGTCGATCCGCGCGACCTTGACCGTCGCGGCCAGTCCGGACAACGGCAGCAACAGGCCGATAGCCAGCAGCAACCAGCGCAACGCGGCGCGCCGCCGCGCGATAACCGACCCGTTCAGCCCTGGGCGGAATCCGCGGCGGCCAGATTTCTGGGGAAAGCGCACCTTGCAACCTCCTAGTCGCGTCAGCGCAGGTGTTGCACGCTGGCGCCGACCAACGATTCAATTTCTTGTTCTATTTATATACGACGAGGTGGAAGCGAACAGGTTTTTCCCCACCATCACCCGACCGGGCACGGGTGATGGTGGGCCAGCAAACCGTCAACCGAGGTTTCCAGGATTTTCCAGCCGACTCATCGCCTTCCCGCGCCAGCTTGGCGACAGCACCGCCAAATTCGCGAGTTCGGCCAGGGCTTGGCGGTCCGGATGACTGTGGTGCAGTTGCTTGAACAGCCGCGCCACAGGCCAATCCGGATAGGGGCGTTGCAGCAGGGTCAACGGTTCGTGCGGCCCGACGCTGCCGGTAGACAGCACCCGGTAATACCAGCCGGTACGGCAACTGACCGTGACGCGATGCACCATGTCGGAGATGCCGAAGCGGTGGTTCAGCTTCCAGCATGGGCTTCTGCCCTGTGATACCTGAATCAGGGCGCCGCCAAGCTGGAAGATGTCGCCCAGGCAGACGTTTTCTTCGTGCAGGCCCTGCGTGCACAGGTTTTCGCCGAAGCCGCCGGGGTGGAACAGATGCGCCTGATCCGGCAATGCCGCCGCCCAGCTTGCATAGTGTTCGAACGGGTAGTGGTGCAGCGCTTTGTCGAGGCCGCCGTGATGCTTCTGGTCGGCCTGCTCGTCGCCTTGCAGGCCGAGTTTGCCGAGCAGCAGAGGGCCGCTGACCAGCATTTTGCTGATTGCGCTGGGCTGGCCGGCCGGACCGAAGGTTTGCACCCGGCCGATGCGCAGGCCGAGCAGCCGGAATGTGCTGGCGGTGGACATGGCGCCGGTTCAGGATCCAAGGTTCAAGTGGCGCGCAAAACGATCGTCGGTCGCTGCGCGGATTGCAGCAGAAGGCGGCGTACCCGGTCCTGCCAGAGTTGGCCGAATGCGCCGCGTTCCTCGGCAGTGGCGACGCCGCCGACGACGCGCGCCATCAGCGCCGGCATTTCAGGCGCCGGCGGCACGGCTTCCGGGTGATAGTCGAGCAGCACCGAGGCGCCATTGTCGAGGCGGGTAATTCTGGCTTCGGCGTCGATATCGGCGCCGAATTTGAGCAGGTCGCGGCGCACATGCTTGCCGCCGAGTCCCTTGAAGCCGCCTTCCCCCGCCGCGCCGGTGATCAATCCGAGCACCGCGCCTATCACGCCGATGGTGCCGGCATCCTGTGCGCCGCGCAGTTCAACCCGGATGTCGCCGCGCAGCGGCAGGCTGTCCGGGTACAAGGCGGTCAGCGCCCGGCTGGCCATCAGCCAGGCGCCGGCTACCGTCGGACAGGAGTGGCCGGCCAGTTTCACGGCATCGGCATAGTGGTATTCGATGATGCCGTCGGTTGCGGCGCCGAGCGTGTCGGCAAGCGGATCGCGCAGGCTCAGGCTGGGGATTTGGGCGAAAAATTCGGGAAATGGCATGCTGGTCCTCATTGGGGGAATACAGGAAGGCACTCTAATTACGGCGGAGACAGGTCACCTTGACTTCGGACAGGTGCGGTAGTTCGCCAACCCGGAACGGGGGTATCCGGGCAGAATGGGAAATCCGATTTGATCCGCGTCTCCCTCATCCAACTGGCGGCCGTGCCGCGGGAACAGGCATCGAGCTTGCGCCATTGCATGATTGCGCTTATGACCCGCCGTTCCGGTTGGACAGACTATGTCAATGCCGATGCAACATTGCTTCTGTTTCGTCGCTCACGCGCGAGCGGGAACCTATGCAGCCCGGAGGATCAGGCTTTGACGATGAAGTCGATCACTACACCTTCTTCGCTTTGATCGAGATAGTTGATCTCGACCTTCTCGCCATAACGCGCCTGCATCTGCTGCAGCAGCGGAATCGGGTTGTGGTCATTGACGAAGCGCATGCGTTCGCCTGGCTGCAAGGAATCGAGCGCGCCGAAGATCGCCGCATGGCGAAACCGCTTGGCGATGCCGCGCGCGTCGAAGCCGTAGACGTTGTCGGACCGGTTATGGTTGTGGACGATGGGTTGAACTGGAATGGTGATGTTCATGCTGGCAACTCTCGGTTGATTGGGGTGGGTGAATACTTGACTAATTTAGTTTGGATGACCTTGACTATTGTCAGTGCTCGCCCTTGGTCTTGCGCACGCCGGCGACACGATTGCCTTGCTTCTGCGGTCCACCCATCGGGAACATGTCGTGCAGATGGCGGCTGTTGCCTTTCTCCGGGCCCCAGGCTTCGCGAAAGTGCATGACCATGTCGCGCACCTGCGCCTGCACGCTGCGTTCCTCGTAATAGGTGCGAATGAAATGAATCACCTGCCAATGCTCTTCGCTCAGCGTCAGGCCTTCCTTCTCGGCCTGGGCGCGGGCGAAGGCTTCGCTCCAGGCGTCCATGTCGAGGATGTAGCCTTCTGGGTCGGTCAGGACTACCTGGCCGTCCACCATCAATTTGCAGGTGTAGATGGCGTAGGGACTGGTGCTGTCGACCGCATCTTCCCGATAGTTGATCGTTGGCATATGGGAGGTGGATGACATGCTGGACTCCGTCTTCAACATATTCTCTGCTCCAAAAAAGGACCGCCGCGAAGATTCCGCACTTGAGCAGGCACTTGGGGAAGCGTCGCGGAACACATGATGAACGCGGCGGTACGAAACGGGTTTGACAATTACAAGTTGGTGTTCGGTTGGCGTTCAGGCGGTCCGCTTGGCGCGCACGATCTGATAGGCCCGGAACAGGTAGCCGAACGGCGCGCTCCAGATATGCACCAGACGGGTGAACGGGAAGAACAGGAACACCGACAGGCCAAAGAAGATATGCAGCTTGTAGACGGTGTCGATATTGCGCAGCAGATCCGGGTTGGGCTGCAGGATGACGATGCTCTGCACATACTCGGCCAGGCGCAGCATCACCGTGAAGTCCTTCTGCTCGGCGTGGCCCATGGACCAGAAGATGGTGGAGAAGCCGACCAGCGCGGTCATGATCAGCCAGCCCAGGATGTTGATGTCCATCCAGCGGCTGGCGGCGCGCACGCGCGGATTGAACAGGCGCCGCAGCCAGAGGATGGTGCCGCCGAGAATCACCATCAGGCCGAACACGCCGCCGGCGAAGATGGCGATGCTCTGGTGGGCCGCGTCGGAAATACCCAGGGCGAGGAATACCGAGTGAGGTGTCAACAGGCCGACCAGATGGCCGAAGAAGATGCCGAGGATGCCGACATGGAACACATTGCTGGCGAAGCGCATGTATTGCTTGGACAGCAATTGGCTGGAATCGCTTTTCCAGGTGTATTGCTCGTTGTCGAAACGAATCCAGCTACCCAGGACGAAGGTGGCCAGGCAGAGGTAGGGGTAAACCCCGAAGAGGATTTGATGAAAGTCCATGAAGTTCTCCTAGTAAAGGGGGAAGGGAGAAGGGTGAAGGGCAGCTTTCACGCGGCCGCCCGAACCAGCAGGCTGCGTTGTTCGACCAGGCGGATCAGCGGCGCATAGGGGCTTTCCGCTTCTTCCAGATTTTTCGCCAGCACATTCAGTACCTTGGCCCATTGCGACAGGAACATGCGGGCTTCCTCTTCCGCCAGCATGGCGGCGAATTCCAGGATCAGCGGCAGGTAGTCCGGCAATTCGTTGGATTTGCCGTCGTCCACCAGCTCGTTATTGGCCGCCCTGGTGGCGTCGGCGGTGCGCATTTCGACGCCGTATTCCTTGTAGAACTCGGTCAGGTCGATCAGCGCCGGACCGCGATTCTTGTCATCGCCGAACAGGTGATGTGTCAGATGCAGCGCGTGTTCCGGCGTCAGATCGAAGGTCTGCACATAGGCCGCCTGAGCGTCGGTCTGGTCGAGACTCGCCAGATGGTTGAGGAAGCGGTCCAGCACCAGCCATTCGGCGGCTTCGAAGGCGCGACCGAATCCGTATTTGATTTGATCTTGCAGTTCCGGCAAGGCGGCAAGCAGTTCCGCGTCCGGGTAGTCGAGTAATTTGGATATCAGTTTGTAGAACATGGGGTTCTCCTGTTTGTGGTGAGTAGGGTGCGCCGTGCGCACCGAACCACAGCCATAGGTGCGCATGGCGCACCCTACGAAGTCAGCGTTCGTCCGCCGCCGGCGCCGGGTCACGCGGTTCAACCGTTTCCTTGCGCCGTTCCGGGAACAGCGAGTTGGGCGAAATGCCGGGCGAGGAGTCGTTGCCGAAGGTGAAGCCGTTCTGTCCCTGATGGCCGTAGAAATCTTCCAGCGTGACTTCCTGATGCCCGGTCGGGATGACGAAACGGTCTTCGTAGTTGGCGATGGCGAGATAGCGGTACATCTCCAGCGCCATCTCCACGCTCATGCCGATTTCATCCAGCGCGCGGGTGTCCGCCTTGCCTTCGACATGAATCGAACGCTGGTAGGCGCGCATCGCGATCATGCGTTTCAGCGCCGAGACGATGGGCGCTTCCTTGCCGGCGGTGAGCAGGTTGGCCAGGTATTTCACCGGCAGACGCAGGTTTTCCACCGGCGGAATCACGCTGCCCGGATCGGACGACAGCCCGCCCTGGTCGATGTGCGATTGCACCGGCGACAGCGGCGGCACGTACCAGACCATCGGCAGCGTGCGGAACTCCGGGTGCATCGGGAAAGCGATCTTCCATTCCACCGCCATCTTGTAGATCGGCGACTTGCGCGCGGCTTCCATCCAGTCGTCGGGAACACCGTCGATGCGCGCCTGCTCGATCACTTCCGGATCGTTCGGGTCGAGGAAGATGTCGAGCTGCGCCTGATACAAGTCCTGCTCGTTGGGTACCGACGCCAGTGCTTCGATCTTGTCGGCGTCGTACAGCATGATGCCGTTGTAGCGAATCCGGCCCACACACGACTCGGAGCACACCGTCGGCATGCCGGATTCCACACGCGGATAGCAGCCGATGCACTTCTCCGCCTTGCCGGATTCCCAGTTGTAGAACACCTTCTTGTACGGACAGGAGCTGATGCACATGCGCCAGCCGCGACACTTGTCCTGGTCGACCAGCACGATGCCGTCCTCTTCCCGCTTGTACAGCGAGCCGGACGGGCAGGCGGCCACGCACGCCGGGTTGATGCAGTGGTTGCAGATGCGCGGCAGATACATGTGGAAGGTGTTCTCGAACTGCTTGTAGATCGCCTTCTCCAGGTTGTGCATGTTGCTGTCTTTCGACCGCTTCTCGAACTCGCCGGCGAGGTCGTCTTCCCAGTTCGGACCCCAGGTGATCTTTTCCATCTTCTCGCCGGTGATCTGCGACACCGGGCGCGCGGTGGGCGCGGCTTCCGAGAGTTTTGCGTTTTGCAGGTGGGCATAATCGAAGGTGAACGGCTCGTAGTAGTCGTCGATCTCCGGCATGTCCGGGTTGGCGAAGATGTTAAGCAACCGATCCAGCTTGGAGCCGGATTTCAGTTGCAGCTTGCCGCCTTTCAGCTCCCAGCCGCCGCGCCAGATTTCCTGGTTTTCCCATTGCTTCGGATAACCGATGCCGGGCTTCGATTCGACGTTGTTGAACCAGGCGTATTCGACGCCCTTGCGGTTGGTCCAGACGTTCTTGCAGGTCACCGAACAGGTGTGGCAACCGATGCAC
>JAGUXX010000262.1 GCA_020061585.1 Betaproteobacteria bacterium | reverse complement strand
GTGTCGCGCAGCGCGCTCACCGAGCGCTTTTCGCGCCAGCTCGGGCGGGCGCCGATCGCCTACCTGACCGACTGGCGGATCGAGCTCGCCGCCGAGTCGCTGCGCACCACCAACCGCAGCGTGCTGCAGATCGCCGGCGAGGCCGGCTACGAATCCGAAGCGGCCTTCAACCGCGCATTCAAGCGCCGTTTCGACGCGCCGCCGGCGCGTTACCGCAAAAGCTGGCGGGCCGAACGCGGCGCCGCGCCCTGTCGGGACGCGTGACCGCCTGCCCCGGTCGGGCTTGTTCGTGCAAGAGGCCGTCCAGAAACGCCGGCGATTTCGTCGGCGGCCGCGGCGGCCACCAACGACGGCGAGCCTGCGCGCCACCCCTTGCAAGCGAGACTCGCGCCGAACGACAGCCGAGAGCCGGCGGCGGGCGGATGCGCTTTCTTATCACTTCGGTATGTACGGTGTCGCACATATTCCTGGGGCGCTTGCCGTTAGCTTCTCCTATGCGTCGTCGCGGGCCCCCATGAAAGGAACACACCATGCATAAATGCAAGTCGGCAGCCATGCACAACGGTCGCTCGCTGGCGATCGCAATCGTGGGCATGGCAATGTTGCTTGCCGGCGGGATAGCGGCTGCGGAGGAAATCAAGATCGGCGGCACCGGCAATGCGCTGGGCACCATGCGGCTGCTCGGAAATGCATTCGGCAAGCAGAACCCCGATTTGAAAATCATCGTTCTGGCGAGCATAGGTACAAGCGGCGCCATCAAGGCCGTCCCAGCGGGCTTCCTCGATATCGGTCTGAGCTCGCGGCCGCTGACGGAACAAGAAAGCAAGCGGGGTGCGATTGCGGCCGAGTATGCGCGCACGCCGCTGGTCTTCGCCGTTTCGATGAAAAACCAGGCCAAGGCGATCACCCTGAACCAGATTGCGAACATCTTGAGCGGGAGGATGGTCAACTGGCCGGACGGTGGACAGATTCGCCCGGTCTTGCGGCAGGCCGGAGATGACAACACGCGACAAATGAGGCTGATGTCCCCGGCGCTTGACAAGGCCTTGTCCGCGGCGGAGCAACGCCCGGGCATACCCTTCGCGACGACCGACCAGGAGGCAGCCGACAAGCTGGAGAGCATACCGGGCGCGCTGGGCGTCTCGACACTGAGTCTGATCCGCTCCGAAGCCCGCCCTTTGCGGGCATTGACGCTGGATGGCGTCGAACCGACGGTCGACAACGGCGCCTCCGGCAAGTACCCGCACTTCAAGTCGTTTTTCTTCATTACCAGCCCCCTCCCGTCAGCTGGGGTGAAACGCTTCGTCGCGTTCATGAAGTCTCCAGTTGGGCGCGAGATCCTGATCCGTACCGGGCACTGGATACCCTGATTGCCGGTCACGCAACATGAAGTTGAAGTCCCCTGACGACAAGGTAACGTCCATTGTCAGCCGAGTGGCGCTATTGATTGCGTTCGTGGTAACGCTTGCCCTGCCGATCGGCTACTGGCTCGTTGCGTACAACGGCTTCAGCGACCAACTTGAGTTCAAGGCCAGGGTCAAAGCGACGGCGTTGAGCGGGCTGATCGCCACCATTCCCGAGGTTTGGATATACGCCGAAAACCGTCTGCTGGGCCTGATCACCCGCGAGCCGGTGCCGCTCGATACCGAGGAAGTTCGCGTCTACGACGAGCGCGATAATTTACTTGCTCAGGCGGGCAGGAAGACTGTGCCGCCGGAGTTGCGACGTTCGTACTCGCTGTTCGATGGATCACGCGTTGCCGGCCGGGTCGAGGTCAGCGATACGTTGCGTGGGATAGCGTACGGTACGCTCATCGCGGCCGTGCTCGGGATACTGCTCGGGAGTTTGGTATTCATTGCGCTGCGGACGATTCCGCTGCGCGCGCTACGCGAGGTCACGCGCGCCCTGTTCGAGCAAAAGGAACGCGCCGAGGTCACCCTGCGATCAATCGGGGATGGGGTGATCACGACCGACGCCGACGCCCGCGTCGAATTTCTGAACCCCGTGGCCGAACAGCTCTCGGGTTGGTCGCTCAGCGATGTCAGGAACCGGCCGCTTACGGAATTCCTCAACCTGCTCGACGCGGCGTCCGGGGAGTCGGTTGCGGCCCCCGTAAGTCAGGCGCTCGCCGAGAACCGCATCGTCTCCTGCGGGCGCGACATCGATCTGGTCAGGCGGGACGGCGGCAGGATAGGAATCGATGACAGCGCGGCCCCGATCCACGGACCGGACGGCGATGTGATTGGCTGCGTCCTGATATTCCGCGATGTCAGCTCGGTGCGCGCCTTTACGAAGCTGCGTTCCTGGGAGGCCGCGCACGACGTATTGACGGGACTGGTCAACCGGCGTGAATTCGAGGGCCTGGTCGACGCCGCGGTCGCCAGCGCGCAGCAAGCGGGCAAGCTGCACGTCATCTGCTACCTGGATCTCGACCAGTTCAAGGTGGTCAACGACACCTGCGGCCATGCCGCTGGCGACGATCTGCTCAAGGAACTCGCCGGACTGCTGCTATCGCGCATCCGGAAATCCGATACGCTGGCGCGGCTCGGCGGCGACGAATTCGGGTTGTTGCTCGATGGTTGCTCGCTGGAGCGCGCGCAATTCATTGCCGCCGATCTGCTCGCCGTCGTCGGGGGCTATCGCTTCAACTGGGAGACCAGGCCGTACTCCATCGGCGTGAGTATCGGTCTCGCCACCATTTCCGGCGACAGCGCCAGCGGCTCCGAGGTCCTGGCCATGGCCGACACCGCCTGCTACTGGGCCAAGGAGCAGGGCCGGAACCGGGTCTGCGTCTACCGCACCGGGGACAGCGACATGGCCGCCCGCCGCCGCGAGACGGGCTGGGTCATGCGCATCAAATCGGCGCTGGCGGAAGACCGGTTCATGTTGTACCACCAGAGCTTCCTGCCGCTTAACGTCGCCGCGGGGGGCCGCGAGCACATCGAGGTCCTGCTGCGGATGATCGACGAGGAGGGCAACCTGATCCAGCCCGGCAGCTTTCTGCCGGCGGCGGAACGGTTCAACCTCATGCCCGCCATCGACCGCTGGGTCGTCAGCACGCTATTCGTCCGCTATCACGAACTGGTCGCGGCGCGAGGCGGCGGCCCGCTGACCTGTGCCATCAACTTGTCCGGCACGACGCTCAACGCGGAAGGCTTCCCCGATTTCATCCGGCAGTTGGCCATCGAGTATGCATTGCCGCCGCAATCGATCTGCTTCGAAATCACCGAAACAGCGGCCATCAACAACCTGCGCAAGGCCGCCGAGTTCATCAAGGAATGCAAGTCCATGGGTTTCCTGTTCGCGCTCGACGATTTCGGCACGGGCACGAGCTCGTTTGGCTACCTCAAGAATTTGCCCATCGACTATCTCAAGATCGACGGCGGATTCGTCCGGAACCTGGAGCACGACGCGGTCGACAAGGCCATGACGGAAGCCATCAATCGCATCGGGCACATCATGGGCATCAAGACCATCGCCGAATACGCCGAGAACGACTCGATCATCCAGGGGCTCATCAGCATGGGGGTGGACTACGCTCAGGGCTACGGAGTCTGCATGCCTACGCCGCTGTTCGAGCCTGGTCCGCGGCTCGCACCCTTGCCGGAACTCGCCGCTGCCGTCACGGTATAGTCGTGCCCGCCCGTGCCAGGCATTGTGGGCGCTTCGCATGACCCGACCGAGCAGTCAAGTTCGATCAGAAAGCCACCTGTGACGGCGGCGCCGAGGGGTTCGTTCCGCCCTGTTGGTTGTGCCAGGCCGACGACGCGGTCTATCAAGTCCAGATCAACGAGAAATACGCTACCAAGTCCGACATCCCGGTTCTGTATCATTCGCGGTTGATGATCTGGCTTGCGGCGGCAGCGCCAAGGAAGCCGGTCTGAATGGTCATGTGGCGCGGGCACGCGAGCTGGAACAAACCGCGGCGAGCAGGATAGGCCGCATTCTGTGCCAGACTGACAGGGGCCGCGGCCACTGTTTTTTCATAGTCTTGATTCGAGGTAATGAGATGAAAGGTCCGAAAACCTACGACGAATACGTCGATCTGGTGCATAACGCGGTGTACGAGGTGGACGAGATGCGCGCCGGCATCGACTACGACCCGGAAAACGCCGAGCGCTGGACAGCGATGCTGGATCAACTCGATGGCGTGCTGCGCAAGTTGTACGACGACATGATTTCCGACAAGTACCAGTTCCCGACCGACAAGGATCTGCCTTACATGCAGTTTCTCAATCGCTATGGCAAGGAGATCCCGTTCAAGCAGTTGCTGGTGGTGATCAATCAGGCGCACAAGAACGGGCTGACGCGTGAATAAGATACTGGTCGTCATTCTGGTCACCGTGGTGGTGGTCTATCTGATGCGGCGGATGGCCCAGAGCCGCGGCGACAAACCGCTGCCGCCGCCGGGCGGCAAGAAAACCAAGGTGGAAGACATGGTGCGCTGCCGGGTGTGCGGCGTGAATCTGCCGCGTTCGGAGGCGATCCTGGCGCGCGGCCGCTTTTATTGTTGCGATGAGCACCGCAAATCCGATCTCTGAGGCCCGGCCGGACCTGACGCCGCGATCAAGCACGGCAAGACCGGCTGGCGCTCAACCAAAGGCCGTGTCGCCGGCGCGGGTCGCGTCGATTCCCGACAGTTTCTGGCGCTCGGTCGAGCATCTCAACCATTTCCGAATGTTCCTGGCCGGATTTCTGGCGGTCGCCGGTCTGCTTTCAGAGCAGTTGCTGCAACAGCAATTGCAACATCCGTTTCTGTTCACGCTGGGCGGTCTGGTCTACTTGTTGTCGGCCTGGCTGTTTGGTCGGCCCAGGCAGCGCCTGGATGCGGATTTTCAACGTCTGGTGGTGCGCCAGGCCATGGTCGACATTCTGTGTCTGGCGGTTCTGATGTATCTGGCCGGCGGCAACAGCTCGGGCTTGGGGCTGCTGTTGATGTTGACCCTGGCCGCGGTCGGCATGCTGCCGCAAACCCGCAATGTACTGCTCTGGGCGGCGGTTGCCGCGCTGGTGATCTTGGGCGAGCAGACCCTGCATGCCGTGCAATGGCATTCCGGGACCGGCGGCTTTCTGCGCGCCGGCTTGTTGTCGCTGGGTTTGTTCGGGGTCGCGTTGCTGTCCAATCTGCTCGCCAAGGGCACCTTGGCCGCCGACGCCCTGGCGCGGGAAAAATCGCGTCAGGCCGAGAGTTTCGAGCGCATCAATGAACGCATGATTCAGGAATTGCCGTATGCGGTGATGGCGGTCGGCGCCGAGGGCGAAATTCTGCAATACAACGCCCATGCCCAATCGACGCTGGGGGCGCGCTTTTTCAATGGCTGCACGCTGGCGCAGTGCGCGCCGCAACTGCTGCCGTTGTGGCAACAATGGCGGCGGGGCAAGTCCTTGCCTGAACACCCGTTTCAAACCGGTCGCGATGGTCAGCGGCTGCGCGCCCGCTTCATGGAACTGGAGCCCAGCCGCAACGAAGGCGCGTTGATCGTGCTGGAAGACATGACCGAACTGGAGATGCAGGCGCAGAAGATGAAGCTCGCTTCGCTGGGTCTGCTCACCGCCAATCTGGCGCACGAGATCCGCAACCCGCTGTCGGCGATTCGGCATGCGGCGGGTTTGCTCAAGGAGGACGCGCATGATGCCATGAGCGGCAAACTGACGCGCATCATCGACGACAACGCGGTGCGTCTGAACGGCTTGGTCGAGGATGTGCTGTCGTTGAGCCGCCGTGATCGCATGCGCCGCACGGAAATCGATCTCGCCGTGTTTCTGCCGGCGTTCATCCAGGACTACGAACAACGCGAGAGCCTGCCATCCGGGGTGATGACGGTGTCCCTGGCGCGCGGCGCGCAGATCTGTTTCGATGCCGGTCATCTCGAACAGATCCTGTGGAACCTGATTCGCAACGCTTGGCGCTATTGTCTGCGCCAGCAGGGCAGTATCCAGATCCGGCTGGATGTCGGCGAAACCCATGCCGACATCGAGATCGTCAACGATGGTCCGGGCATTGTGCCCGAGGTCCAGTCCCACTTGTTCGAGCCGTTCTACACCACCGACAACAAGGGCACCGGGCTGGGCTTGTACATTGCCCGTGAACTCGCCGAAAACAACGGCGCATTGCTGCGTTATGTCGATATTCCGGATGGCGCGGCGTTTCGCATGCGCTGCGTGGTCGGGCCATGCCGATGAAGAGAATCGCGTTGAAGCGACCGCGGGTGCTGCTGGTCGACGATGAACCGGATCTGCTCGATCTGCTGGAAATGGACATGATCCGCATGGGTCTCGACAGCGCCCGCGCGGCGAGCGTCGCGGAAGCCCGCGCCTGCCTGAGCAGCGGTATCTGGGATCTCTGTTTGACCGACATGCGGTTGCCGGATGGCGATGGGCTGGAGATCGTCCGTTACATCGCCGAACATGCGCAAGCCACGCCGGTGGCGGTGATTACCGCCTTCGGCTCGGCCGAAAACGCGGTTGCGGCATTGAAGGCCGGCGCCTTCGATTACGTCGAAAAACCGGTGACGCCGGAAAAGATACGCAGTCTGGTGCGTTCCGCGCTGAAGGCCGCCGAGACCGAGATCGTCGGCAATGCCTCCCGGCCCCTGGTTGGCGAATCGCCGCCGATGCGGCAAGTGCGGGCGTTGATCGACAAGGTCGCGCGCAGCCAGGCGCCGGTTTCCATCACCGGTGAAACCGGCACCGGCAAGGAAGTTGCCGCGCGTCTGATCCACGCTACCAGCGTCCGCGCCGCCGGCCCGTTCATCGCGGTCAATTGCGGCGCGATTCCGGAAAATCTGATGGAAAGCGAGTTTTTCGGCTATCGCAAGGGTGCGTTTACCGGCGCGGAAACCGACCGCGACGGCTTCTTCCAGGCCGCGCACGGCGGCACCTTGTTCCTTGACGAAGTCGCCGACCTGCCTTTGCCGATGCAGGTCAAGCTGTTGCGCGCGATACAGGAGAAAAGCGTGCGGCGGGTGGGCGGCGTCAATGAAGAACCGGTCGACGTCAGGTTGATCAGCGCATCGCATCAGGATCTGCAAGCCGCCGTAAACAGCGGCAGATTTCGGCACGATTTGTACTATCGCCTCAACGTCATCGAAATCCGCATGCCGGCGCTGCGCGAGCGGCGCGAGGATCTGCCGGAATTGGCCAGCCACATTCTGGCTCGCTTGTCCGACCCGCGTGCCGCAACGCAGCCGGTGCTGCTCGAAGCGGCCATCGCGGCGCTGGAGCAGTATGACTTTCCCGGCAATGTGCGGGAACTGGAAAACATGCTCGAACGCGGCATGGCGCTCGCCGACAACCATCGAATCGATGTCGCCGACCTGAATCTGACGCCGCTCGATTGCGGCGGCACGCTCGATTCGGAAGGGCGGGGCGGTCTGCAAGCGCATCTCGACGATCTGGAACGCTTGGCGATACAGGATGCGCTGGGCAAGACCGGGCACAACAAGACCGCCGCCGCGCGCCTGCTCGGCGTGACCTTCCGCTCCTTGCGCTACCGCATGGAACGTCTGGGCATGGAATAGTCGACCCGGCCGCCGACCCGTCTCAGCCGTGTTTTTCCAGCACTAGCTTGTCGATCAGTTGCATCACCTCATGGCTGGCCTGTTCGGTGGCCTGCATCGAGTTGTAGATGCTTTCCTGCACATCGCTGTTCTGTTCCCAACCCTGATCGAGCGTTTCGAGCATGATGTGGACATTGCGGTGCACACGGGCATGCGGTTGTTCCAGCAAGCGATAGCTGGGCATGGCGCCAAACCGTTCGCCGCCGATCGATTCATACCATTTGCCCAGGCGGCACTGATGATGATCGACCGCGACCGCCTGTCGGTAGGTGTCCTCGCCATTGGTGCTCAAGGCCATGTAGGCGCGTTGCTTGTAGATCACGTGATCAACCTTGACCAGCGAGGCGAAGCTCATATCCCGGGTGCGCGCCGCGCGACCCTCGGTTTCCCGGGCTGAACGCGCAAACTCGTCGAAGTGCGCTTCCATCTCGCCGATGTTCTGCCGTGAATCGCTGGCCATGTCGCGCATCTCGTGCGACTCCGTCAACATCCGCGTCGCTTCGTCGTTGAGTGTTTGCATGGTGGCGCCGATGGATTCCGAGGCCTGCTTGGTATGTTCCGCAAGCTTGCGCACTTCATCGGCCACCACCGCGAAACCGCGCCCGGCCTCGCCGGCGCGGGCCGCCTCGATCGCCGCGTTGAGCGCCAGCAGATTGGTCTGATTGGCGATGCCGGTAATCAAGGTCACGGCGGTGGTGATTTCCCGGCTGTGCTCG
>JAGUXX010000054.1 GCA_020061585.1 Betaproteobacteria bacterium | reverse complement strand
GCAACGACGCCTGGCCGAACTGGCGAAAGCCGCCGGCCAACTCGCCAGCCTGGCCGATGACGCCCGCGCCAAGGTGCGCGCCGGGCTCACCACGCTGCACGAAGTGCGCCACCTGATTCACTGGAGCCATTGATGGCCATGTATTCCTATATCGCGCTGGACGGCCAGGGTGTCGAGCAGAAGGGCGAGCTGGATGCGCTGGACGAGCGCGATGCCCGCGTCTTGCTGCGCGCCCAGCGTTTGCGTCTGATGCGTCTGACGGAAGGGCCGCTGCCGGAGGACATGACGGCCTGGGAGCAGGCGGTCAAGCTGATCGAACAGGCGTTGCCGCGCGCCTGGATGCCGGCCAAGGGCAAGGATCTGGCGCTGTTGTTCCGCCAGATGAGCCTGATGCTGCGCGCCGGCCACACCCTGGTGCAGACCTTGGATGCCGCCGCCCACCTCACCAGCAAGCTGCGTGCGCGCGATCTGATCAGCAGTCTGGCGAAAGCCTTGCGCGAGGGGCTGTCGCTGTCGGCGGCGATGCAAGCGCGGAGCCGCCCGTTCACGCCGTTCATGGTCAAACTCACCGCCAGCGGCGAAATGTCGGGCGAACTGGACATGGTGCTGGAACGCCTGGCCAACGATCTGGACCGCAAGATGGAGTTGAAGCGGCAGTTGATCAACAGCCTGACCTACCCGCTCATCGTGATGCTGATGGCGGTCGGGGTGTTCGCCTTCCTGGCGGTGTCGGTGGTGCCGAAATTTGCCAGTTTCATCGAAAGCCGCGGCCGCAACGTGCCGATTGAGGCGCTGATGCTGATGGATATGTCGGCCTGGGTCGCCGAATGGGGCGGCTGGCTGGCGCTGTCTTGCCTGGCGGCGATCGGCGCCACGCTGTTCGGCTACACCACCGTGGCCGGCCGCGCCGTCATCGACCGCGCGCTGCTGATGACGCCGATTCTGGGTGGCGCCATCCGCGACGCGACCATGGCGCAGGTGGCCTGGACACTGGGCATGCTGCTGAAGAGCGGCGCCACCGCCATCGAGAGCCTGCGGGTGGTGACGCATGTGGCCGGCAATCGGGTGTTCGTCGCGGCGTTTCAGGAGGCGGAAAACCGCTTGCTGACCGGCAAGAGCCTGGCCAAGTCGCTGAATCAACGGGTCATTCCGCACATGATGAAGCACATGGTGGCGGTGGGCGAGGGCACCGGCCAGGTCGATCAGGTCATGGAAGCGGTGGGCGAGTATTTCCGCAAAAGCCTGGATGCCCGCATCAAGCTGATGACCTCAATGATCGAACCGGTGATGCTGATCTTCGTCGGCGCGGTGGTCGGTTTCGTCTATTACGCCTTCTTCAAGACCATCATGTCGGCCGGCGGGGGCGGATGATGCGAACACGTCTTTTTGTTCTGGTTTTGCTCGCATCGCCGCTGCATGCCGCCCAGACCGGCGACGAGTCGCCGAATCTGCGGCATGACATGGCAACCATCGACGGCTATTTCGACGCGGTGCGGCAACGTCAGGGCAGTGGCGGTTCACTGGCCAAACCCGCCGCCGACGGGCGCGAGCGCGACCCGTTCCAGGTTACGCCGGAACTCAGAAGCCGCAGCGAACGGCGCCAGGCCGCCAGGACGTTGGCCATCGCCGCGCCGGGGTTGAGCGCTGGCGGTGAACCGCTGCCGCCGATCCGGATCAAGGCGCTGGCGCTGGGTAGCGGCCGATTCGCCGTGCTGGCCGTGGAAGAGGGCGGCGGCAAGGTACGGGATATCGTGGTCAGACTGGGCGAACGCTTGCAATTCGGCGACGGCGGTGTGGTGCGCGTGCGCGGCATCAGCCAAGACGGCGTGATTTTGCATACCGGACCGGGCGATGAAGATGTGGTGCTGCTGAAATGAAATCCCTGAACAAACACCTCGCCATGCTGCTTTGCCTGGCGCTCGCCACACAGCCTTCGCTGGCCGCGGTCAGCGCAAAATCCGTCACCAAAGCAAACGCCAAAGCCGCGGCGCCAAGTGCGCCGGCCTCGCTTGTGTCGCCGACGCCAGCGGTTCGCGGACTGGATACCGCCATCGGCAGCATCGATCTGCGCGAAACCCGGGTGGCGGAAGCCATCCGCTTGCTGGCGGAGCTTTCCGGCGTCAATGTGGTGGCCACCCGCGCCGCGGCGGAACGCGAAGTCAGCCTGTATCTGCGCGACATCTCGGCGCGGGTGATGCTGGACAGCATCGCCCGCGTCGCCGGCCTGTGGTACCGCTGGCGGCCCGACACCGGCACCTGGCTGGTGATGACCGCCGAGGAATACCAGCGCGACGGCGCCACCTTGGGCACCGAGGAAACCCGCGTGCTGAAACTGCGCCATCACAACGTGGTGGCCGCCGCCAACGCCCTGCGCGCGCTGTTCGGCGAGCGGGTGCAATTGGTCGTGCCGGTGGAAGAAGCGCTGGGCGAACAGATCAAGGTGAGCGCTCTGCGTCGCGGCGGCGCGACCGGCAGCTCGGCCGGCAGCGCCGGCGCGAGCATGATCGGCAGCGAAGGCAACCG
>JAGUXX010000264.1 GCA_020061585.1 Betaproteobacteria bacterium | reverse complement strand
GGCTACTCGCACGCGTCGGTCCTCATTGCTTTGTCGTGTGAAGGTACCGACTGGCTGTAGGAATATAAGTTCCATCAAGAGTGCAGCACTACACTAGCATCGCGTCCATCTCGTTGCTGGCCTTGTCGAAATTCTCATAAGCCTTGGGATTGTCCGGATCGAGGATGATGTTGCGCAACGCCTGTCCCATTTGCAGACCATTCGCCAACAACTCGGTGTAGTTGAGCAGGATGCGCTGATCCTGCTCGATAAAGCTGGTGAATTCTGATTTCGCCTTGTTCAGCGCTTGATAAGACACGCCGGTAGCAATCAGAAACAGGGTGGTCATCGCGGTCAACAGAATGATCAGTTGGCTGCGGATTTTGAGACTTCTCAGATTCAACATGTCAGGCTTCTCCAGGCAAGACAACAGCGAAGATACATCGTGTCGCAGGTTCATCCTGAGCCGCGACTGCACAGCATTTCGGCGATTCGGGTAATAACTTTAGGACTATTCAGCAGGTTTGCGCTCGAATCAGGTCTAATCGTCATTCGAGCTGGGCTGAGAGAAAACTGGCAGGGTCAGGTTTCAGGCCATGGATGCTAGTGTGGTGTTGCACGCTTGCCGGCACAAATATAGCGGATGGATAGCGTGACTACTAGTTGCTCATACGGAGGCGGCCAGGGTTCGATCGACCGGCAACAGCCGCTACTCGGCAGTCATTGATTGCTCGCCAGTGTGATCTTCATGCACTAATCTGAATTTTCAGTTCGGCAGTGCAAAGATTAGAAAAATCTAATATAAAGTCATGCTGAATATCTCGAGCGCGGATCATTCTCAACAGGGGTGTTACATGCAACTCATGCAGCGTTGGAATACATTGGTTGGCAGCATGCACAGGGTTCGGTCAAACCGTGGCAATCAGTTGCCTGTGGTGCAAGAGCGCAGGATGAATCGTCATCTGAACGCCAGAAAGGGTACGCGTGTCCTGATCATTGATGACAGCGAAAGGTCGCTGTCCGAGCTCGGCAAGGTTTTTGCTGCGCTGGACTATGTGACATTGAAATCGAGTGAACCGCAACGCGGTTTGTCCAAAGCGTGTTTCGAAAACCCCGATCTGGTCATACTGGATATCGGTATGCCTGGCATGAACGGTTTCGAAGTGCTCCGGCGTATTCGCAGAGACCCTTTGGCGCGCCGAGTGCCGGTGATCCTGATCAGCGGCAACCCTAAAGCCATCGAAATGTATCATCAGTTGCGAGTCGATGCGGATGGCTTCATAGAAAAACCGATTTCTCGCTACGCCATCTTCAGTACTATCGAAAAGCTCCTTGATCAAGACGGCATTCCGAGACGCTTGATCAACAAGCGGTCCAGATTCGACTTTTCATTTCTGAAACGCATCAGTGGCAGTCTGGCAAGCAGGAAATCCGAACAATTGCATACTCTGCGCGGACCGGAATAATCCGCCCGCACTCCTGATGGTTGCCTCTGTCAGGCCGAATATTCAAGGACCGCGATGAAATGACAGGCGCTGCCTGTCAGCACGAAGAGATGCCAGATGAAATGGCCGTATTTCAATCTTGCGTCGGTCAGATAAAACGCCACACCCGCCGTGTACGCGACGCCACCGGCAACCAGCCAGAGGATGCCGGCGACGGCGACGCGCTCCAGCATCGGCACGGCCGCGATCACCACCAGCCAGCCCATTGCCAGATAGAGACTGGTTGACAGCACGGGATGTGACAATTTGTCGAATGCTTTGAGTGCCAGCCCGATGGCGGCCAGTCCCCAGATAAGGCCGAACAATGTCCATCCCCATGCGCCTTGCAGCGCGCCCAGCGAAAACGGAGTGTAAGTGCCGGCGATGAACAGGTAGATAGCGCCATGGTCGAGCTTGGCGAAGAGAGCCTTGGCCCGCCCGGGCGGCAACGCGTGATAGAGGGTCGAACTGAGATACAGCAGCAACATGGTGAGCGCGTAGACACTGGCGCCAACCACGTACGACGCCTGACCATGGCGCACAGCCGCGATGATCAGCAGCGGCGCGGCAAACAGCGCAAGCACAACGCCGACGCCGTGACTGAGGCTGTTGGCAATTTCTTCGGATCTTGACTGAATTCGCTCTGGCATGGCGCTGATTTTCGTCCCGAATTTGAATTTGTTGCCATTGTTGTTTATGGCAGGGACATGCGCATATGAAGTTTTCAGGTCATGGGTCGCTTGCCGAGGCAGATTCCCGGTGTATTGCCAACTTTGGACTGCAACACTTGAGGACTTACAATGAACTCCTGTATATCAACTTCGGAGAAAATCATGAATCAATCAAGCAACGATGTTTCAAAAGAACAATTGATTGCCGATTTCAAGGTGGTAGTGGCGGATGCGGAAGCGTTGCTGAAGGCCACCGCCAATCAGGGGGGGGAGAAATTGGCGGAAGTACGCGCCAAAGCGGAAGAATCACTGCGGGTGGTCAATGCCAAGCTGGCATTGGCGCAGGATGCGCTGATCGAGAAAACCAAGGAGGCAGCCAGAGCCACTGACGAATATGTCCATGAAAACCCGTGGAACGCCGTCGGAGCCGCCGCCGCCATCGGTCTGATAGTCGGCTACCTGCTTGGTCGACGCTAGGCGCCCGGGCATGTCCGAGAAGACCGTGGAAGCAAGCAAAGGCCTGCTGGATTCGCTCGCCGCGTTCGCGGCAACGCTGACCGCCATTGCGCGCACTCGCCTCGACCTGTTGTCTTCAGACTTGGAGGAGGAGCGGGATCATTTCCTCTCCCTGTTGCTGTTGGCTTTGGTTGCGCTGTTCTGTCTCGGGGTCGGCTTCTTGCTGGGGACACTGCTGTTGGTGGCGGCATTCTGGGATAGCTACCGCTTGCTGAGCATAGGCGTGCTGTGCGGGTTATTTTTGGTCGGCGGCATGGCCGCGAGCAGCGTTGCGCTGCATAAAATGCGCACCAAGCCGCGACTCTTTTCCGCGAGCATGGCGGAATTGCAGAAAGACCGGCAACAACTGACGACTCGATCATGAGTAAGCCCACGCTTTCACTTGTCGAGCGCCGTCAGCGACTGATTGCCCAGTGCGCCGACCAGCGCGCCGCCCTGGCGCAAACTGTCGAACCCTGGCGCGCGCCGCTGGCGCGGGTTGATCAGGGTTTGGCGGCATTGCAAACGCTTAGGCGCAATCCCGCCTTGTTCGTCGGGGGCGTTGTGTTCCTGGCCATATTGCGCCCAGGACGGGCCATGAACTGGTTGCGCCGCGGCTGGCTGGGTTGGCAACTGCTGCGCGGCTTGCACAAGCGATAGAGCGAACCGGGGTGGCTCGTGGTGGTTATTTGCCGCGTTTGGCCGCGTCGATATCAAGCCCATTCAGATACGCCAGCCGCTCGCCGATCTTGCCCTCCAGGCCGCGCGGCGTGGGTTGATAGAAGCGGGGAGGGCGGGGCAGATCGTCGGGGAAATAGCGTTCTCCCGCCGCGTAGGCTTCCGGCTCGTCATGCGCGTAACGATAAGCGTGGCCGTAGCCGAGTTCCTTCATCAATCGGGTCGGCGCATTGCGCAGATGCACGGGTACCGGCCGTGAGCCGTCTTGCGCGATGAAAGCCCGCGCGGCCTTCCAGGCCATGTAGAGCGCATTGCTTTTCGGCGCCGTCGACAGGTACAGCACCGCCTGAGCCAGCGCCAGTTCGCCTTCCGGGCTGCCCAGACGCTCGAATGTGGCGACTGCGTCCAGCGCCGTGGTCAGCGCGCGCGGATCCGCCAAGCCAATGTCTTCCACCGCCATCCGAATGATCCGGCGACCCAGATAGAGCGGGTCGGCGCCGCCATCCAGCATGCGACCTAGCCAGTACAGCGCCGCGTCCGGGCTGGAACCGCGCACGGATTTATGCAGCGCGGATATCTGGTCGTAGAACGCGTCGCCGCCCTTGTCGAAACGGCGCCGTGAAGGCGCCAGCGCTTCGCCGACGAACACGTTGTCGATGACGCCGCGCCGCGCGGCTTGCGCCGCGGTCAGCAATTGCTCGAGCAAGTTGAGCAGGCGTCGTCCATCGCCGTCGGCATAGTCGCGCAGCATCCGAGCGGCGTCATCGTTCAACTCGACCGGACTGTCGGCGGCCCGCAGCGCGCGTTCCAGCAGCGCCGCCAGATCGGCGTCATCCAGCGGCTTGAGGACATAGACCTGGGCGCGCGAGAGCAGGGCGCCGACCACTTCTAAGGAGGGGTTCTCGGTGGTGGCGCCGATGAAATTGATCAGGCCGGACTCGACATGCGGCAGAAAGGCGTCCTGCTGAGCCTTGTTGAAACGGTGCACTTCGTCGACGAACAGTATGGTCTGACGTCCGGCGGCGCGATTGACGCGGGCGCGTTCGACGGCTTCGCGGATTTCCTTGACGCCGGCCAGCACGGCGGAAATCTGGATGAAATCGGCTTCGAAATGGCTGGCCATCAGCCGCGCCAGCGTGGTTTTGCCGACGCCGGGCGGGCCCCATAGAATCATCGAGTGCGGCTTGCCCGATTCGAAAGTCAACCGCAGCGGCCGGCCGGGGCCGAGCAAATGCGATTGGCCGATGACCTGTTCCAGGCTGCGCGGGCGCAGACGCTCCGCCAGCGGTGTGGCCGCATCGGCGAGGCCGGTCCTTTCCGCTGGCGCGGTGGCGCCGAACAGATCAGCGGTCACCGATCACATCAACGCCCTTGGGCGGGACAAAACGGAACAAACTGGCGCCCAGCGACGGGTTGCGCTGCAAATTGGTGAAGCGCAACAAGGTGGTCTGGCCGAAGTTGTCTTTCAATTCCATGGCCTGCAAATCGTTGCCCTTGAAACCCATCCTGACCATCTCGAAGCTGCCTTCCTTGCTCTTGGGCGTGGCTTCCAGCCATGCCACACCATCCTTGTCGCCGCCATCCTTGAGATTGAACAATTTGTCGATGTTGTTGTCGCCGGCCAATAGAGCGGCCGGACTATCACCCAAGGCCTGGTCGAGTTGGCGCACGGTGATCTGATCCAGGTCCTCGTCATGGATCCAGACGCGCTTGCCGTCGCCGACGATCAACTGGGCATAGGGCTTTTGATACACCCAGCGGAATTTCCCCGGCCGCGATAAAAACAGGTTGCCGCTGGCTTCCTGGGTTTTGCGCCCAGCGCGGTCATAAACGGTTTGTGTGAAATTGGCCTTGAGGCCTTTGGTGCTGGCGACAAAGGCTTCGAGGCGCGCCTGGGCTGAAGCCCAGACCGGTGCCGCGAGGCTGAGGAGCAAGATGGAAATCAGCGTTTTACGTATCATGTTTGGGAGCGATCACTTCACGGTTGCCGTTGCTTTGCATGGATGAAACGAGGCCGGCATGCTCCATGGCCTCGATGATTCTGGCCGCGCGGTTATAGCCGATACGCAGTTGCCGTTGGACCGAGGAAATCGATGCGCGCCGGCTCTTCAGCACATAAGCCACCGCATCGTCATACAGCGGGTCGGCTTCGGCGCTCTTGTCCGGGCCATCTTCATCACCTTCCTCATCCGGGCTTTCCAGTATGCTTTCGTCATATTGCGGCGGCCCAAGTTCCTTTAGCCATGCGGTGACCCGGTGAACTTCGTCATCGGAAACAAAAGCGCCATGCAAGCGAGTCGGCACGCCATGGCCGGGCGGCAGGTAGAGCATGTCGCCCTGGCCGAGCAGGGATTCCGCGCCTTGCTGGTCGAGTATGGTTCGCGAATCGATGCGGCTGGTGACCTGAAACGATACCCGGGTCGGAATGTTGGCCTTGATCAGGCCGGTAATGACATCCACCGATGGCCGTTGCGTCGCCAGCACCAGATGGATGCCCGAAGCGCGCGCCTTCTGCGCCAGACGGGCAATGAGTTCCTCGACCTTTTTGCCGGCGACCATCATCAGATCGGCGAGTTCGTCGATCAGCACCACGATGAACGGCAGAGCGGCCAGGCGTTCCGGGCTTTCCGGGGTGATCGAGAAGGGGTTGCTCAAGGGTAGTCCGGCCTTTTCCGCGTCGCGCACTTTCTGGTTGAAGCCGGCGATGTTGCGCACGCCCAGCGCCGACATCAGTCGATAGCGTTTGTCCATTTCGCCGACGCACCAGTTCAGCGCCGCCGCCGCCAGTTTCATGTCGGTCACCACCGGCGCCAACAGATGCGGAATGCCCTCGTAGGTCGAAAGTTCGAGCATCTTCGGGTCGATCATGATCAGGCGCACGTCCTGCGGCGTCGACTTGTAGAGCAGCGACAGGATCATCGCGTTGATCGCCACCGATTTGCCCGAACCGGTGGCGCCGGCGACCAGCACATGCGGCATCTTGCCCAGGTCGGCGACGATGGGATTGCCGCTGATGTCCTTGCCCATCGCCATGGTCAGTGGCGAAATATTGTCGTTGTAAACCTTGGCCGAAAGGATCTCCGAAAGGCGCACGATCTGCCGTTGCGAGTTGGGCAGTTCCAGCCCCATGCAATTCTTGCCCGGTATCGTTTCCACGACACGGATGCTGACCAGCGACAAGGCGCGCGCCAGATCTTTCGCGAGGTTGGTGATCTGACTACCTTTGACGCCGGAAGCCGGCTCGATTTCGTAACGCGTAATCACCGGACCGGGATACGCCGCCAGCACTTTGACTTCGACCCCGAATTCGCGCAATTTGCGCTCGATCATGCGAGACGTGGCCTCCAGACCAGCTTGATCGACCTGGGCCGCCGTCTGCGTGGGTTCATCCAGCAGCCGCAGAGGCGGGCGCTGCGTATCCGGCAGGTCTCTGAACAACAAATCCTGGCGTTCCACCTGAACACGTTCGGATTTTTCGATCACCGCCACTGGAGCTTCGATACGGACTGGCGGTTCCTTGCGGATGCGCTTGCGCTCCTGACGCACAATTTCTTCACGTTCCGTGGTCGCTTCCAGACCGGCTTGACGGTCGCGCTTGGCCTGCCATGAATTGAGCAGGAACCTGATCGACTTTTCCAGACCGGCGCCCACTTTCTCCGCCAGTTCCAGCCAAGACAAGCCGGTAAACAAACTGATGCCGGCGCCCCAGGCCAGCAGCAGCAGCACGGTGCCGCCATCGAACCCGAACACGTCTTGGAGGAGATGCGACAGGCTGTCGCCCAGCGCGCCGCCGGCGGTCAGCGGCAATGACAACGGCAGGCTATGAAAACGCATCGCTTCCAGCGCGCTGCTGCTCAACAGCACCAACAGGAAACCAATCAGCGTAATGCTCAGTCCCTGACGATGTTCGCACTCCGCGTCACCGATTCGCCGATAACCCCACCACACGAAATACAGCGACAAGGCGACCCAAAGCCAGGCCGAAGCGCCGAACAGATACAGCAACAGATCCGACAACCAGGCGCCGAACGCGCCGCCGGCATTGAGCAGCGGCTGATCGCCACCGATACGCGACCAACCCGGATCGACCGCGTGATAGGTCAGCAGAATCATGCCGAGATACAAAGCCAAACCAACCGCCGCCAACCACCAGACTTCGCGCAGCAAGGCGGAAACGCGGGGAGCGAGTGGTTTGCGTAGAGGTTTATTGACGGCGCCGCGTCGTGAGGTCTTACCAAGCATGGCGCGCACTATAAAGGATGACTTGTTTTCTCACTATGCGGCTGCACCTATCAATCTCGAAATTCACCCATTAAACGCTGAATGTATATTATGTTAAATCAAAGATGAAGCCATCCACGCCGAGGCCGACTGTTAAAATCCGCCACTAATACCCCGTAGGGGGGCTGCTCGTATTTTTCCACGCAAAAAATGCGCGGAGTGCTCAAGAAATAAGCAAAAACGCGCGAAACCCGCGCAGATTCGAGAAGAAAACGATTTTGAATTGTGGATAAATATTTTTCGATCAAGAGGCAGGCCGGCCCCTTGCGGACCCATCGGACCCTATCGCCGGCCCCTTGCGGCCCCATCGCGCACCGGAAACTGTGCCAAATATCGCGCAAATTAGACGGAGTTATTCAGCAAGTTTGATAGCGGACTTCACCAATCCAATATCCACCTTACCTGTTGCCAGACTTGTGAGATAGATCATCGCCACTATCTGAGCCTTCTTTCTGGCCGCAACCCGCGACACGGACCCGGCTTGTTCTATGCATTCCAATACATCCGTGAGCAGTTCTTGATTGATCCCGTGCAATGCGAGCGCAGCGCCACCAGGTGCGGAACTCAGCAAGCTGTCACCCAAAGCCCGAAAACGGGTTAATTTTTCCCGAAAATCTTCGCCGATGACAGGCGTTAGGCTGGAAAACTCAACGTCTTCAGCTTTCTTGATAGTCTGTTGTAAAAAATCATGGTCGATATTGAGTGCTGCGCACATTGCATGAAGAAGGTATTCCCGCGCCCACATTTCGGCTTCATACCGAATTCCGCTAAGCACGTACTGAAGATCAACATCACGCACACCGATGGCGGCCAAATAAGCAGCATCAGGCAACCGAGCGCCTGATTCATAGTTGCGCTGGCTTCGTGCCGTCACGCCGCCAAGTTTTGCCATTTCTTCTTGAGACAACCCGAGCCTTTTACGTTCTTCGCGCAATCGTTCCGCTATTTCGTGTTTCATGTAGTAAATCCAGTTGTATAAAGAACATATGTTCCTTATAGTGTGACTTTGTGACCATGCTACAGGAGACCGACATGCAACAAAACCAGCTCGTATCTCATCAAGAGGTTAAAGAAAGGTTCGCCCGTGAAGGCAAGACCGTAGCCGGCTGGGCACGGTCGAATGGCGTAGATGCACGTCTGACGGCTACGATTCTCAAAGAGGAACGCGCGTGCCGTTCTGGGCAGTCTCACAAAATCGCAGTGCTACTGGGGCTGAAAGATGGCGTCATCGTTGACGACTGAGGCCGGCGCAACAGGTCTTCCCGCACATGGGGGGGGATGGCTTTCCGTGGCGGAATTCGCCGCTCTTGCTGGCATCAGCGAACGGAACGCTCGCGACGCCCTCGCCCGCTGCCACTCCGGCAAGACATGGCGCGGCTTCTCTCTTGAAGTTCGCAAAGTCAACGGCAAAGCCTACCAGGTCAACCCGCTCACCCTCCCCGATGAGCTTCGGCAAGCTTGGAACGAACGGCAACCGAAGCAAAGCTTGCCAGCCGTCAACAAGATCAAGTTGCCCGCCCTATTTCCCGTCCTGGCAGATGTGGCGGCCAACGAAATTGGCAAGCAGGAATTTCGAGAGCCGCCAAAAGTCGCTTGGCTGGATGATGCGTTATGGAAGGAAAAGCTCATCATCCCCGCGTTAGAACATCGAGCAAACACACTGGCGCGCGGCGGCATCATTAAGGAAATTGCAGGCCGCGCGCATGTTCTTCCGGATGGCAGGACAAAGCGGTTTTCGTTGAAGACGATCAACAATTGGATTACAGCCTATGAGAAGTTGGCCAATGAAACCGGATATGGATTGCCGGCCCTGATCCGCCGCCACCGCACAGAAGAAAAGCCGCGAGTCTTCTTGTCTCGCCGGTTCGATATGGCATGCCCCCTGCCTGAAGAACAAAAGCAGCTTCTCGCGGCAACCATCGGAACGTATATCAAGAGCCTATGGGCTGAAGCGGGCGGGCTTTGGCCAAAGATTGAAAACCTGGCCGCGTCAAAATTGCAGGAACTTTGCCGGGAGTCTGGTTGGCCTACAGCCAACATGGATGAATGCAGCCTTGGCCGCTATGCAATTGAGCGTTACGCCCCCTTTGGCCGCCTGCACACAAAACACAAAAACGCCAAGAAACACGCGGACAAGTTCAAGCCAAGAATCCGCCTTGACCATAGCAAGATACAGCCGATGGAAGTTGTTGTTGGCGACGTTCACCCGGTGGATATTGTGGTTGAACGAAAGGACGGAAGCCCAGCAACATATCGCTTGATTGCTTGGTATGACCTGGCAACACATCGCCTATTCCCAACGCTGGTCTTGCTTGAAAAGGGGCAAGGCATCACACAGGCCGATGTTTGGGCGAGCTTTGCCGCGATGGTGTCTGAATGGGGTTTGCCTGAGCATCTTTACCTCGATAACGGGTCTGAATACAACGGCAAGCGTTCACGCGGGTTCGGTAAGGCAATACTCGATTCCATCCTGGACGGCTTCAAAAAACTGGCCGCTTTGGCGTCAGGCATTCGACGCTTTACCGCCGAAATTCTCGACCTAGAACAGTACAAAAACGATGATGAAAACGCCGCGCGAGAAGGCCGCGAGGTTATCCGCGCCCTCCCCTACAACGCAGCAGCAAAAGCGATCGAGGGCGCGTTTTCCAACGTTGAAAAGGTCTTGTCTTTGTTGCCGGGTTACATCGGCGGAGATCGCATGAATCAAAGAATTCCGAAGCTTGGAAAGAAAACGAAACCGTACCAAGACCCGGCTAAATTCGAGGCCGATTTTGATATGGCGCTGAAGTGGTATCACCTCCTACCGCAGCAAGGAAATCTGAAAGGCAAGACTCCCAATCAGTCATTTTCTGACTACATGGAGAGGGGATGGGGGGCTACGGAAGTTGACCGAATCGCGCTGATCTGTGCGATGAGTGAGGAAAAAACCATCAAGGTTCAAAACAATGGCATCGAACTTTCCAATGCGTATTACATGGCGGATGTATTGATCCCATTCATTCAAAGCAAGGTAACGGTTCGCTATGCCAAGTGGGCACCGGATATGCTGATTTTTCTGCCCAATGCCCCCGACATGCGGGGCTTGGAGGCGATACCGCTCAACAAGGCATATGTCCCGCTTGACCAAGCTGGCGCAAAAGAACAATCACGGCGCGAGGGCATCATGAATCGACATCTGCGCGACATGAAGGCAGAAACGGAAAAGCTCGACATGGTGGATGAAATCACCCGCAGCGTGAAAGCAGCCGCGCCCGCGCCAAAGACAAAATTCAGCAGCCGAATCAGTCTGGGCGCGGAGGTAGACGCGCTGGAAGAAAAAAACAAGGCGTTACCCGCGCCGAAGCCGGAGAAGGTTGTTTTGCAACCAGGTGAAGAACTGGACAAGGAAACCAGCGAAGTTTCGCACTTCATGGACAGATTCGTGCCGCCGCGCAATTTTGGCAAGGTTAAGCCATTGCATAACCCTTTTTCCGAAATGTCGAAAGTGGCAGAACAGTACAGCAAGAAAAAACAGGGGGCGGGCCGCTAACCCAACCCCTGTCCAGATGATCGCCACCACCACAGCAACAATCGAAAGGTTTGCCATGCTACTCGAAAACCCGACCAGGCCGGAAGTAACAAGAAATTTACACGCTGAAATTATGGAGATCGATTCGCGCCTGAATGACGATCTTGCAAGCATGCTGCCCGATGTACGGGGGCGCATGGAGCGTTTCAACGTCAGCTTGCGCGCGATGGCCGAAGAAGCCGGCGTAGATCGGCGCGTCATCAGCATCTTTATGCGCCAAGAAAGCGGCATCGATGAGGATATATCGCTGCTACACGCATCAGAAAAAGAAGATTTGATTAAGCGGCTTACGGAATGGATGCGAGGGGTTGATGAGGCCGATGATTTAATCACGCAAGCTGAACAGAAGATGGCAGGCACGCATACCGTCTCCAGCTTGGCAAAGTTGCTTCAAATTGAAGCGTTTGACTTGAGTTTGGTTTTGACCCGCTGTAGTGACGACGCGCGCAACGGTTGGCGGCCAAAAAAAGCCAAGATCGTTCGCGCCATTGCTGAATGGCTGGAAATTGAAGACGGCATAGACGGCAGTTTGAATTTCGCCCATACCCCGACCTTCATGACGCTTCAGAGCTATTACGGCCTTGCCATAGCTACAAAATCGATTGTTTCGATCATCGGCGAAGTAGGTATTGGCAAGAGTCATGCCGCTGTGCATTACTGGCGGATGAACCCGAAAACTTGGCGCTCTTCTGGTGTCGTCTATGTGCGGTTCAAGAAAGGCGATACAACCGAAGCCGCGATACTTGGGCGCATTGTCGCCGCACTTTACGAACAGGGCTTGATTGCCACCACTTCAGGCGACCCCGGTAAAATTATACGTGACACACTCGGGCGGGAAGATTTGCTTCTTCTTGATGAGGTTCACTTCACAACCGATAAAGGAAGTAGAGCAATCGAAGTGTTTCACTCGCTTTATGACGACTTGCTTATGCCGATGGTTTTACAGGGCAATAGCGACCTTAAAGGCACGCTATGGGACGAAAAAAAGCAGACTTTCGCCGGCCTGGCGAATCGTGCCTACCAAATGCCCGCAATGCAGACCACTAAGGAAGACGTTAACGCTTGGATGGATTGGGCCGGCTACGATAATGAAACCATGAAGAGGGCCGCCCGGAATATTGCCGCGCGCCCCGGCTACAGCGGCGAGCTTAGAACCCTCGTGATGATTATTTCGGCATTCGAGAAAATGAACCCCGGTCAAAAGCTGACCGCAAAAGGGCTGAAGGATGCCGCCTTGATGATGGGCAAGGCGTGAACATGAACCGCGCCAGCCTCATCAAGCTCATCAAGACCGGACAGCGTTTCATGGGCTGGGACGATGCCACATATCGCGCTTGGCTGGAAAAGCACACCGGCAAGCGGAGCTGTACCGAGTGCGACGACGCCGAACTTTCCCGCTTGGGCGACGAACTGCGCGCCAATGGCTTCCAGCCCAGCGTCGCCAGCAGGCCGCGCGGCGGCAGCGGGCCGGACCGCCCGACCGAAAAGCAATGGGAATTCGCCTGGCGTCTTGCCAAGGAAAAAGGCTACACCGGGCTAGACGATCCAGGCTTGGCGACGTTTTGCCGCCGTGTCGCCAAGGTGGACAACCCCCGCTTTCTGGACAAGGCCGGCATGCGCGCGCTGATTCTGGGCCTGCAACGTTGGATCGAATCCAGCAAGACCCACCCCGACAAAGCCGCGATAAAGACGGCGAACCCGCGTTAAACCCAGCAACGGCGCGGCTTGCGGGGCGATTCGTCGGCGGAAATGGCCGCCTGACGGGGTGAAACGGGCCGGAAATCCACAAGCCCGAAGCCCGTAGAAGCCCTACAGTCGATTTTTTGTTGCGTGTGGCTACCCTTGCATTCCCGAAAATAGTTAACGCGATATGCGATGAATTGACGCTATCGGCGGGTTATTGCTTGAGCGTTGAGAGGGTACGGGGAGACTGTCGAAAGCGGTCAGCCTGCTAAAGGTGGCCGTGACGGGAGGCCGGAAGTCCCTCCATTGCATCCGTTGTTCCCGATGGCAGAGCCGCATGGCATCTCCGAAAATTTCCATGCTTCGTCACGGCCGGAATGAGACTACAGCGGGCGTCCATCCAGTGCAAACACTGGTGGCGGGAATGGGGCCGTGACGGGAGGCCGGAAGTCCCTCCATTGCACCCTTGATCTCCTACGAGAGGGGCCGCATGGCGTCTCCGAAAATTTCCATGCTTCGTCACGGCGATTTACAGGCTATCGGCTATCCTGGCCGAAGGCAAGATAGAACCAGTTCAAACTCGGGTGAGTCGATGCGAGCCCCTAACGTCCGGAACGGCTTCGCGGTATGAGCGCAACGGGGCAATCCATCGACTCGCAGCCATGATAACCGCTTGACAACCCGAAACCACCCGGCGCATTCTTCAACCCGACGCGGTCAATCCCGCGTCCGGGTTTGGCGACCTGGATACAACAGAGCGGATAGACGCTCACAGCGTCTTTTTTTACGTCCGCAGCGCACGGCCAGCCTATCAGTTACGGCGGGCCGGGCGGGGAGACCTTCGGGTCTGCCGGTTTCTGTTGCCGGTTCGCCAACCCTGTCCGGTTCCGCCCCCCGTTTGGCGACGGGGAGCGGGAATTCAAACCGCAACAGATAGGAGCCATCATGGCTGACACCCGCGTTTCACTCCCCGGCTTTTCTGCCGAAACCCTGAGCAAGATTCAGCACGTCCCCGGCATGGCGTACCGCGCCGCCTACACCCCCGAGAGCATCACCGCCGCCGCCCTGGCAATGGGCAACCCGCGCAGCGCCGAATATCGCGCCGGCCTGCTGGCCGTGCTGAAGTTCAAGATGCGCGGCGAGCGTATCCATTGCCCGTACAAGGCCGGCTCCGCGCAGTTTGATGCCTACTTTGCCGGCAACGCTCACGGCTTCGACGTATACCGCGCCCACCTGGCACAACAAGGGGGCGCAGCATGAACGACCCCATACCCATGCAAGCTTCCCGAATCGCCAGCCTGGCCGCCGCCGCAGCCTGCATGCTTGGCGGTTATCACCCAGCCGATCGTCGCGCTACTGAACAAATCGTTATCGACCTGATGGACTGTGCAAGCATCCTCGCCACGCAATTGAGCGAAGAGGCGGACCGTGTGGAACGCGACATAAGCGCCGGTCATCTGTAATCGAATCCGCACAGCACCAGGGCGGGCAGGGGCAACCCTCCCGCCCTTTTCTTTGGTGCGGCGGAAATCTTTCCGCCTTATCGGAATGGTCAGGGAGGAAAAGAATCCGCCCCAAGCCAACCCCAAGCGGAAAACATGTCTCTCGACAGCGCCGACCAGGAAGTTCTAGCACTACTCCCCGATGAGCTACGCCAAATTGCGGAAATCATCGGAGTGGACGCGGCATTGAAACTGGTCATAGCGCGGGGCGGTACAAGTCTTTATGTGCCAATCGAAATGACTGCCGACCACGCCATAGCCGGCTTGATTGGCATGGAAGCCGGCAGGGCGCTCAGTAAAATCTATCAAGGCGAGAAGATAGAAATTCCCCGCGCGCTGGGCTGGCGCAGCGCCATCCGAGATTTGTTGATTTACCAACAGAGCAAGACCGATAGCCAGTCAAAGCTAGCGATCAGACACGGCCTGACAGTGCGCAGCATTCGCAACGCGATGCGGCGCGCGGAAGATCGTCTCGGCAGCGGCTCGGCGCTGGTCAGGCAAGGATAGTCGCGGCATGGAAACCAAGCTTTTCCAGATTTTTCGGGCTGGTACTCATACCGCCATGAGCGGGCAGACCCTGAACTTTTCAGATACCGATTTGACCGTTTCGGCATACGCCTACAGTCAAAAAAACAAGCCCGCGCCGCTGGTTCTTGGTCACCCTGATAACGATCTGCCGGCATACGGCCATGTTGTCAAATTGATCGCCAAAGCGGATAAGTTGTTTGCCTTTGCGGAGGTGTCTGAAACGCTTTTGCAGATGGTTCGAGAGGGGCGATACAAGAATGTTTCAGCGGCGTTTCTCGGACCTCTACACCCAAAGAATCCTGTCAGGGGTTCATGGATGTTGCGCCATGTCGGTTTTCTTGGCGCGCATCCGCCAGCCGTCAAAAACATGGACCGGCTTGAGTTTTCCAGTCAGCACGACGAAGCCGCAACCTGCCCGGTTGATTTTTCCGAATCATCTTACCCATCCATTAGCGGGACCGTGAACAAGATCAACGAATTCAGACGGGTTTGTCCGACACTGAGTTACCCAGAAATTGTCTCATTGGCTACGCGATAACCCCCACTTTAAACGAACAAGCGAGACGACTATGAGATATCGTTGCATCGAACAAATCCTTCATGGAACCAGTGATTCCGACCAGCGCATATACAAAGCCGGCGAAATTGTCAGCTTGAACGATGAAGACGCCGCGCAGCTGCTCCAGGTTGGCGTTATCGAGCCGGAGTCAGTGCCGATGAAATTGGAGTTGAACGCCGGGCTTTTCGACCAGGATAAGCCCGCAAGCCAGAAAACCGACATACAGGAATTGTTCGGAAAAATTCATGATTCTGCCCGCGCCGCTGTGGAACGGGTCAACGAATTGAATGCATCGATCAATGAACTCCTTGTCCAGCGCGAAGCATTGGAGCGCCTGACCATCCCCAAAGCCGACTACATGGCAATTGTCAGAGAGCGCATCCGTGACGCCGGGCGAGTTCATGAGGATTTGCTCAAGCGGCGCGAGGTGCAAAAACTGCACCGAACCATCATGGCGAACCAGAGGAACAGCCTTGGCATTGATTTTTTATGCGCTGGCGCTGGCGCAGGCAATGCACCGATCACCTATGAGGGCATGTGCTATTTCTTTGAAGATTTGATTGTCAGCGGGCTTGAAAAGGCCATATTTCCGCCTGATTACGACGAGGCCGGCCTCACCCAGAGCGCAGCCCAAATCAAGGAGGGTATTGCCGATATCGATCACAAAGTTCAACGCATGACGGAAGAACGCGACGAATACGCGGCTGTTCTTAAGTCATACCAGCTTGTCCAAGCCTAGCACCGAATTCTGATCTTCCATCATCAAGGCGCGAGCGAGTTTCAGCATAGCGCCTTGGACTGGGAAACCAGGGGACATGCTGAAACACGGTCAGGGCTTACGCCCTGGCGGGCAGCTCCGGCGCTGAATTTCACGCTTCAGTTCATAGCTGCCCGGTTTCGCCTGGCACAGGCAATTCGGTTTAAGTGCAGTCATGGTGACGCGATAATCAGACCATGAATGGCAGGCCGTTTGACGCGGCAAGAAGGCCATTTTCTGCGATGATGTGTCCCTTGAAACACCAAACCATTCAACCAAAGCACGGAACATGCCAAGACTCTATTTTTGCGTTTACAGCATATTATTTGCATCTGTAGCAGTTTAATTTCTGCTTCTCGGCAATTTACTGTCCGCGCTCCTACCCGCTCGCTTACTCAACACGCTCAAGGAGATTTGATGTCCACCAAACATTCCCCGCTTCTGATCCTCGGTTCCGGTCCGGCTGGGTATACCGCCGCGGTCTATGCGGCGCGCGCCAACCTGAAACCGGTGCTGATCACCGGCATGCAGCAAGGTGGTCAATTGATGACCACGACCGAAGTCGATAACTGGCCGGCCGATGTCAATGGCGTCATGGGTCCGGAACTGATGACGCGGTTTCAGGCGCATGCCGAACGTTTCAATACGGAAATCGTGTTCGACACCATCAGCGCCGTCGACCTTTCCAAGCGGCCCTTCAGCCTGACCGGCGACTCCGGGGTTTACACCTGTGATGCGTTGATCATCGCGACCGGCGCCTCGGCGATGTATCTTGGCCTGCCTTCAGAACAGGCATTCATGGGCAAAGGCGTATCCGGCTGCGCGACCTGTGATGGTTTCTTCTACAAGGGCCAGGAAGTCGCCGTGGTCGGCGGTGGCAATACGGCTGTTGAAGAAGCGCTGTATCTGGCCAATATCGCCAAGCATGTCACCCTGGTGCATCGCCGCGAGACGTTCAAGGCCGAAAAGATCATGGTCGACAAGCTGATGGAAAAGGTCAAGGAAGGCAAAATTACTCTTGAATTGAACAGCGTTCTGGATGAAGTTCTGGGCGACAAATCCGGTGTCACCGGCATTCGCCTGAAGAATATTCAGACCGAGACGACCAAGGATATCCAGCTTATGGGCGTATTCATCGCAATCGGCCACCGACCGAATACGGAGATATTCAAGGGGCAGTTGGAAATGAATGCCCAAGGCTATCTGGTCACCCATGGCGGCCAGGTCGGCAACGCGACACAAACCAGCGTTGCGGGTGTTTTTGCGGCGGGCGATGTCCAGGACCATATCTATCGCCAAGCCATTACCAGCGCGGGTACCGGCTGCATGGCGGCTTTGGATGCCGAACGCTTTCTTGACAATATAGGTTAAATTGTTTTTTTAACACAATGAAAAGGAAGGGGAAATCGGGTGAGATTGTTTTGCCTGATTGCCCCGTTCCCAGTCCGGCGGACCAGCAACTGTTCCGCGACTCCCTGAGTGGAGTCATCCCGATTACCCCGCATGGACGCATAGTCCCCTGCCCGCCCCGTCCGCCACCCATTCCCCTCAGTCGTCTGCGCGATGAGCGGGAAGTCATCCATGAATCGTTGCATGACCCGATTCGTTGGGATGAAGCGACAGAAAATGGCGATGAGCTTTCATTTGTTCGGCCGGGTCTATCCCGTCAGCTATTGCGCCGATTACGGCGCGGAGAATGGGTAGCGCAAGCCGAACTGGATTTGCATGGTCTGACTCGAATTGATGCAAAACTGGAATTGGTCAATTTCCTGTTTGAATGCAAACGTCGCGGGATCCGCTGCATACGCATCATCCACGGAAAGGGCCTGGGTTCGAGAAATCGGGAACCTGTGCTCAAAATTCATGTCAGGCATTGGTTGATGCAACGCGAGGAGATATTGGCTTTCGTTCAGGCCAGACCCGTTGACGGCGGTGGCGGCGCGGTGATGGTATTACTCCAATCCACTACACGACGCTGACGCGTTCTGGGCATTCGCAAAATATATTTGCCAATGATTATTGCAATTGTCCGCACGATTTAATTATCATTGCGGCGCTCACGATTCCGGGCCAACATATTATTGGAGAATTTATATGTCTTCTTATCAGGAAATTCTTTCCCAAATCGAAGATCTCAAACGCAAAGCCGAGGATGTCCGTCAACAGGAAATGGCCGGCGCTATTGCTGAAATCAAGCGCCTGATGGCGCAATTCGGCATCAGCGCCGATGATCTCGGTTTCTCCGGACGTGCCGGCGGGGCCAAAGCCAAGAATCGCGGCAGTGTCGCCGCCAAATATCGCGACCCGGTCAGCGGCAAAACCTGGACCGGTCGCGGACGGCGTCCGGGCTGGGTGCTTGACCTCGAAGGCGTTGGCAAAAGCCTTGAGGATTGCCGGGTTTGATTCGGCTGTATTCAGCAATAAAAAACCCCGCCGCGGCGGGGTTTTTTATTGCTGAATGAAAGCGAGTCAAGCCAATGCATCGTCGAGAATAGCCTCCAACTGAGCTTTGTGCTGGCTGGCAAGGCCGGTGGCGGGCGCCGAAGATTCGGGTCGGCCGGCATATTTCAACGATATGCTGGAAAGTTTCCGTAGTTGATGCGCCATGAACCGCCAGGCCCCCTGATTGCGCGGTTCATCCTGCGCCCAGACGATCTCGGTAACGAATTCATAGCGCTGCATGACCTCACTGATTTCGATATCCGGCACTGGATATAACTGCTCAACGCGAATCACGGCAATGTGTTCGAGTTGCCTTTCGCGTATCGCGCGCGCCAGATCGTAGTAAATCCGTCCACTGCAAAATACCAGACGCCGTACTTTTTCAGCAGCGTCATTTCCTGGCACATCGATTATCGAATTGAACTGCCCGCTGGTCAGTTCCTCCAGAGGAGAAACGGCTTCAGGGTGCCGTAACAGGCTTTTTGGCGTAAACACGATCAATGGTTTGCGATACGGACGCACCACTTGCCGGCGCAGCAAATGAAACATCTGCGCGGGTGTGCTCGGCTGAACGATTTGCATATTGTCATGCGCGGTCAGTTGCAGAAACCGCTCGATTCTTCCCGAAGAATGCTCCGGCCCTTGTCCCTCATAACCATGCGGCAGAAACAGCGTCAAACCATTTAGCCGGTCCCATTTGGTTTCACCAGACGCGATGAATTGATCAATGACGACTTGCGCGCCGTTGACAAAATCTCCAAATTGCGCCTCCCATATCACCAATTGATCGGGCGCCGCGCCGGCATAGCCATATTCAAAACCCAGTACCGCTTCTTCCGAAAGCAGCGAATCGATGACCAGAAAATTCGCCTGCCCGGGTATCAGGTGTTGCAAGGGAATGAATACGCCGGCGTCCCAGCGTTCACGATTCTGGTCATGCAATACGCAATGACGGTGAAAAAACGTGCCGCGACCGGAATCCTGTCCGGTCAGCCGCACCGGCACGCCATCGCTGAGCAGGCTGGCATAGGCGAGATTTTCGGCCATCCCCCAATCCAGGGCTTGCGCGCCCTCCCCCATCAATTTTCGATCATCCATGATCTTCTGGACCCGTGGATGCAGCGTGAAATTCAGCGGTACATCGAGCAGGCGTTTGGCCAGCGCCTGCAAACGGTTGAGCGGAATCGCGGTCGGCGCCTGGTCGCGCCAATGGGTATCGCGATACGGCCCCCAATCGGCGGTATAGGGGTTCTTGGCGCCGCTCTGATGGCTGGCTGGCGCATCCAGACGCGCCTTGTAGACCTGTATCATCGACGCGGCTTCGCGCGGGGTCACCACATCCAGCGCCGCCAGACGCTCCGCGTAGAGCGCTCGCGTGCTGGGCAGGGCATGGATGCGCCGATACATCAACGGTTGGGTGGCCATCGGCTCGTCCTGCTCGTTGTGCCCCAGGCGTCGATAGCAGATCAGGTCGATGGCGATGTCGCGCTTCCAGAACATGCGGTACTCCAGCGCGATGCGCACCGCGCGAATCACCGCTTCCGGATCATCGCCGTTGACATGCAACACCGGCGCTTCGACCATTTTCATGACATCGGTGCAATACAGGCTGGACCGGCTGTCGCGCGGGTCGGAGGTGGTGAAGCCGATCTGGTTGTTGATCACGATATGGATCGTGCCGCCGGTTTTGAAGCCGCGCGTGGCGGCCATGTTCAACGTCTCCATGACCACGCCCTGTCCGGCCAGCGCCGCATCGCCATGAATCAGGATCGGCATGACCTGGCTGCCGTCGCGGTCGCCGCGGCGTTGCTGCTGCGCGCGTACCCAGCCCTCGACCACCGGGTTGACGATTTCCAGATGCGATGGATTGAACGCCAGCGCGACCCGGATCGGCCCGCCTGCGGTGATCAGATCGGCGGCGAAACCCTGGTGATATTTCACGTCGCCGCTGCGCCGGACATCGATCTCCTGATGATGCGCGTGCTCGAACAATTCGATCACCGAACGATCCAGCACATTATGCAACACATTCAGGCGACCGCGGTGGGCCATGCCCAGACCGATTTCCTGCACGCCGATGCGGGCGGCTTGCTCGATCAAATCGTTGAGCAGCGGGATCAGCGATTCCGCGCCTTCCAGCGAAAACCGTTTCTGACCGACAAATCGCGTATGCAGGGTTTTCTCCAGCGTCTCGGCCGCCGTCAATTGACGCAACAACCAGCTACGCAAATCGTCGTCCATCTCCGGGGCACCAAGATTGCCCTCCAGGCGCTTTTGCAGCCAACGCTTTTGCTGGGTATTGCAAAGGTGCATGTATTCGATCGACAGCGTGCCGCAATAGGCTTTCTTGACGCGCGCGATGATGTTGCGCAGCGTGTCGCGACCGTTTTTGCCGCCCTCTCCCGCCAGTGATCCGGTTTCGTAGGCCTCATCCAGATCGGCGGGCGTTAATCCGTGGTTGGCCGGGTCGAGTTCCGGGATATGCGGAATTGTCTGTCGATGCAAGGGATCGAGATCGGCGGCGCGAAAACCGTGAAATCGATAGGCATTGATCATTTGCAGCACGCCGACCTGGGTCGCTTCGCATTTCAGCAGCGGCAGATCGGATATCTCGACCGCCTCCTTCTTGATAAAGCGACTCGGCGTCGCGGCGGGCGCGGCAAATGTCCGCGGCTCCGGTAATTCGGCCTGATGCGTGGCGAGGTAAGCATCCAGATAATCCGCGCTGCCGGAATACAGTGCCGTGGCCGGAAGGGAGTCGCGCTTCATGTCTGCACCGTGAGATCAGGGTTGAGGAACTGCACTGCCGACGCGCCTGAGATCAATCAAGCGCGTCTGTTTGAAGGCTCAGTCGCCGCGTAAGTCGATCGGCACGAACTCGCGCCGGGTCGGACCGGTGTAAAGCTGCCGCGGGCGGGCGATCTTGTGGCCGGGCGCGGCGACCATTTCACTCCATTGCGCGATCCAGCCGGCGGTACGCGCCAGGGCGAAGATCGCGGTGAACATCGAAGTCGGAATGCCCAGCGCGCGCAGCACGATGCCGGAGTAGAAATCGACATTGGGATAGAGTTTTTTCTCGATGAAATACTCGTCTTCCAGCGCGATCTGTTCCAGCTTCAGCGCCATCTTGAACAGCGGATCATCATGCAGACCGAGTTCATCCAGCACTTCATGGCAGGTCTGGCGCATGATCGCCGCGCGCGGGTCCATATTTTTGTAAACCCGGTGACCGAAGCCCATCAGCCTGAAACCGGAAGATTTGTCCTTGGCGCGCTCGACATATTCGCCGATGCGCGACACGTCGCCCATTTCTTCCAGCATGCTCAACACCGCTTCGTTGGCGCCGCCATGCAGCGGCCCCCAAAGACAGGCCGTACCGGCGGCGATACAGGCGAACGGGTTGGCATAACTGGAACCGGCGATGCGCACCGTGGAGGTGGAGGCATTCTGCTCGTGATCGGCATGCAGGATGAAGATACGATCCAGCGCCCGCGTCAATACCGGGCTGGGCTGGTAGGTCTCGCACGGATTGGCGTGCAGCATGTGCAGGAAATTCTCCGCATAGCCCATATGGTTCTGCGGATAGATGAACGGTTCGCCCTTGTTGTACTTGTAGGACCAGGCCGCCACTGTCGGCACCTTGGCCAGCAAGCGGAACATCGAAATTTCGCGCTGCTTGGCATTCGCGACATCGCTGCTCTCGGGATAGAACGCGGCCATCGCGCCGATGATCGACACCATCACCGCCATCGGATGCGCATCGCGCCGGAAGCCCTTGTACAACGACAGCATCTGGTCATGCAGCATGCTGTGGTGGCTGATCAGATAGTCAAAATCCCGCTTCTGCTCGGCATTGGGCAATTCGCCATGCCACAGTAGATAGGACACCTCCAGGAAATCCGACTGTTCGGCCAGTTGTTCGATGGGATAGCCGCGGTAGTACAGCAAGCCCTCGTCGCCATCGATGTAGGTAATGCTGGACGAGCAACTGGCGGTGGAAAGAAAGCCGGGATCGTAAGTGAAATGACCATGAGCGCCAAGGCTGCGGGTGTCGATGACATCCGGTCCCAGGGTGCCCTGCATGGTCGGCAATTCGATGTTCTGGTCGTTGATCTGTAGCGTGGCGTCTGGCTTGGTCATGTTCTTGGTTACCTTTAAACGGTGTGCCTAGTTGTTTTAATCGCCTCCACCACCTCGCGAAACTCGGTGGGTGAGGCACGCGCTCCCGTGATCCAGTCGAATAGCGCCATATCGTCCTGATCCAGCAAGCGGACGAACACCGCCTGTTGCTCGGCGGACGAATCGGCATAACGAACCTCGAGGAACCGCGTCAGCCAGGCATCCAGTTCCAGCATGCCGCGTCGGCACAGCCAACGCAGACGATTGATGGAGGGTTCGCCGGCCACAAAAGTTTCTACAACGCCCGTTTCACGAGTAGCGACTTGATTTTGCCGATGGCGGCGGTGGGGTTCAACCCTTTCGGGCAGACTTCGACGCAGTTCATGATGCCGTGGCAGCGGAACAGGCGATATGGATCTTCCAGGAAATCCAGGCGTTCGTCGGTCGCCTGGTCGCGCGTATCGGCGATGAAGCGATAGCCCTGGAGCAAGGCGGCGGGGCCGAGGAATTTGTCCGGGTTCCACCAGAACGACGGGCAGGAGGTGGTGCAGCAGCCGCACAGTATGCATTCCCACAAGCCATCCAGTTCCGCCCGCTGTTGCGGGCTTTGCGGGCGCTCGTTTTCCGGTTCCGGATCGAGATTGATCAGATACGGCTTGACCGCCCGGTAATGCTGATAGAACTGCGCCATATCGACGATCAGGTCGCGGATCACACCCAGACGCGGCAACGGTCGGATCTCGATCGGCTGCTTGAGTCCTTCCAGCGGCGTGACGCAGGCCAGGACGTTGTTGCCGTTGACGTTGACGCCATCGGAACCGCACACGCCCTCGCGGCAGGAACGCCGGAAGGACAGGGTTTCATCCAGGGTATCCTTGATGGCAATCAGCGCGTCGAGCACCTTCTTGCCTTTTGCATCGAAGTCGAGCTCATATTCCTGAACCCTGGGCGCGGCGCCGGATTCGGGGTCGTAGCGATAGATACGGAAGCGCATCAGTAGGTCCTTTCCTTCGGCTGGAAGGTCTCCACCGTCAGCGGCTTGAGTCGCACCGGCTTGTAATCGAGTTGATCGAGATGCTCACCGGCACCCTGGAAATACAGGGTGTGGCGCAACCAGCGATCATCGTCGCGCAGCGGGAAATCTTCCCGCGTATGCGCGCCACGACTCTCGGTGCGGGCCAGCGCGGACACCAGCGTGGCGCGCGAAATCGCCATCAGATTGTCGAGTTCCAGCGCTTCCAGTCGCGCGGTATTGAACATCCGGCTGTGATCGGACAAGGCGGCATCCGGCAGGCGGGCCTGCACCTTGTCCAGCATGGCCAGACCTTGCTTGAGCAACGCCTCATTGCGGTAGACACTGCAATGATCCTGCATGATGCGCTGCATCTCGTCGCGCAAGCCGGCCACGGTCTCCGTACCCTTGGGCTTGTCCCAGCGCGCCAGCCGGGCGCGCGCCTTGTCCACCTGATCTTGCGGCAGCGGGCGCGGGAAAGGGTTGTCGCGCAGATATTCGAGCACATGCTGGCCGGCGGCGCGGCCGAACACCACCAGATCGAGCAGTGAATTGCCGCCCAGTCGGTTGGCGCCATGCACCGAAACGCAGGCGCACTCGCCGACCGCGTACAGACCCGGGGTCGGCTCTTCCGGACCGTAACGCACCGGCGAAACCACCTGACCGTGCATATTGGTCGGTATGCCGCCCATCATGTAATGCGCGGTCGGCGTCACCGGAATCGGATCGGTAATTGGGTCGGCGCCGGCGAATTGCATCGACAGTTCGCGGATGCCGGGCAGCCGCGCCATGATCTTGTCGGCGCCCAGATGTTCGATCTTCAAGTGCACATAATCGCCCTGCTCGCCGCAGCCGCGCCCGGCGCGGATTTCCTGGGCGATGGCGCGCGCCACCACATCCCGGGAGGCCAGGTCCAAGGCGTTGGGCGCATAACGCTGCATGAACTTCTCGCCATCCTTGTTGACCAGATAACCGCCCTCGCCGCGCACGCCTTCGGAGATCAGGCTGCCCACGTCGGGTATGCCGGTCGGGTGAAACTGCCAGAACTCCATGTCCTCCAGCGGCAAACCGGCGCGCAACACCATGCCGAGGCCGTCGCCGGTGTTGATATGGGCATTGGTCGAATGCCGGAAGATGCGGCAAGCGCCGCCGGTGGCCAGCAAGGTGGCGCGCGCCTCGAACAGGCTGGCCTCGCCGGTTTCGATTTCCAGCGCCACCACGCCCAGTACTGTACCTTCGTCATCGCGAATCAGATCGAGCGCGAAGAATTCATCAAAAAATTGGGTGCGCGCGGCGATGTTGCGCTGGTACAGCGTGTGCAACAGCGCATGGCCGGTGCGGTCGGCCGCCGCGCAGGTGCGGATTGCCTGTTCGCCGCCGTAGTTCTGTGACTGGCCGCCGAACGGACGCTGATAGATCTTGCCGTTTTCCAGTCGCGAGAACGGCAGGCCCATGTGTTCCAGTTCGTACACCGCGCTGGCCGCGTTGCGGCACATGAATTCAATCGCGTCCTGATCGCCCAGATAATCCGACCCCTTCACCGTGTCGTACATGTGCCAATGCCAGTTGTCGTCCGACACATTGGCCAGCGCCGCCGTAATGCCGCCCTGCGCCGATACGGTATGCGAGCGAGTCGGAAACACCTTGGAGATCAGCGCGACTTTCAGATTGGCCTGCGATAGTTGCAACGCGGCGCGCAAACCGGCGCCACCGCCGCCGACGATGACCGCGTCGAAGGTGCGCTTGGGGATCTGCGATGAATTCATGGCTTTGCTCACCTTACGTTCCAGAGGATGTCCACCGTCCACACCAGGCAGCCCAGATACAGCACGGCGAACGCGAAATACAGCGCCAGACGCAACAGCGTGCAACGCGCGCAGTGCAGATAGTCGATGAAGATCTCTCGCAGGCCAATCCAGGCGTGCGCCAGCATCGCGGCGACAAACAGGAAAGTCGCCACTTTCATCGCCGGCGATGCGAACAAACCGTGCCAGGCGGCGTAGTCGAGCGGCCCGGCGGCCAGCGCGCAAACCAGGAAAAACGGCAGGAACAGGGCCATGTAGACCGCGCTGGCACGTTGCATCAACCACATGTCCAGACCGCGATGCGAACCTCCGACGCGTCTCATGGCGTCGCTCCGGAATTCAGCAGGTCGAGCAACGCGACCAACCCGACCAGCAACAGCGCCGCCGCCAGGGCCAGTTTCGCGGTTAGCCGGGCGCGTTGCCGCGCCTCGCCCCAACCGATGTCGAAGCCCAAATGCCGCAGGCCGGCGAACAGATGATGCAGCAGCGCCCACAACAGGCCAAGACTGATCAACCAAACCGGTCCGGAATCAACAAACGCCCGTAATCGGGCGAAATCCTCCGGCGAGCGCAGCGACAACATCAATCCATAAAGCAGAAGCGGAATCAGCAGCGCCAGAAATGCGCCACTGGCGCGGTGCAGTATCGAAACCACACCGCCTATCGGCAGGCGGATGGCGAACAGATCGAGAAAGAAGGGGCGTGGCCGATGCATGTCTGCGTCCTCTCATAAGCGGCGAAGCGCTTCAAACAGGTCGATGCATTTAACGCTTATTGCGCTGCACAATCAACACTTGAATAGGGTCTCTTTCGATCAGGATGTGGCTTATAACAGTTGATCTTCAATGCTTGAGGTTCTGCCCATTCCGGAGACGAATCGAGGCCAACTTGTCCGACAACCAAAATATTTTCGTGATCCGGCAGCATCCCCACGGTGAATTTAATTCCCGCCTGAAGGTCCAAACGCATGTTTGAAACCTGACTGCCGGCTAACGCATGTCAATTCACTCACTGCTGTTTGCTGCCGTTGGCGTGGTCTTGGCGGGTTGCGCCTCCCCCCGCTATCACACGGACTTTGACTACCAGCCGCCAAGTGATGCGGCGGGACTGGCGTGCGTACAGGTTTGCGGACAAGCCAGAACGCGTTGCGGCGCGGACTGCCAAGCTGCCTGGCAAATCTGCGCCGCCCGGGTCGAGCCGCGACTGGAGACGGAGTATGCCCAGGCCCTCGACGCCTATGCCGCCGACCTGGGGCGTTACCAGCACCAGTTGCAACGCCTTGAGTGGGATCTTTGGTCAGGCTGGGGCGCCAGCCGCTTCGGCGGTTTTGGATACTCGTCCTGGCAGTCTGGCTGGCCCTACCCGTTCTGGCCTGGACTTGCTTTCAGCCCCGCCCCGCCACTCGCCCAACCCACGCGTGACAGCGTGCGCCAGCGCTTGCACCGTAGCGAGTGTCAAGACGACTGTGGCTGCCAAGCGCAGTACGACACCTGCTTTCTCGGCTGCGGCGGGGTGAAAAGTCCGCGGACCCGCTGCGTCGCGAATTGTCCCGACGAGACACTGCGCTAACCGCCTGGACTGCCGAATATCAAGTTGAACACCACCGCCAGGATCACCGCCAGCAGTGTGAACAATAGCAGCCCAAACGCCAGCCATTGAGTGATGCCGATACCGGTATGTCTTGGCGCTTGGCTGTCCGTCACTTGATCGACAAGCGACGGCGAATTGCTTGCATCTGTCATGACACGCTCCTCCTGTCCGGCGCCTGAGATTTGCAAAGTAATACGCCGTTGCGGTTGTCAGTGCGTTCTTCTCGGCATGCCGAAATGGCAATGCGGCATGTGACCAAGGATTTCGTTCAGAAAGCGCGTCTCGACATGGATCAGGCGGCGATGGTCACCCGCTTCCAGGTAGATATCGGGCTGCGCCAGCAAATCTTCGTCCCAGATCGTTTCCACGCCCCAGGCCATCGGCAAGCCGGGTACCGCGCCGGGATCGCAATCGGAGAAGGTGTGTCGAACCGCGGCTTCGTCCGCCAAGTGGATGCGTTCGGCATAGTCCAGATTCAAACGCCCCAGGCGGACCTCCTGATCGGCCGAAATCAGGGCCGCGATGAGGCTCTCGTTGCCCTGCAGCAGCACGCCCTTGACCAGTTGCTTGGCCGGGATATGCGCGGCGCGCGCCGTCTGCATGCTGGTGGCGACAGGCGCGTGGTCGACAATGTCATAAGGAATGTGATGTTGGTCCAGATACTGCTCGACTTTGTGGGTCATGATTCATCTCCAGACTGATTTAGTCGGATATAAATATAGACCACCAGCGGCGCGACGCACGGATCGCCGACAGCCGCTACAGTTGCACAACTTCCCCGTGCCAGCCCAGCGGCGACAAGCCATGCGCCAGCGCTCCATTGCGCAAGGCATCCAGAAACGCCGCCGGCCCGGCGGCGTATATGTCGGCGCGGCGCAGATCGGGATGATGGGCGAGGATCGCCTCGGCAACGCCTTGCGGGCCGGAAACGCTCGACATATGTTGATAGACAAAGTCGTCAAGGGCGTCGGTCCAGGCGCGACACAGGTTGTCCTGGTAATGCCCCGCCGCGTCAGCGGCCCAGTACAGATACATGGCTTCGGCGATTTCCAGCGACATGGCATGTTGCACCAGACTTTTGATCGGCGCGAAACCGTCCTCCCAGGCAATGAACAGCACCGGCCGGCGCGAATCGAGTTTCATGACGAACTCGCCGCGCGGACCCACCAGGTGTACCGGCTCATCCTTGCGTAGATCGACAAACACCTTGCGTGAAAAGCCGCGATTGTCGCGACAGACATGGACTTCGATGTGGCGGTCTTCGCACGGGCAACTGGCGATGTAGTACTCACCTTCGGCATCATCGATGGACAGCGTCACATGCTGTCCGGCAAGAAACCGCAGACGCTGGCTGCGCGGCGCGGTCAGGTGCAGGGCGGCGACATTGTCGCTGAGCATTTCCACGGCCTTTACCCGGGTGGTAATGCCTTGTTCCGGTATGTCGTTGGCGCCGTATACCGTCGCTTCGATCACCACATCGGTAATTGCGGTGTTGGAACACAGCAGTATGGCGCCGTTGGCTTTTTCCGCCTCTTTCAGGACGAAATCGTGCGGATGCACTTTTCTGACCTGGCCGGAAACCAGACGCGCCTTGCATTCGCCGCAGTTGCCGTTGCTGCAACCGTAGTTCAACGGAATACCGGCACGCAACGCCGCTTCCAGCAAGGTATCGTTGCCCTCCACGAAAAATTCGTGACCGGAGGGTTGGATGGTGACTTGAGCCGACATGATGCGCATCACACTTTCCTGTGCCAGCAAAGCCTCGGCCCGTTCGGCCTCCTTGGGCGCGGCGTTGAGTTCACGTTTCAGCCATTGCTTGAGTTGGGTCACGGCATTTTGCGTAGACGCGTCGCCGGTTTCCGCCACGTCGCTCAGCTTGTCGCCCATGAAGCGCAAAACTTCATGGTAGTGCAGCAACAGGGTCTTGGCGGCGGCGAATTCCTTGCCCAGCTCGAACAAACGTTCAGCCAGCACCTCCTTGTCCGGCAAGGCGCGTTCGAACACCCGCTTGCCGAAGGCTTTATCCTTGATTTCCTGAACCCGCCGGAACTCGCCGTCGTCTTCCCACTGGACATCGGGAAACACCCGCAGTAGTTCGTTCATATCGACCATGCCGTCAAAGGTGGCCAGCTCGTCGTTATGGATCATGCGTTGGATTTCCGAACGCGGCTGGCCCACCAGGCGGGCGACTCGGGAAAGCGGTAGATAGTGCGACATGAGTGAATGTTAGCCGGCGATTCGCCCAGTTCAAAACAGCGGCCTGTAATATTCGGAGATGCTGAACCTCCAGATACGCCCCGTCCCCGATCCCGCCTGCCGCACGCTGCAAGCGGCTGGCACCCCCGCACTGCTGGCGCGTCTGTATGCGGCGCGCGGCGTGACCCACCCGCAGCAGTTGAAGAGCCGCCTGGCCGAGCTGTTGCCGTGGTCGACAATGAAGAACGCGGCGGCGGCGGCAACACGGCTTGCCGATGGCATCGCGCGCGGCGAACGCATGCTGATCGTCGGCGATTACGACGCCGATGGCGCCACCGCCAGCGCCCTGGCCATGACCGGTCTGACCGCGTTGGGCGCGACAGTCGGTTACCTGGTGCCGAACCGCTTCGAATACGGTTACGGCCTGTCGCCGGAGATCGTCGCGCTGGCGTCCGAGCGCCAGCCGGATCTGCTGATCACCGTGGATAACGGCATCGCCGCGCATGCCGGCGTCGATGCCGCGCGACAACTGGGCATCGATGTGCTGGTGACCGATCACCATCTGCCCGGCGCAACCTTGCCGGATGCGTTGATCGTCAACCCCAACCAGCCCGGCTGCGAATTTCCCAGCAAGCATCTGGCCGGTGTCGGCGTGATGTTCTACGTGCTGCTGGCGTTGCGCGCCGAGTTGCTCGGACGGGGCGTGATCAGCGAACAAACCAAGCCCAACCTGGGCGAGTTGCTGGATCTGGTGGCGTTGGGCACGGTTGCCGATGTGGTGAAACTCGATGCCAACAATCGTCTGCTGGTCGCCCAGGGCCTGAAACGCATGCGCGAGGGCCGCGCGCGGCCAGGCATCGCGGCGCTGTTCAGCGCCGCCAGTCGCAAGTCGGAAACTGCCGGCGCGGAGGATCTGGGGTTTGTCATCGGTCCGCGTCTGAACGCCGCCGGACGCTTGTCCGACATGACCATCGGCATCGAATGTCTGCTCGCCAAGGATGCCGCGCATGCCCTGCCGCTGGCGCGCGAACTGGATCAACTCAACCGCGCCCGGCGCGACATCGAGGTCGACATGCAGGAGCAGGCGCTGGCCCTGCTGGACGGCATCCAGGTCGCCGACGGCGCCAGTCTGACCCTGTTCGATCCAGCCTGGCATCAAGGCGTGGTGGGTTTGCTGGCGTCGCGCTTGAAGGAGCGCCATCACCGTCCGACGATCATCTTCGCCGACGGCGGCGATGGCTTGCTGAAGGGTTCCGGACGCGCCATTCCGGGCCTGCATCTGCGCGATGCGCTGGATGCGGTGGACCGGCGCGCGCCGGGGCTGATCCTGAAATTCGGCGGCCACGCGGCGGCGGCGGGTTTATCGATGCGCCGCGAACGCTTCGACGAATTCAAGGCCTTGTTCGAAGCCGTTGCGCGGGAATCGCTATCCGCCGCCGATCTCACCCGCGTCATCGAAACCGATGGCGAACTCGGCGCCGCCGAATTCACCCTGGAGAATGCCCGGATACTCGCCGACGCGGTCTGGGGTCAAGGCTTTCCCACGCCGGTGTTTCACGGCGAATTCAACGTGCAAAGCCAGCGCCTGGTCGGCGACAAGCATTTGAAGCTGCGCCTGGTCCAGCCCTATACCCCGAGCGGCGCGATTCAGGCCGACGCCATCCTGTTTTTTCAGGACACCCCGTTGCCGGAAAAAATCCAGGCGGTTTACCGCCTGGAAGTGAACGAATGGAACGGCAAACAGAGTCTGCAGATCAACCTGACGCACTGGTCGGCGGTGTGATGCGGGACAAGACTGGATGCAAGCGCAACGTCAGCAACATTTCTGATAGCCAGCGTCGCGATGCCGGGCAGTGAATGACAGTCCCGCTTCGGCAATGCTTCAATACCAACCGTGATTTGCACCGGAATTTTGGTGCACAAATTCAGTAACTGCCCCACCAAACGCAGAGATCATGCCGGTTTCATGGCATCGGATACAATTGAGCCCGCTGACGCTGCACCAAGGGTTACATGCAAAATTGATAAATGGGCTGCAAGTTCGAGGCGGTGACAGCGTTTGATTCCGATAGATTTCTGTGAGCAGCATCCGCTCCATTGTTTGTTTCTACAACGCCACGGAGCTGAATATTGGCCGATGAAATACTCGACAACATCAATCTTCTCCTCGGCGATGACCTTACGTGGCCAGAATGAAGGCGCCAAGATCGACACCGGCTTCCCTGTCCTCAAGATGGCCACGTCCAACATGAACGACGTGTACTACGCCCCCGACGTGGTCAAGCAGGACGAACTCGCATTCCACACCGAAAACAACAAGCCCGACCGCACCCCCGAAGACCTTCTGTTCCAAGTGTTGCGGGATTGGAGCGTGGACCTGACCTTACCCATCACGAAGGAAACCATAGAAACAAAGGTTGAAGGTGGAATGATGAAGGATGAAAAGTTGGAGCTGCGTGCAGTAGACGTGCCCAAATCCCTTCAAAATTCATACTTCCCACGCCGTCTTTTTCGTCGACGGCAACGCGCTGTCCGTCTGCTTCGACGCCCACATCTCCGAAGACCTGATGAAGGAACTGGCCAAGCGCAAGCCGCTACGGGCCGTGTTCCGCGACAGCAGTTTCGACAGCGACAGCACCAAGATCAACCTGGCGCAGATCTTCAAGCTGCTCAGCCCCTTCACCGAAGTGAAGAGTCTTTAAGCGCAATGACCCAGGCGCGCGACACTCAAGCCAGATTTGTCCCACACGCTGCGGGACAAATTCCATGCGGCGTATGGCAATTGGACAGGCACGAGATAGAGCACCTCGAAAACACGCTGTGTCGTCGTTCCCGCGTAGGCGGGAACCCCGTCAAATCAAAAACATGGATCCCCGCTTTCGCGGGGATGACAGGTTTTTCATGGTGCTCGGCAGGTGTTGCATGCATACCTTAAGGCTATTCGCCTCCGGCCAGTTGCAGGTGCCGGCTACCACCGCCTGGTACCTGTCGGACCTGGGCGAATTTCGCGGCAAACAGGCGCTTTTCACCCACCAGTCGCCGCAGCGCTTGAAGGCCTTGCGCGAGCATGCCTTGATCGAAAGCGCGGTGTCATCCAACCGCATCGAGGGCGTGGCGGTGGAAGCGTCGCGCATCCGCGAAGTGCTGGTGGCGCCCAAGCCGCTGTTCCGCGACCGCGACGAGGAGGAAGTGCGCGGCTATCGGGATGCCCTGGCCTGGATTCACGGACAGGCTGCCGACATCGCGATGACGGCGGCCACGATCAAGCAGCTGCATGCCCTGGCGCGCGGCCAGATATGGGATGCGGGGCAGTACAAAGAGAAGGACGGCGACATCATCGAGCGCTATGCCGATGGTCGCGAGCGGATACGCTTCAAGACCGTGTCGGCGGCTGAGACCCCGCGCCACATGGCGGCGCTGGTCTCCGATTGGGCGTCCGGCATCGAGCAGCGCTGGGCGCCGCCGGTGATATTGCTGGCGGCCTTCAATCTGGACTTTCTCTGCATTCACCCGTTCCGCGACGGCAATGGGCGCGTGTCCCGCCTGCTGTGGCTGCTGCAAAGCTATCACCTCGGTTATGAGGTGGGCCGTTATGTCAGTCTTGAACGGCTGGTGGAGCAGAACAAGGACCGCTACTACGAAACCCTGGAGCAAAGCTCCCAGGGCTGGCACGAGGGCAGGCACGATCCCTGGCCCTTCATCAACTACGTGCTGTCCATTTTCAAGTCGGTCTACCGGGAGTTCGAGGAGCGGGTCGGGCAAACGGTTGCGCCGCGCGGTTCGAAGCGGGAGTTGGTGCTGGCGAACATCGAGCGTCTGACGGCAACGCCTGGCAAGGGCTTCGCCATCAGCGCATTGGAGCAAGCCTGCCCCGGCGTGAGCCGGGACATGGTTCGGCGCGTGCTGCGCGAACAGCAGGCGGCCGGGGTGTTGATGTGCCAAGGGCGCGGGCCCGGAGCGGTGTGGAAGAAGAAGGGGTAATTACCTCCATATAGGGGTAATAGTGAGGGTACTAATGGATTGCCAGGCCATCGATGAAACTGAAATTCAAACAACAGGCTTACCAAACGGACGTCGTCAGGTCGGTGGTGGATCGCTTCGCCGGCCAGCCGAAGAGCCGAGGCTTCAAGTATGCCGTCGACCCCGGCCGTGCCGGGTTGAGCAGTACCCTGCCCCTGGCGGCTTCGAGGGTGACGGCTTCGCCAACGACAGGATTGCCCTGCCGCCCGGCCAGTTGCTGGAGAACCTGCAAGGGGTGCAGCGCCGGCAGAACCTCACCGTTTCGTCAGAGCTGAAGAAGACTTCGGTATGCGACGTGACCGGCGCATCTACCTGGAGCTGGATGACTTCCAGTCGCGCCGGCCCATCGATGTCATCAAGAAGAACCGGCCGATCTTGATCCTGGACGAGCCGCAGAGGATGGAGGGCAAGGCGACCGTCGAGAAATTGGCGGAGTTCGACCCGCTGATGATCCTGCGCTACTCGGCCACCCACAAGACCGAGCACAACAAGGTGTACCGGCTCGACGCCATCGACATCTTCACCCAGGAGAAGAAGGAAGACCTGAGCAAGGGCTTCAAGGTGGCTCGCCACATTTACGACTAGGTGTTCACCGATTCGACCAACGAGCGCACGTTCGTCGGCGAACTCGACGCCAGCGCGGAAGTCGTGGTGTACGCCAAGCTGCCCAGGAGCTATTACATCCCCACGCCGGTGGGCAACTACAACCCCGATTGGGCCATCGCATTCCAGTCGGGCAAGGTGAAACACGTCTTCTTCGTCGCGGAAACCAAAGGCTCCATGTCCTCCATGGACCTGCGCAAAATCGAAGAGGCCAAGATCGAATGCGCGCGCAAGTTCTTTGCCAAAATCACCTCGGAGCAAGTGAAGTACGAGGTGGTGGACAGCTACGGGAAGTTGATGGAAATAGTGAAATGATGGGAATGCGGATTTGCCGAGCGGGTGTCAGCAAACCGTTTATTCCTGTCGTAGACCTCAAGTCGCCCCATGAGCTTACTTGACCACGCCCCAGCCTTGCAGGCGATTGAATGCGTGCTGCGCCTGGCCGCCCTGGCGGGTCATTTGCAGATACTTGTAATACTCCTCGGCGGCGCCGCGTTTGTTCTGCATCTGTTCCAGTGAATAGCCTTTCAGGAAGGTGGTGTTCGGATTGCCTGGCAGCAGTCGATCGAAATCCTGAAACGCCGCCAGCGCCTTGTCCGGCTGCTTCAGTTGCAGGTGGGTGACGCCGGCCAGATGGCTGGCCTGGGCTTCGCTGGGATAGATCGCCTTGGCCTGCGCCAGAAAGGGTTGCGCTGCCTGCGGACGTTTCATCGCCATCTGGGTCTTGGCCATCAACACCAGCCCGGGGTAATCGTTGGGCGCCAGATCCAAAGCCTTGCGTAGATGATTTTCCGCATCCGGAAATTTTTTCTGATTCAACATCGCCTCGCCTTTTTGCTGCTCGACGATGGCCGGTTTCAACGCCCGCAGGCTGCTGGTGTTGTCCATGTAACGCTCGCGTTGGCGGGGGCGTTTGGCGGCATCGGCATAGGTGGTTTGCAAAGCCCGGTTGGTGTTGGCGACACGTTCCGAACTCATCGGGTGGGTCGAGAACATCAACTCCAGGGCGCCCGGTTTGTTCTTCGATTGCGTGTTCAGCATGTTCATCAGATCCGGCATGCCGGTCGGATTGAGGCCGGCGCGGGCCATGTATTCCATGCCCAGCGCATCCGCCTCGCGCTCGTTATCGCGGCTGTAATGCGCCAACAGCGCGCCGCTGCCGAGACTGCCGACCATCTGCGCCAGCTCGCCGTACTGCGGATTTTTACCGGCGGTGGCGACGCTCGCGCCGGCGACAAACACATCCAGCAGCGTGCTCTTGGCTTGCCGTTCGGCAAAGTGGCGGGCGTTGACGTGGCCGATTTCATGGCCCATCAGCGCGGCCAGCGAGTCCTCGTTGTCCATTTCCAGCATGATGCCGCGAGTGGCGGCGATGGTGCCGCCGGGAAATGCGTAGGCGTTGACGTAATTGGCATTCACCGCCTGGAAGTTGTACGGCATGTCCGGCCGATGCGAGACCTTGCCCAGGCGAGTACCGACATCGGCGACATAGCGATTCAGCGCGGCATCCTGAGTTACGCCAAAATCCTCCGAGAACTGGTGCGGCGAATGCTGCTTGTCGATGGCGATCTCCTGCTCCTTGCCCATCATCACCAGGGTCTTCTTGCCGGTGACCGGGTCAGCCGAGCAGCCGGTCAGCCAGATTGATGCCCCTAGGCCAGGGAGTGTCCAGATAAAGTCACGTCTATTCATGATATTGGCCCCGATAGTTAAACTAAATAATCAAATATTTTCGCTGTCCTGGATGACACCGCCGCCCAGACAGATGGCTCCATCGTAGAACACTACCGACTGACCGGGCGTCACCGCCCATTGCGCTTGATCGAAACACACAACCAGCGTGTTGTCATTTATTGCCTGAATAACACAAGGCGCATCCTGTTGCCGGTAACGGGTTTTCGCGGTGTAACGCCGCCCGCTTTCGGGCGGTGCGCCGATCCAGCTCAGATCGGTGGCGCGCAAGCAATCGGACAACAGCAATGGGTGTTGATGCCCTTGCACGACAATTAGTTCATTGCGCGCCAGATCCTTGCCGGCGACGAACCACGGCACACCCTCCTGGGCGCCCTTGATGCCGCCGATGCCGAGGCCCTTACGCTGACCGAGTGTGTGATACATCAAGCCCTGATGTCGCCCCATCACCCTGCCCTCCGGCGTCACCATGTCACCCGGCTGGATCGGCATGTAGCGTTGCAGGAATTCGCGAAACGGCCGTTCACCAATGAAACAGATGCCGGTGCTGTCTTTCTTCTCGGCAACCGGAATATGGGCCTGTCGGGCCAGTTCGCGAACCCGCGGCTTGGGCAGTTCGCCCAGCGGAAACAGCGCCCGCTGGATCTGATGCTGATTCAGGCGGTAGAGAAAGTAACTCTGATCCTTGTTGGCATCGGTGGCCTTCAACAAGCGCCGGGTCGGCGATGCGCCTTCGAGGCGCGCGTAGTGGCCGGTGGCGATCTGCTCGGCGCCGCGGCTCAGGGCGTGGTCGAGAAACGCCTTGAACTTGATTTCGGCATTGCACAGCACATCCGGATTGGGGGTGCGGCCAGCCTGGTATTCGGCGAGAAAGTAGGCGAATACCCGGTCTTGATATTCGCGGCTGAAATTGACCAATTCGACCTCGATGCCGAGCACCTCGGCGATGGCCAGCACATCGCGGTAATCCTGGGCGATCGGGCAGTCCTCTTCCAGATCGTCGGCTTCCCAGTTTTTCATGAACACGCCGACTACATCATGTCCGGCCTGCTTCAACAGCCAGGCGGTGACGGCGGAATCGACCCCGCCGGAAAGGCCGACGACGATGCGACTCATGCGTTGCGGCTCACAACGATTTGGCGAAATCCGTGAGCATGGCCAGGGGGTAGCGCTGCCCGGCCAGATAATCCGTCACGCACTGCTGCAACAACGGGCTGCGATGCCGCTGACGGGTCTCGGCGATCTCCTCGACCGTCATCCAGACCGCCCGCAAGATACCCGCATCCAATGCGGCGGTCGGATCGAAACCGGTGATCTGGCCGGTGAAGGCGAAGCGCAAATAGGTTTTGCTGGGCTTGCTCGGATGCGGCCAGCGGTAAATGCCCAACAGCGCCTCGGGTTCGAAGTGATGCGCGGTTTCCTCGAACGCCTCGCGCCGCACCGCTTCAATCAACGACTCGCCCTCCTCCAGATGCCCGGCCGGCTGGTTGAAGCGTATGCCGTCGTCGGTCTGCTCTTCGACCAGCAGGAACTTGCCATCCTGTTCGACGATGGCGGCGACGACGACGTGGGGTTTCCAGATTTCGTGGGTCATTCAGATCACTCGGTTACTGCCCTGAGGGCGATGTTCCGTCCCGCCGGCATCAAATCGGCTTGCCCCATAAATCATAGTCGTCGCTGCGGGTAATTTTGACTTGCACGAAATCGCCCACCCGCAAACCGGCGCCCTGCGCGATATGCACCACGCCATCGATCTCCGGCGCGTCGGCGTAGGTGCGTCCAACCGCGCGCTTGCCATCCGCCTCGTCGATCAGCACGGTCATTTCACTGCCGCGACGGGCTTTCAGTTTTTCCAGGCTGATGTCGGCCTGCACATCCATGAAGCGGCCCAGACGATCGTGTTTTACGTCTTCATCGACCGGATCAGGCAAATCGTTGGCAACCGCGCCGTCGACGGCGGAATACGGGAAGGCGCCGACGCGATCCAGCCGGGCATCTTGCAGGAAGTGGATCAGCTCGCCGAAATCGTCCTCGGTCTCGCCCGGGAAGCCGGTGATGAAGGTGCTGCGGATAACGATCTCCGGGCAGATTTCGCGCCATTTTTCGATCCGGCGCAGGGTGTTTTCGGCATGCGCCGGGCGCTTCATCGCCTTGAGGATACGGCGGCTGGCGTGCTGGAACGGAATATCCAGATACGGCAAGACCTTGCCTTCCGCCATCAACGGCAACACGTCATCGACGCTGGGGTAAGGGTACACATAATGCAGACGCACCCAGATACCCAGTTTGGACAGTTCTTGCACCAGTTCCAGCATCCGGGTTTTCACCGGGCGACCTTGGTAAAAACCTGGACGGTACTTTAAATCAACGCCGTAAGCGCTTGTATCCTGGGAAATAATCAGCAATTCCTTGACCCCGGCCTTGGCCAGCGCCTCAGCTTCTTGCAGCACATCGCCTATCGGCCGCGACACCAGATCGCCGCGCAGGCTGGGGATGATGCAGAAGGTACAGCGGTGATTGCAGCCTTCGGAAATCTTCAGATATGCGTAGTGGCGCGGCGTCAGCTTCAGGCCGCCGGGCGGTACCAGATCGGCGAACGGATCATGCGGTTTCGGCAAATGCGCGTGGACATGACTCATGACCTCCGCCGCCGCGTGCGGGCCGGTTACCGCCAGGACCTGCGGATGCGCCTCCAGGATGACGTTGTCGCGCGCGCCCAGACAACCGGTGACCAGCACCTTGCCGTTCTCGCGCAAGGCTTCGCCGATGGCGTCGAGACTTTCCTCGACCGCCGTGTCGATGAAACCGCAGGTATTCACCACCACCAGATCGGCATCCTTGTAGGTCGGCACGATCAGGTAACCCTCGGCGCGCAACTGGGTCAGGATGCGTTCGGAGTCGAAGGTATTTTTCGGGCAGCCCAGACTGACGAAGCCGATCTTGGGTATGGCCAGCGTCATCTAACCGGAAACCTGTAGTTGTCCTGGCTGAACAGATCGACACCACAGTGCAGGTTTTCGATCCAGTCGAGAAACGCGCCGATCGCTTCCTTGCCTTTGAACCAGCGGCCGTGCTGGGGCACCAGCATGTCGACATCCATGCCGCGCACCATGTTCGCCCAGAACTTGCAGACCTTGTTCGACACCATGTAGCGCCGATGAAAGCCTTCCATGTAAGTCAGATGACTGTTGAATTCGGCCTTGCTGGTGATCGGCGCGACGATTTTGTCGTGATGCACCAGCGAAGCGCCCATGTCGCCGCTGAACAGGATCTTCGCCTTGCTGTCGTAGAACTGGAAATTGCCCTCGGCGTGCAGAAAATGCGCCGGCACGGCAACCATGCGGGTATCGCGCATCGGAATCACCATGCCGTGGTCGGGTATCCCGATCATCCGCCCGACGGTGCGGTTGGCGGTACAGAAATGCGGCACGAAACGCTCCCACAGCGCCGAGACATACAGTGTGCACTCGGTCGCCACCAGCCACTTGTTGAGTGAAGCGACGATGTCCGGGTCCTGGTGCGAAGCGAAAATGTATTTCAGGTTCTTGAACGGAAAATAGCGCTGCATGGCCATGATCAACGCGTTGTAAGTCATGTTGCCGGCCGGATCGATCAGCGCGCCCTCGCCGTCGGACACGATCAGAAACTGGTTCGCCTGCACCGCGTCGCTGCCGGTGTCGTCGACCAGATCGTTGAACATCAGACAAACGTGTTTGCCGTCGTTATAGAGTTCTATTGCCATGCGAAGTTATCTCCAAACCATTTCAATGTGCATACATCCATTCATGCGCCAGACTGCCCGCCGCCCAGACCGTCAGAATGCCGAGCCCGATCAGCAACGCCTGCTGGCCGGTATGGAACAGTTCAACGCGTTTGTGCAGACCGGGAATCAGGTCCGCCACCGCGACGTAGATCATGCCCGAAGCGGCGATCGCCAGCATGTAGGGCAGAATCCACTGGATCGGCGCCAGCAGGAAATAGCCCAGTACCGCGCCGACCATCATCGCCAGACTGGACAGCAGATTGAGCATCAGCGCCTGACGCTTGCTGTAGCCGGAATGCAGCAGAATCAGGAAATCGCCCAGTTCCTGCGGCACTTCATGCGCCGCGATGGCGAACGCGGTGACCACGCCCAGTTTGAAATCGACCAGAAACGCGGCGGCGATCATCACCCCATCGACAAAGTTGTGCACCGTGTCGCCCACCGTGATCATCAGGCCGGAACGCCCGTGATCGTGTTGCGGCTGCGCCGCCAACGCGTCCGAGCCATGCGCCTCGCAATGCTCGGTATGGCAATGCCGCCAGAGCACCAGCTTTTCCAGGATGAAGAAGCCCATGATGCCGGCCAGCACGGTGGCGCTCAGTGCTTCCATGCTGTCGGCCTGCTCCATCGCGTGCGGCAGGACTTCCAGGAAAGCCGCGCCGAGCAGCGCTCCGATGGCATAACTGACCATCACCGGCACCCACTCCACCTTCAGGCGCATCGCCACGCTGGCCAGCAACACGGACAGCACGCCGCCGGCGGCGCTGGCGAGAACAATGGCGGGCAGAAGGTTCATGGAGGGGGTATGCGCATCAGGAGGAAGGATTCTAGCCCGCCAAGGGGTATATCGATAGCTGGGCGGCGGCGGATCGCACGGCAAATTTGTTCCGGCTTTCAGCGACCTGACAGGTTTGTAAAACCTGTCAGGTCAGTCGCGCCAGATCAAACTGGCCATGCGACCGGTGGCTGGCGACTGGTCCGGCAGCGCCGCGCGACGATAGGAAAAAAACCGATCGGCATCGCTGTAGGTACAAAGCCCGCCGCCATAAACCCGCGTCACGCCCGCCGACGCCAGGCGGATACGGGCCAGGGCATAAATATCGGCCAGCCACTTGCGCGGCGCGCCGTCCAAGGTGCCGGGCAATGCCGGGCGGAAGGCAATGCCGGCCAGCGCCTGTTGAGCGACGAAATTCTCGCGGACTTCGTCGCCGACTTCGAAGGCGTCAGGACCGATCGCCGCGCCCATCCAGGCCAGGATGCGATCCGGCGGAACACGCATCGCCGCCACGGTGGCTTCCAGCACGCCCGCC
>JAGUXX010000232.1 GCA_020061585.1 Betaproteobacteria bacterium | reverse complement strand
GGCGGGGCGGTCAGTCGGCCGGCGCGCGGCGTGCCGTCCGGCGCGCAGATGACGACGATCTCGCCGCCGGCCTGCCAATCCGCCGCCAGTTCGTGGATCAGATCGACCTGTAGTCGCAGTTCCCGTGGCGGGGCAAAACCGGCCGGCTCGGGCGGGCAGCCGGCATGACTCGGCGAACCGATCCAGCTACCGACACAGACCAGCAGAACCATGATGCGTTTGTAGTGCGAGCAACGCATAGACGCACCTCCAGTACGGACATACAAGCCGTTCGCCGGACCGCCGCCAGCCCCCGTCGAATCGACTGGTCGGCGCGGAAGGTCCGCTAACCCGACTTGCCGTCAATTCTGGGTCGCCAGGTCATCGGCGCGTATTTCCACGCCCAGGCCGCGAACACCACCAACCATAGCAAGCCAGCCAGTGATACCAGAAGATCGAAGCCCGACTCCGGGAAAATATCCGCCGCCATGCGCAGCAACGCAACGCCCTGAATCGACCAGAACAACCACCAGGTCGGAGCATCCGCGCGCAAGGCCCGGCCGGAGTGGCCGAGACTGACGCGGCTGGCCATGCCGATCAGCATGGCGCTGAACAAACCAATGCCCAGCGCATGCAACGGCGCCAGTCCGGCCGACCAGTCGAAGTCGAGAAACACCGCCAGACTCTCCAGCCCGTACAGCGCAAACCCGACCGCGGCCCACAGGAAGGCGATATGCAACATCGCCAGCAGACGTTCCCTGAACCCGAGCAGCAGACCCCAGCGCCCGGAGAACCAGATCGCCAACGCCGTCATCGGCCCATCGACCAGCCAGGTCAGATCGGCATGGCCGAGCGTCGCCAGAACATAATGCAGCAGACAACCCGCCCACATCGCCCAGAGCAGCGAATAGGGCCGGATCAGCACGTAGTTGGCGACCACCCGACTGGTGAACCAGGGAATCATCCGATGCGCCACGCTGAGGAACAACGGCGTCAGACAGCCCCATAGTCCCAACTCCAGGCCGGGCCGCAACCACTGCCACTGATCGAACAGCAAACCGGCCAGCATCAGCAGTTCGCCCGCCGCGCCCAAAGCCAGCGCCGCCCAGACCGCCCAGGCATGGCGACGATCGTCATCCCGCGCCGCGCGCAAGGTCGCCAGCAAGGCCCGCAAGGCGACGCTCCAGCCGACCAGGTGCAGCGCCAGACCCGCCGCGCTGTGGCCGAAATACATCAACAGCGCGCCGCCGCTCAAGCCGGCCATGGTCATCAGATACGCCGAGCGTGGGATGGCCGGACCGCTCAACCAGTTCGGCGCGGCGGTAAACAAAAACCCGAACACGAACAACGGCAACATGCCGTAGATCATCAACCAGCCATGCAGCAGCGACGCCGGCAAACCCGCGCCGACCAGCCCGGCGCCGCCGACGCGGCGACTTTCCAGATCAATCAGCCACCAGACCATGACCAGCACGCCCTGGATGAAACCGGGCAGGAACAGCACGCGATGCGGCGCGGCTGCATAGACGGACCAGATGGCGGGCATGGGATCAAATCGGCTGGACGGGGCGACCGATACTACCCGCGCCCCGGCCAGCGACCTTGACCTGCATCAACCGCGCGTCGCGGTTCGACAACAAGACCTTGCCGAGATTGACGTTGAAATCAAAGCACAGAAAATGGCATAACCCCATCCATTCCGTTCATCCGAACCGCCCGATATGAAGCCCTACGCCGAATCCTGCGAACAGAATCGCGCCCCCATACAAGCCGTGCTGGAAGACCTGTTTGCCGACCGACGACAAGTGTTGGAGATCGCCAGCGGCACCGGCCAGCACGCCGTCTATTTCGCTCAGGCCATGCCGCATCTGACCTGGCAGACCAGCGAATTGCCGGAAAATCACGCCGGCATCCAGGCTTGGCTGGACGAAGCGCGGTTGCCCAACGTACTGCCGCCACTGGCGATCGATGTCACCGCCCCGGCATGGCCGCTGAGCCAGCCGTTCGATGCGGTATTCAACGCCAACACCGTGCATATCGTTTCCTGGCCGGCGGTCGAGGCGATGTTCGCCGGCATCGGCCAGGCGCTGGCGCCGGGCGGCATCCTGTATCTGTACGGACCGTTCAATTACGGCGGCCGCTTCACCTCCGAGAGCAACGCGCGCTTCGATGTCTGGCTGAAGAATCGCGATCCGGCCAGCGGCGTGCGCGATTTCGAGGCGATCGACCGGCTTGCGGCGGCGCGCGGCCTGACACTGCTGCGCGACATCGCCATGCCGGCCAACAACCGCAGCCTGGTGTGGCAAAAGAATTGATGTTGCGCATCGTCGAAGACCTGGCCGAGATCGACCCGGCGCAATGGGAAGCGCTGCGCGCGCAAACACCGGGCGACAACCCGTTTCTCGCCTACGCCTTCCTGCGCGCCTTGCAGGACAGCGGCTGCGCCACGCCGGCCACCGGCTGGCGGGCACAGTTCGTCACGCTATGGCGGGACGCCTGCCTGATCGGAGCGATGCCGGTGTATGTCAAAACCCATTCCTGGGGCGAGTTCGTGTTCGACTGGGCCTGGGCCGAGGCCTATCAACGCCATGGGCTGGCGTATTACCCGAAACTGGTGTCATCCGTGCCGTTCACGCCGGTTACCGGGACGCGCTTGCTGGCCGCTTCCGATCCGGTGCGCGCCGAACTGATCGACGCCGCGCTGCAACTGGCCAAGGATACCGGCGCATCGTCGCTGCATTGCCTGTTCCCGCCCGAGAGTCAGGCGCTGGAGATGCAGGCGCAAGGCATGCTGTTGCGCAAGGGTGTGCAGTTCCATTGGCGCAACCCCGGCTATGTCGATTTCGCCGATTACCTGTCCGGCATGCGCCGCGACAAGCGCAAGAAAATCCAGCAGGAGCGCCGCCGGGTCAACGACGCGGGCATCCGCTTCGAACAGTTGCGCGGCGCCCGGATCACCCCGGAACACTGGCAATTTTTCATGCGCTGCTATGCCCGCACGCACCAGCAGTTCAATTCGCCACAGGCGTTGAATCTGGATTTCTTCCTGCGCGTCGGCGCGACGATGCCGGACAACATCTTGCTGATCATCGCGTTGAAGGACGACCAGCCGATCGCCAGCGCGCTGAATTTCCACGACGCCCAGGCGCTGTACGGCCGCTCCTGGGGCACCTTGGAATACCACGATGGACTGCATTTCGAGACCTGCTACTACCAGGCCATCGAATTCTGCATCGCCAACCGCATCGCCCGCTTCGAAGGCGGCGCGCAGGGCGAACACAAGCTGGCGCGCGGCTTTCTGCCGGTCACCACCTGGTCGGCGCATTGGCTGGCGCATCCGCGTTTCGCCAGCGCGGTGGAGGAATTCCTGCAACGCGAAAGCGGCGGCATCGAACGCTATGTCGATGAACTGAACGACAACAGTCCGTTCAAGCGCGTCGCATCAACCGCCTGATGCGGTGCATAACGGCCGTTGCAGCGCCTGATGTATTTCGCCGCTGGCGGGATTCTGAACGAAAGCGGTCAGCCCCAGATCGGCGCGCTTCCAGTCCGCCGCGAGTTCGAACACCTGCTTGAACGACAACGCCCCGGTCGACGGCATGTCGAGCGGGCCGATCAACTGGCGCACCACGAAATCATGCCGCAGCAGACTGCCGGCGTTCTCCCCGGCCGCGATGCGTGAACTCAGGCCGTTCTCGTACAAGGCCAGAAACAGTTGCGCGGGGTGTCGCCGATCTCGCAGTCGCGCCTCGCCGGTGACGACCAGCTTGCCGCCGGCGGCCGTTCCCAGTTCCAGGCGCAGATCGGCGCCCGGCGAACGGCGGTTCGGGCGTTCCGGATAAGCGTCGCGCGGCGGACGCCAATCGCGGCCGTCGAGCACGAACTGCGGCGTATAAATGACGCGCGCCCGATTGATGTCGGCCATCCAGCGCTGGCGCGCCGAGTATTCCGGTTTGGCGTAGCGGTCCACCCAGCCCAGCCGATTCCAGTAGTCGACATGAAACGCCAGCGCCGCCAGGTGCGCGTCAGCGGATTGCCGCGTTCGCAGTCCCGACAACCAACGGTCGGCGGGCGGGCAACTGCTGCAGCCCTCGGAGGTGTACAGCTCCACCAGCGCGGTGCGCGTCGCCCCGCTGCTGGCGTCGCAAGCGGCCGACGCGGCGGAGATGCCGAATTGCGCCAGAAAACTCGCCAGGAAACCGCTGAACAGCAGACTTTTAGGCATCCTGTTCTCCTATCCAATAGTACGGATGGTCATGCAGAATGTCGCCAGCCGGTCAGCTCGAACGCCACCATCAACGCCACCAGCAGCAACACCGCCAGCGCGCCAAGCCGCGCGGGCGGATATCGGAAATCACCATGGTCAGCATGACCGGCAAACTGTGCAAACAATAGCGTGGCGCTTGTCAGCAGTTTTTGCATCCATGGCGTTTCTCCTCAGGTATCGCAACCGTTCGAAACCAACCGATTCGTACAGCGCTGTCGCGCGAAGCGCGCCCTATGAACCATACAAAACGGTTCTTGGTCTATTGGTCGGTCTCGACGATCATTCCTTACATTTATTTTCAATTTATTGACGAACCGCATACGCATGCCAGCCCTAACCCCCCGATTGATCTGGTCGATACTGGCGACCGCCAGCCTGGGCCTGGTAGCGATCAGCTTTGTGCTGACCGCCTGGCTGAATCTGCACCCCTGCCATCTGTGCATTTTCCAGCGGCTGTTGTTCATGAAGCTGGCCGTTGTGTTTCTGCTGGCGGCCTGGCTGACGCCGCGCCCGTTGGGCTGGTGGGCGGGCCTGGCCGGCGTGTCGATCGCCGCCGCGGGCATCGCCACCGCCGCGTATCAAAGCTGGTTGCAGTGGCAACCGCCGGGCAGCATTTCCTGCATGGCCGGCGAGCCCGGGTTGATCGAACAACTGGTGGAACGGCTCGGTCAACTGCAGCCGGAGCTGTTTCTGGCGACCGGTTTTTGCGAGGACGCCGAACTCCACATCCTCAGCCTGAGCCTGGCCAACTGGAGCCTGATCTCTTTTGCCGCTTGCTTCATCGCGGGAATTTGGGCACTTTCGCGCCCTCGTGGCGTCCATACCCGCTAACTTACTGGAGATGCATTCATGCCGCTGAACCGACGCCAATTCAACCGCGCATTCCTCGCCGCGCTGACCGCCGGCGCCTTGCCTGGTTTGCTGGCCGCCCGCTCCGCCGGCGCGCAGGCCATCGAACTCGTTGAAGGCCGCGACTGGGCCGCCATCAAGCCGCCGCAGAAAACCAACAGTCCGGGCAAGATCGAAGTGCTGGAATTTTTCTCCTATGGCTGCACGCATTGCCGCGACCTCAATCCGCATGTCCACAGTTGGGAAAAGTCGCTGCCCAAGGATGTCGAGTTCCGCCGCGTGCCGGTCACCTTCGGGCGCGCCGCCTGGTCGAATCTGGCCCGCGTCTTCTATGCCCTGGAGACCAGCAATCAACTGGACAAGCTGGATCAGGCGGTGTTCGACGCCATTCATTTGCGCAAGACCAATCTGTACACCGAACAAGCGACACTCGACTGGATTGCCAGCCAGGGCGTCAATGCCAAATCGTTTCGCGACGCGATGCGTTCGTTCGCCGTGGAAACCCGCCTGGCCCGCGCCGACACACTGGCCCGCAACTACAAGGTCGCCAGCGTGCCGAATCTGGTGGTGGACGGCCGTTACGCCGTGCTGGGCAATGCCGTCAAGGGCATATCCGGGCTGTTGACCCTCACCGATGCGCTGATCGCCCGCGTCAGACAGGAAAAACGCGGCAAGCGCTAGCCCCGGCGGCAAGCTGTCAGGTGCCAATCCGGCTTGACGGCTTCTCCTCGCATTTCGCTTTCGGCTCCGGCGCGATCAGCGTGGCGTTCAGCGTCACCGGCTGTTGGTCTCGCAGCAGCTTGATTTCCAGCGCCTTGCCCGCTTCGGCCTTGCGCACCAGCCAGCGCAGACGCTCCGCCGAATAGACCGGGCTGCCGGCAAACTCGGTGATCAAGTCGCCGGCAAGTATGCCGGCCTGCGCCGCCGAACTGTCCGGCAAGACCTTCTCGACATGGATGGCATGGCTCAAACCGGCCGTATCGAGCATGGCATTGGACAAATTGCTGACCATGACACCCAGCGACTGGCCGCGCATCGGCATCGCCTGATGCTGCATCCGCGACTTCATGTACGGACAGCCATCTCCCTGCATGCTCTGGTGGTATGCCGGGCAGTTGTGCTGCATGCCGGCCATGCCGCCGCGCCAAGGCTCGGCCAGCGCCGGCGCGGACAGCATCATCGCCGCCGCCAGGACAGTCAAGGTATTGCGCGGGGTCAAACGGGATAATGCAAACATGGTGTGTCTCCTGTCGAAATCTCCGGCCAAATATTGCCGGAACACCGCTTTGGTGGCGTCAGCGGCGGATTGGTTCCAACGAGCGATTCGATGTGGGTATTCGGAATCTCGTGTGACGTTTTCGGACACAGCGGGTGCATCCAGTCGGAGCGATCGCATACCGAAAAAATACTCACTCTATCGATCCCAAAACGACAGCTAACGCCTTCATCGCCATTGGCGGCCAAGGGAACGAAAACGCGAGGTTCGAGATTTCGGGCTAGTAGTCCGTTCCACCAAAACAATGACATTAAACGGCGTCTTTTTTCGCCATGCGTCGTTGCAGCCCCTTGCCGTATACCCCATACGGCCGCGGGCTCGCGCCTGCCTGACGGGAAAATCCATCCGTTTTATTCGTGCCGGCAAGCGTGCAACACCACACTATCGATCAATCTGAGAGAGGGTGAATCAAGAGCGCTCCGAAGTGACTGCTGTCCATTCACGACAGATGCGATCAGTTTGCTCGGTGGCGAGGGCCTCGTGCGTCAGACCGCAGCGTGCGCCGCTTTCCTCGGTCAGAAAGTGAGCGCACTGCCGACACAGGCCGAAGGCGCGCTGGCCGTTCACGCGCTGCATGGCCGAGAGCAAATTGCGCAGCGTGCTTTCCAATGCAACCGCCTCAATCGCTCGTTCGCTGAGCGCCTCCTCAACGCGCTCGACCCAGCTCTCGCTCAAGACAGACTCGCCTGCGGGGGTCAGTTTCAGGTGCAAACGCTTGCCGTGACGGGCGTCCGATTCCTTGGTCAACAATCCCTTGCGTTCCAGCACGGCGAGGGTCTGCGACACCGTCCCGCGGGTGATACCGAAGTACTCCGCAATAGCGATCGGCAGATCGCTGTACCGATTAGCCCGCACGAGGTAGTGCAACACCTGTATGTGGATCGGCAGCAGCCCGTGCCGCGCCGCGTCGTCGCGAACGGACTGTTGAATGAGCGCCCCCAGGCGTTCGAGCAGAAGAGAAGTTTGGCTCATGGTCGAAATGTATCGCCTCGCTACACCTCTTGACAAGCATGATGTAGCGACTCTAAGCTTAATCATGCATCGAGTCGATGCATTATTAACGTCAACCCTAAGGAGTCAATCATGAGCGAAGCCCTGTTTTTCCATGCCGGTTGTCCGGTTTGCCTATCCGCCGAGCAGCAGTTCATGCAGGCACTCGATCCAGCAAGATACTCGGTCGAAGTTGTCCATCTGGGCGAGCAAAAGGACCGTATTGCCGAGGCCGAGCGCTATGGTGTGAAGTCGGTACCCGCGCTGGTCATCGAGGGGCAACCCTTCCACATCAACTTTGGCGCTGCGCTGGCCGATCTGAAATAGGAGGCATCCATCATGAAACGCATCCTGACTGCTCTAATTTCCATGGCACTCGTTCTGCCAGCTATCGCGGCCGAACCCTTGGTGCCATACCCGGCGGGCTATCGCAACTGGCATCACGTCAAGAGCATGGTCATCGACAAGGGCCATCCGCTGCACGAAGCCTTCGGCGGCATCCATCACCTCTACGCGAACCCGAAAGCCGTGGCGGGCTACAAATCCGGGAAGTTCCCGGATGGCGCGGTCATCATATTTGATCTTCTGGAAGCCAAATTGGCCGATAACGCCGTGACCGAGGGCGCGCGAAAGGTCGTCGGCGTGATGCACAAGGACGCGAAGAAATATGCGGCGACAGGCGGCTGGGGCTTCGAAGGTTTCGGTGCTGGCGACAGAAAGAATCGCGTGGTGCGGGACAACGCGGCCAGCGCCTGTTTTGCTTGCCACGAGCCGCAGAAGGACCACGACTATGTGTTCAGTCGCTTGCGGGATTGAGCTGTCGTGTCGATCGTGGCACCGATGGCCCCCGTGTGACAGGTTGAGACCTGGTTGAACACACGGGCACCGTTGGAACTGTCGCAGCTCCGGGGGCGTGTTGTTCTGCTGCACGCCTTCCAGATGCTGTGCACGGGCTGCGTAAGCCACGCCGTGCCGCAGGCGTAACGGGTGCATCGGGAATATGCCGATCTTGGTGTATCGGTCATCAAGGGGCCGGTCGAGGAGTTTGGCTGGCGCGGGCTGGCCTTGCCCCAGATGCAACGGAGGTTGGCGCCGTTATGGGCGGGCTGATTCTTGGCGTCATCTGGGGCATGTGGCACTTTCCGGCATTCCTGTTGAGCGGGACGCCGCAAAGCGCCTGGTCGCTCACCCCGTTTTTTGTCGGCTCGGTTGCCGTCAGCGTGATCGTGACGCAATTATTCAACGCCTCGCACGGCAGCATCCTGCTCCCTGCGTTGTTTCATTTTCAACTTATCAACCCCATCTGGCCGGATGTCCAGCCTTACGACACGTTATTTTTTGTCGCTGCGGCGATCATTGTTGTCTGGTTGAATCGAGCGACTATGCTCGACATGGACGAGGGAGTGACGGAGGTGATTCCGCAAGCCGATCTGTCGCGCCGTCCTTGAACTGCTCGGTTGTCGGTCATCAAAACTGAGGCGTTGAGCCGTGGTTACGCGTAGAGAATTTACCCTTGCCGCACTCGCTTCCGCAGCTGGACTTGCGACCTTGTCCGCGTGCTCATCCGGAACAGGCGCCATGAAATACGACGCGGCAGTGCAAGACATCTGGCGCCACAGCAAGGGGGAGTTTGGCGAAAAGCCCCTACTCCCGCGCGAACTGGTGCGCTACGCAACTTTGGCGCCGTCGAGCCATAACACGCAATGCTGGAAGTTTCGCATCGAAGAGGCCGCTGTCTCGATACTGCCGGATCTTGCCCGCCGATGTCCGGCGGTCGATCCGGATGACCACCACCTTTTCGTTTCGCTGGGTTGCGCCGCAGAAAATCTGATTCAAGCCGCCTTGGCGCATGGTCTGATGGGACATGCCCGCTTCAATGCCGCCAGCGGTAATACCCTGCACATCTCGCTGGAGTCGACGCACGCAGTCGCTTCCACGCTGTTTCAGGCCATCCCCGAACGTCAAACCACCCGGGGCGAATACGACGGAAAACCGCTCTCCAGACAGGAACTCGAACTGCTTGATAAGGCCTTGCGCACTGGCGTTTGGCGCGGGCTTCATCATGGGCGCGATACGCATGTCTATCCTGGTGCCACGCCTCGGAGAACGCAGCGCGGAACTCATCGAAATGTCGTTCATGCTGGTCGTCATCGTCTTGGCTGCGCCCTTCAGCCAACCCGGATGCGCTCGCCGTAGCCGGTCATTTCCAGATAACCGCGACCGGCCTCGCGCTGGTTTTCGCGCACCCGCACCGCGCCTTCCCAATAGATCGCGCCGGTCGACAGGCGGCTATCCAGTTCCTGGTCGTCGAACAGCGGTTCCAGCTCGAACACCCGGGCGCCGATCCGCACCCGCCAGGCCACCGGATAGTCGCTGCCGCTGCGTGGCGAGCGCCAGTGGCGCAGCGGCTGAAAATCGACCTCCGATGGCGCGAAGCCGCGCGTCTCGCCCGCCGCCGAGCGCAGGC
>JAGUXX010000158.1 GCA_020061585.1 Betaproteobacteria bacterium | reverse complement strand
GCCGCGTGCTGCGCCTGAGCGGGCGGCACGCCCTGGCCGCCTGGGTTGGCGCGATGATCCTGTGGCTACTGGCGTTGACCACCTCGGCAGGGCTGGCGGCCATTTCCGTCGCCGCCGCGCAGGCGCGGATTCTGGCAAAGTGACGGCGAGCGCAATGAGACGATGTCCAGCATGACCGAACTTCCAACCACCCCGGCCCAGGTCTGGCGCGACTGGCAGGCCGCCCTGCGGCGTTATGTCGCGCGGCGGGTGCGCCAGTCCGCCGATACCGATGACGTGCTGCACGAGGTATTCCTCAAGATCGAGGCGCATCTGGGCCAGTTGCGCGAACCGGGTCGGCTGGCCGCCTGGCTGTACCGCATCACCGACCACGCCATCGCCGACCACTATCGCGGCCAGCGTCCCTGGGTTGAATTGCCGGAGGAGGTGTTGCAAAACCTGCCGGCAGCGGCGGCGAACGATCCGGCGGACGGCACGGAAGCGCTCGCCGCCTGCCTGCGGCCGATGATCGAAACCTTGCCGGAGACCTACCGCCAGGCCGTGCTCTGGTCGGAAATCGACGGCGTGCCGCAACGCGAGGTGGCCGCGCGCCTGGGCATCTCGGTGTCCGGCGCCAAGTCGCGGGTGCAGCGCGGCCGCGAGAAGTTGCGCGCCATCGTGCTGGACTGCTGCCATGTCGAGACCGACGGCGACGGCCTGGCCTGCAAGCAGAAACCAGATGGAGCACGGTATTGTTGAGATTCTGCGGGGATGGCTGAATTTCCAATCTGCAAGGAAACCGGCGCTCCGGCGACGAGCCCGATCCGCAAGCCGGACTGCCCCGGGAGAACAGCAATCTCGGTCAGGATGTCGATAGCGCGGCTCGGCAAAATCACGTTGCTTGAAAGGAGCGTGAAAGTGGCAGATTCAAGAGTCAAAGCGTATGCGAGGCGATTCGGCGTGGTGTTCGACTACATCGATCGGCACCTGGACGAGGTGTTGTCGGTGGAGCGCCTGAGCGGGGTGGCGAACTTCTCCAAGTTCCATTTTCACCGGCAATTTTCCGACTATGCCGGCATCAGCGTGGCGCGCTACGTGCAATTGATGCGGCTGAGAAGGGCCTCTTACCGGCTGGCGTTCAACGCGGAAGCGCGCATCACCGACATTGCGTTGGAAGCTGGATTCGAAAATCCGGAATCATTCTCCCGCGCCTTCAAGAACACGTTCGGCCAGTCGCCTACCCGCTTCCGCCAGGAACCGGAATGGCAGCCATGGCATGAACACTACCGAACTGTTAAACGTAATGAGGGCTTGATCATGAAAGAAGCAAGAATCGTCGATTTCAAGGAAACACGCGTGGCGGTGCTGGAACATTGGGGCTCGCCGGCACTGGCGAACGATTCGGTTCGCACCTTTTGTCAATGGCGCCAGGACAACGCCCTGTCGGACGGAGAGACATACGGCATCGTTTACGAAGATCCGGCCACCATCGATCCCGAGCGCTTCCATTTCGACATCTGCGGCACGATGACCAAGGCTGTCCCCGAGAATCATCTGGGCATCATCGAAAAAGTCATTCCAGCGGGCCGTTGCGCGGTGGTGCGTCATCAAGGTTCTCGCGATAACCTCGGTGAGGCCGCTCACTACCTTTATCGGGACTGGTTACCCGCCAGTGGCGAGGAGCCGCGCGAATTCCCCCTGTTCCTGCAATACCTGAACTTCGTGCCTGACGTACCCGAGCACGAGCTGATTACCGATGTCTTTCTGCCCTTGAGGTGAAGCACCGTTGGTTGTCTGTTGACAGCCGGTGGGTGACCTGGCCGTGGCGTGCCAGCTGGGCAGTCGAGGTAAGTGATCGTAATCTGCGAAACGCACGCCGCGTTGGCGGCTGAACGGGAGCAGTTCGATGAACAAGGAGGGAAATGCCATGCAGGATCAGCTCAAACATTATTCGGACAAACTGGCTTACGAAACCGATTCGTGGGATTTGCAGGTTGCACTCGATGGCGGCGACAACGTCGTGGTGATCGATGCGCGCTCGCCCGAAGCCTATGCGCGGGGTCATATTCCCGGCGCGATGAATCTCCCGCACCGGACGATGAGCGGCGACACCACGGCCGGCTTCGACCGAGCGGCGTTGGTGGTTGTCTATTGCGACGGCATCGGCTGCAACGCCTCGACCAAGGGGGCGTTGAACATGACCCGGCTGGGATTCCGGGTCAAGGAACTGATCGGCGGCCTGGATTGGTGGATGCGCGACGGCCATCCTGTCGAGGAGAACCAGGTGGCCGGCGGTATCGGTTGCGGCTGCGATTGAATGGCCCAAGAACAGTCGCCGCTTTCGCCGGTGTGACGAACTCCATTGGTTGTTAGGGTGCGCCATGCGCACCATTGAACGCGGAATGGTGCGCATGGCGCACCCTACTCGGCTGTTTTGCGCGGTTGCCGCTGTAGGAGCGCCTTCCAAGGCGTTCCTACGCGTGGTTTCGCAAATCCCTTGGGGGATCGCCGACTTACGACGGTTCAAACTCACTTGCCGTTACCAGCAGCCGCGCCATCTCGCGCCCGACGCCGGCCGCCGAGGCCGGGTTCTGGCCGGTGACCAGGCGGCCGTCGACGATCACGTTGGCCTGCCAGTTCGGCGCCGGCACGTGCGTGGCGCCGCGTTGGGCGAGCTTGCCGGCGAGCAGGAACGGCACCACTTCAGCCAGTCCAGCGGCGCGTTCCTCGTCATCGGTGAAGGCGG
>JAGUXX010000023.1 GCA_020061585.1 Betaproteobacteria bacterium | reverse complement strand
TGCTCGGCAATGCGCGTTTGCAGGCCGCTCAAGGCCGCCGCCAGCTCGCGGATCTCGGCCGGGGTGTCGGCCGCCGGCGGGCGAGGTTGTTCCAGGTCGGTCTGATCGAGCAGCGCCCGCACCGGGGTGATCAGGCGGGCGACCAGCAGGCGGCGCAGGCCGAAGAACGCAAACAGCGAGAACAACGCCAGACCCGCCGCCAGCAGCCAGGCGATGCGCCAGGCGGCGGCGCGCGAAGCCTGGGAGTCGTATTGCACGATGACTTCACCGAGTGTTTCACCGGCGGCGCGCAGCGCCACGCGTTGCAGGGGATCGTTGGCGGCGGGGCGCCCGGCGTGCGCCAACAATTCGCCATCGGCGCGGCGAATCTCGACATGCCCCAGACCGCTGTCCTTGACCAGATCGCTGACGCTGCGTTCCAGGCTGCCATAGTCGCGCAGCAGCACAGCGTCCACCGCCACCGCCGCCAACTGGGCGGCCAGCGCCCGCGATTTGTCGGCTTGCGCCTGCTCCAGCACCTGATGCACGCTTTGCCAGAGGATCAACCCCAGCGCCAGCAGCAACACCAGCCAGGCCCCGCCCAGATAGGCGGTCAGCCAGAAGTTGAGCGAGCGTGGCTTCATTGCGGGTCGAGCCGGTTCAGCATCTGCCGGACGCTTTGGTAATGGCCGTCGTTGAGTTCCACGAACCGGGTGTTGGCGCCCAGCCTGGACAGCGCCGCGAGTCCGGTTTCATCCGGGTGCAGCAAGGCCAGGCGCGCTTGCCGCCGGGCCCCTTCCGGCAGATCGGGGCCGGCGACGATGACATGCGGCGGCAGCGGCGGCGAGGTGGCGACGATCTTCAGGCCGCGCGGCAGATAGGTGCGAGCGATATCCAGGCGCAAGCCGCCGGCGTCGAAATCGCCATGCAGCACCGCCAGCGCCACCCGTTCATGCCGATCCAGATGCGTGACGCCGGCCAGCTCGTCGAGGCGGATGCCGGCCTGCGCCAGCATCAGTTTCGGCGCCACCGCGCTGGACATGGAGATTTTCGCGCCCAGCGCCAGGCTGCGCCGCTTCAGGTCGGCGAGGTGCTGGATCGGGCTGTCGGCGCGGGCGATGATGGCGCTCTGATAGAACGCCTGGCCGTCCTCCGCCTCGCCGGCCAGGATTTCCACGCGCGCGCGGTCCCGGGCTCTGAGATAGGGGGTCGGGCCGAGATAGGCGAGTTGCGCGCGGCCATCGCTGATCATCGCGATCTGTTCGTCATAGGTGGCGGCGATCACCAGCCGCAGCGGCCGGCCCAGCGCGCCGCCGAGATACAGGGTCAGCGGCCGGAAGCGGGCGAACAGCAGCGCCGGGGTGTCATACGGATGCACCACGAAGATCCAGTCGCCCTGCTTCGCTCGCACATTGCCGGTCCACGCCAGGCAGGGCAGGGCGGCGAGCAGGGCAAGCGTTTCACGACGGTTCATGGTTCGTTTGGCTCGGGTTGCGCTACGGATCGTGGCGCGCTTCCTGGATCAAGCGCGGCGGCAAGAATGGAGCGGGATGATACCGCCAGTTCATGACCGATTCCGATTGGGGGGCGTGTCGCACGTGACGCGGAATGCAGTGATGGCCGTGACGAGTTGAACTTGCCGGGTTCAGTTGTGGTCAATATTTCGCAATAACGACCGCCTTCAACCGCCGACTGTTCGCGCTTCTCGACCTGGAGTACAGTCGCCTCGTGGTTCAGGGCAATACGGATCATTCTTGTTTGTTGTCGGCGCGTGGGTTCCGAGCGACACGCGGCGATAGCGTTGTTCGGCAGTTGCGGGTTTCCCTTCATCGGCAGGCGCTGCGCCGGTGGCGGGAAGCGAATCTTGTGCGAAACACAAAGCAGGACATAGAGGAGATACCGACATGACCAATTCAGCCATTCCCCACGTTGAATACTTGCCCACCCGCATCCCCGAAATTCGCCGGGTGTCAACCACCGCCAGTCTGGGCTGGTTGCGCCGCGGTCTGAGCGATTTGCGCGCCGCCTGGGCGACCTCCCTGGCGCATGGCGTATTGTTCGCCGGACTGGGCTGGTTGCTGGTGACGCATGGTTGGGAGAGCAGCCATTTCGCGATCGCCTTCACCTCCGGCTTTCTGATGTTGGCGCCGCTGTTGGCGATCTGTTTCTATGCCATTTCCCGTTCGCTGGAACGCAACGAGGCCGTGGTTTCCTTGGCCCGGCCGTTTCAGTTGGTGCGCGATAACGGCTGGTCGCTGGGTTTGTTCGCCATCATGCTGGCGTTGATGTTCAGCATGTGGGAACGGGTGACCGCGATCATCGTGGCGTTGACACTGAAAGCCGATGTCTATGCCGGTGACACGTTCAGCTATACCGAAAGCATTCTGCGCGATCCCAATCATTTGCCGGTGGTGATCGGCTTCTTCGCGGTCGGCGCTGTGTTCGCGTTGATCGCCTTCGTGTTTTCCGCCGTATCGCTGCCGATGATCGTCGATCGGCGCAGCGACCCGGTGACCGCATTGTTGACCAGCATCGCGGCGGTGCTGCGCAACCCGCTGGCGATGTTGTTGTGGGCGGCGATCATCGCCGGACTGACGCTGATCGGTTTTCTGACCGGCTTCATCGGCCTGATCTTCATTTTCCCGTTGTTGGGGCATGCCACTTGGCATGCCTATCGGGAAATCGTCGGGGAGATGCCGGACGCCGCGTAAGCGCCGGTCCGCCGTCCCGCGGAATCGGGCACAAGCCTGTTCCTACGGTGTGTTTCATCCTCAGGGGCTTCGGCCCGGGTTCATGCAAGTTTGGATGAAGTTGCTTTCAAGCAGGATTCAAGGAGGATGCTTGCGGCGCCGAGTCGGCTTGGCGACTACCCCAGAAAAACGGCGACCGAAGTCGCCGTTTGTTGCATTGCCGGAAACCGCTCAGGCCTTGCGGCGGCGGGCGAAGCCCAGGCCAGCCAGGCCGAGGCCGATGAGGGCGAGGGAGGCGGGTTCGGGGACAGTGACGGTGGGGTCATTGCCGGTTGGCTCGTTGATCCGCATGTTATCGATGCTGGGCCAGAAGCCGTTATTCCAGGGGTTGCCGCCACCCGTTGCATAGAAAGTCATCATGCTGACGTTGTCGACATCAACATTCACCGTCAGCCAATCGGACCAATCTGAAAAAGCACCCAGGTCCAATGTTGTGTCCCAGAGACTCGCATTGCTGCTGTCAAATGCCTGGATGTGCACCAGCCAATCATCCGGGAACGCTTGATAGCCTTGCCAAGGCTCACGGTTCATCTGGAAGCTGTTGACCGTGGTGGGGGCGGTGAAATAAATGAAATCATCGTCATCATACATTTCCATGTAGAGGTGACCGCCACCGGTACCGTTCCACATCATGCTGCCACCAAGCGTGATTTCCGACGGTACGCCAGCATCAAAATCGAGTAGCGCGGCATAGGCGTTACCCCCAACGGCGCAGAGTGACAGCAGTGCGGCAAGCAATGGGCGTTTCATGATGTATTCCTTGATTGGATGATGGGATTGATCTAAAGCATACTTTATGCCAAATATAAAAGGACCTTAATATTCAGTATATTGCCCCGTCTGGTGCAGCCTTGTTTTGGCGCAACGTAAAAATTTCCGACGTTTTCAGCGCATTCTGGGCTTCAAGCAAGCAATAGCGAGGTCGAAACAATCCTTGATACGGCGGTTGGTCGCGCCTGGTGCGGGGGGAAATCGGCTGGCGGAGCGAGACGACGAATCATGCCTGTCGGGAAATCGTCGGGGAGATGCCGTACGCCAGGTCAATCCGCCGCGCTCGCCGACAAGCCGAGCTTTTTCATCTTCTCCCACAGGTTCTTGCGGCTGATGCCCAGCGCGGCGGCGGTGTGGCCAAGATGTCCCTGGCATTCGTCGAGCGCCTTGGCGATGTAGCGGCGTTCGCTCTGACAGACGAAATCGGCCAGTGTGGCGGGCGTGGCCTGGTCGTCGGTTGCCGCGTCGCCGAACAACGCCGACACCCCGATCAGCGCGCCGCCGGCGAGTATCGCGCCGCGCTCCACCGCGTGTTTCAGCTCGCGGGCGTTGCCCGGCCAGTCGTGAGTCAGCAAGGCTTGCTCGGCTTCGTCGCCGAGATGTTTGTCGGGCGCGGCTTCGGCCAGGAAACGCCGCGCCAGCCAGAGGATATCCTCGCGTCGTTGTCTGAGCGGCGGGATGTGGATCTGGATGACGTTGAGCCGGTAATACAGATCTTCGCGGAACAGGCCCTGGGTGACCCGCTTCTTCAGATCCTGATGGGTGGCGGAAATCAGCCGCAGATCCACTGGTATCGATTTCTCGCCGCCCAGTCGGGTCACCCGCCGCTCCTGGATGACGCGCAGCAGCTTGACCTGCATCGGGTAGGGCATGTCGCCGATTTCGTCGAGAAACAGCGTGCCGCCGTCGGCTTGTTCGAACACCCCCTTGCGGCTGCGTACCGCGCCGGTGAAGGCGCCACGCTCGTGGCCGAACAACTCGGCTTCCAGCAAGCCTTCCGGGAAGGCGCCGCAGTTCACCGCCACGAACGGCGCGCCGGCGCCCTCCGGCGCCAGGGCGTGAAAAGCATGCGCCACCATTTCCTTGCCGACCCCGGATTCGCCGGTGATCAGCACGGTGCGCGCCTTGGCGGCCAGTTGCGGCAATAGCGCCTCGATGCGGCGCAGCGCCGGGGAAATGCCCAGTCCGGCATCTTGTACCGGCGATGTGGGCGGTGACGCCATGGCGTAGAGCTTGAGCTTTTCGATCAGCGCGTCGAGATCGAACGGCTTGGTCAGATAATCCGCGGCGCCCAGTTTGAGCAAGGCCACCGCCTGATCCACCGCGCCGTAACCGGTGATGAACAGCCACGGCGGCAGCACCGGAAAGCGTTCCACCGCCGCGCGGAACAAGGCATCGCCGCTCATGTCCGGCAGGCGCAGATCCGACAGCACCACGCCGAAACCGCCGCGCGCCAGCCAGTCCTGACCTTCCGCGCCGGTCTGCGCCCAGCGCGCCTGAAAGCCTTCCAGTTCGAAGCGCTCCATCAGCGATTCGCCCATGATCGTGTCGTCCTCGATCAGCAGTATGTGCAGTTCAGCTTGCATGCGGGGGCTCACATACTCGTAGCACGTAGGGTGCGCCGTGCGCACCATCGGCCGGTATCCGGTGCGCATGGCGCACCCTACAAAAATCGGCATGTTCAAGTTGCGGCATGATCGTCCAGAGGCAGGCTGACGCGAAAGCGGGTATGGCCTGGAAAGCTGTCCACGACGATCTCGCCGCCGAGTTGCTGGACCAGTTGATAGGTTACCCAGAGGCCCAGACCGTGCACTTCGCCCTCGCCGAAATAGGGTTCGAACAGATGTTGCCGGCGGCGTTCCGGTATCGCTTCACCGGCATTGCCGACGGACAGTGTCAGGTGCTGTTCGGCGACTGTCAGTTTGCAGTTGAGCATTTCGCCTGCCGGGCTGGCCTGCACCGCGTTGAGCAGCAGATTCAGCAATATCTGGCGGATCTGCGCCGACGGCAGCGGCAGCGCTTCGACGATCTGGTTGTCCCACTCCAGGCGCAGTTGCCGGGATTGCGCGTCGGCGGCGATCAAGGTGCGCACATCCTCCAGGTCTTCCGGCGTCAGCGCGCGCGATTCCAGTTTCGCCTCCACCAGCAGCGCGGAAACCGTATCGCGAATCTGCACCAGGCCGCGCTCGATCAGCGCCAGCGTTTTCACCGCGTGCGGATCAGCGCCGCCGCGCCGACGATAGTTGCTGATCGCGTTCAGCATGCCGCCCAGCGGGTTGTTGATTTCGTGCGCGATGCCGGCGGACAACCGCCCGACGGCGGCGAGGCGGTCGCTTTGCGCGAGGTGTTTTTCCAGCACCTGCTTGTTGCGCAGTTCCGCCACCATGCCCTGGAAGCGTTCGGCAAGTTGGCCGATCTCGTCGCGGCCATGCGGGAACTCGCAGTGGATCGCATTCGGCAGTTCCCTGCCCACCCGGCCCAGACATTCCGCCAGATGCGACAGCGGCTCGGCCAGCCGATTGCCCGCCAGCCAACCCAGCGGCAACAACAGGATCATCGCGGCCAGCGCGGCATACAACGTGCCTTCGGCCACATCGAAGAAGTGGGGGGCCAGCAACGACTGGTCGTAGCGTTGCACCAATCGGCCCAGCACCGTGCCATCTTCGGCCTGCACCGCGGTCAGCAGATACAGGTAGCGTCCGTCGCCGCTCTCCAGCACGGTTTGCCCGCGATCATGCTTCTGCGCCACCGCCGCGATCGCGCGGTCGTCGATGGTCTGGGCAAAGTCGTCCAGTACCGCGAATTGCCGGGGCTCGCTGGCGGCGAAGATCTGGCCGCGCGCATCGAGCAGGATCAGCGTGCGCCCGGCATCGCCCGAGCGCTCCAGCGGTGTCAGCAGAATTTCATAGGCCTGCCAGACATCGTCATGCAGCAACGCCGGGCGCAGCGTGCGCGCCAGCGTCTTGCCCAGCACCTGGGTGTGCTGGACAAAACTGGCGCTGGCCTGGCGATAGCCCTGCCAGACCAGCGCGGCGGCCACCACCGCCGCAGCGGCGACGATCACCAGGCTCATCGCCAGCGGCGTTTTCAGGCGGTAACTGAGGTCGTTCAGCATGCTGACCGTCTCATGTTCCGAGATATCGCCAATTGGCTTCGATGCCGGCGTACAGCGCATCCTCGCCCGGCACGAATCCGTCCAGATTCAAGCGGGAAAGCAGGGTCTTGCCTGGCGGGGTTTGCGTCATGCCGATCAGCGCATGGCGTAACGCGTCGATCCCCTCCGCGCCGCGTCGCGCCACGATGGGTGGAAAGCCGTACTCGACCGAACGCCAGGCAACTCGCGTCGCGCCGGTCAGTTCCGGATGCAGGCGCGCCAGACTGTCCCAGATGTAACCGTCCACCGCGCCGCCCTGCGCCAGACCGGAGGCCACCGCCTCGATCACGCGACGATGGCCCCAGGTGTAGAAACTCTTCTTGAAAAATCGGCTGGCATCTTCCCCTGCCCGCTTCAGTTCGACTTGCGGCGCCAACCAGCCGGAATTGGAATCCGGATCGGAGAAGGCGAACACCTTGCCGCGCATATCCAGGATGGAATGCGTGGCGCGGTCAGCGGCGGGCACAATCAGGTAGGCGCGGTACAGCGGCCGTCCCGCGTACACCGGCGCCGCCACCAGTTCCAGCCGCTGCCGCATGCGCACATAGGGATAGCCGCACAGCCAGGCGCAGTCCAGCTTGGCGCCGTCCAGCATGACCAGAATCTCGCGATAGCTGCCACGCTGCACAAACTGCACCGGGCGACGCAGCATGGTCTCCAGATAAATCTGCCAGCGCCTGAGAAATTCCGCCTGCTCATCCAGGATCACCGGCGTCGTGCCGAACAGCAGCGGCGGCTTGTCCACACCGGCACGCACCGACAGCGAGCTTAGTGCTACGGCGGCAGCGGCGGTTTTGAGCAGGGTGCGACGGGTGGGATGCATGGCGGTGACGCGAATCGGTCGAACCGCATGCTACCGGTCGGTAATGGGCATCGGTCAAGGGAGCCTATTGTTGTTACTGAACGGTAATATCAGTAAGTCAGCCAGGCAGTTCAATACGAGTTTGGATCGAGGTGGTCTGCGATATCCATGGCCGAGTGCAGCACCCGTACGACATCGATCCCGTTCTGGGTGGGCAGATAGAAGATGACATATCGCCCGAATGGAAAACTGCGGATGCCAGGCAACAAGTCTCCGCGTTCGCGGCCTATCAGGGGGTGCTCAGTGAGCAACTGAAATTGTTCGTCGAGGCTGTCGACCCAATGATCAGCCGCAACGATGTTGTCGTCCGCGATGTAATCCCAGATTTCTGCGATATCTTCCGCCGCTCGCGGGCGGCGCAGAATCCTGCTCATTCAGGTCGCCGCCTTTGTGTTTGCTTTGCGTGCCCGAAGTTGTTGTTTCACTTCGGCTACGTCCCACGCTTGTCCGGCGCCACTATCCAGGCCGCGCTGGAGTTCCGTCCGGAGTTGTTCCAAGCGCAAAGCGCGAATCTGGTCTTGTTCTTCCATCAGGCGCAAGGCATCCCGTACCACCTCGCTGGCTGAGTTGTACATGCCGGTGGCCACCTTGCGGCGCACCAGTTCTTCCAGTTGCGGGGTCAGATTGACATTCATGCTCATGGCGAGCGCCTTTTCAAGGTCGGTTTGAATCAAGCAGGATGATAGCCATCATTGTCAATCATTGACATATACCGAGAGGAACGGCGGGCACGATCAGGTAAGCGCGGTACAGCGGTCGTCCCGGGTACACCGGCGCCGCCACCAGTTCCAGCCGCTGCCGCATGCGCACATAGGGATAGCCGCACAGCCAGGCGCAATCCAGCTTGGCACCGTCCAGCATGACCAGAATCTCGCGATAGCTGCAACGCTGCACAAACTGCACCAGGCGACGCAGCATGGTCTCCAGATAAATCTGCCAGCGCCTGAGAAATTCCGCCTGCTCATCCAGAATCACCGGTGTCGTGCCGAACAGCGGCGGCGGCTTGTTCACACCGGCACGAGCCGAAAGCGAGCCCAGCGCGAGGGCGGCAGCGGCGGTTTTGAGCAGGGTGCGGCGAGTGATATGCAAGCTAACCTCCGGGCGGGAATGGGCTCATGTTACCGGTCGGTAATGGGGTAAGGTCAAGGCGACAAAAAACGTTACCGGATGGTAATAACGGAGAGGATGCAGTGTGTAGGATGGGTAGAGCAAAGCGAAACCCATCGATCACCAGCCATCAAGCATCCATCGCATCTACCGGGCCACGCCATGATGGGTTTCGCTACCGCTCAACCCATCCAACCCAGCTGCAGGCGGCGATGACTGAGCCCGCCATCCCGGCATCCGCCATACGGGAATGCCGCGATTTGCAGACTTGATTTCCCGTGCAACACTTGGGGTAGATTGCTTACACTCCATGCCAAACAGAAGGTGCCGCCAAGCGCACAGGCAAACGCAGAGATAAAGTAATTTTTCATTCAATACGCGCAACAGACGGGAGAAAAAGCTGTGCAAACAGATGGCTATGGGTTTTTTGCACATGGACTCGCGCCTAAGTACATCGAATTTTTTCGATCGACATGTAACGTTATGCCTCGCAACGATAGGAAATAGAATGTCAAAACTCAATGTGGATCAAAAAACAATATTCGACCTATTGTCAGATAAAAAGGCTGATTTTCTTATACCCGATTATCAGCGTCCATACGCTTGGAATGAAGAGCAATGCCAAACACTATGGGATGATATTTTCCTATTCTCGTTTCCTGACAACAATTACGAGGCATTTGATGAAAACGAAGAGTACTTTCTTGGTTCAATTGTTACTTATAAAAGCGAAAAAGGTAAATCGGAGGTCATTGATGGCCAGCAACGACTTACAACATTAATGCTTATCCTGCGCGCCTTTTATGACAAATTCTCTAATATGCAGGACAGGAACTCAATACTTACTCGTGACCGTATAGAAAAATGTATCTGGAAAACAGATACGTTCGGCACAGCAGATAAAAATACATTAAAAATTGACTCCGAGGTCGCCACGGATAATGACAAAGGCGAGTTTATTGAAATACTGCGTACTGGGTTGATTAAGCCAGGCAGCAAGAGCCAGTACGTGCTGAACTATCAATTCTTTCAGAAGAGAATCAATGATTTCTTGCAAGCCTTTCCAAGCTTTTTCCCCTATCTGCCTGCCCGGATATTAGGCAGCTGCATTTTATTGCCAATAGAGGCAGAGTCACAAGATACAGCGCTTCGCATATTTTCAACACTTAATGATCGCGGTCTACCACTATCAGATGCCGATATATTTAAAGCTCAGTTCTATAAATACTACGGCACTCTCGACAAAAAAGACGAGTTTATTATTGAGTGGAAGAAACTTGAAGAAATAACAAGCTCGGTGTTTAGGCCAATTACGGGCACACCAATGGATGAGTTATTTGCACGCTATATGTACTTCTTGCGAGCCAAAGAAGGAAACAAAAGCTCGACCACCGAAGCTCTTCGCAAATTTTATGAACGCAATAAATATCAGTATCTAAAACAGCCTAATACAATTGATGACCTAAAAGCGCTTGCTTTATTTTGGGAGAGTGTTGCTGACCAAGACAACACCAGATTCTCAGATGGCGTTCTCAAGAAACTGTTTGTATTGAACTATGCCCCCAATGGTATGTGGCAGCATATTACATCGGTATATTTCTTGCAGCACAGGACCAAGGATGGGACGTTGGAAGATGCCAAATTCAATACTTTCTTGGATAGAATTACTGCTTTCATTTTTGCCTATGCCATTACCAATCCTGGTGTAAATGCTTTGCGTACACCGGTATATGACGAGATGGTCAATATTGTTAAAGGTTGCGAAGCAACCTTCTCTAAATATAAATTTAATGCAACGCAGGCTCGTTCATTTGTTGAAAATTATGCATTCACCAATCAGAGAAGTGTAACTCGCTCTGTGATTACTTGGTACGCTTACACCTTTCCAGAGCAACAACTTCTTGATGTAAACGAAATTTACCATTTAGAGCATATCTACCCAAAAAAGCGCCAAGAAATGGAAGATGGCCTTAAGAACGAGAGTAACATAGATTCACTTGGTAATAAGGTTCTACTTGAAAGCAGTATTAACATTCGGGCATCTGACTACCGATTCGAAGACAAAAAGAGAATTTACAGCGGAGAACAACGGCGAGGGAATTATAAAGATCCAAGTAAAATTCATGAAATAGCCGAACTTGTTAATTTCAATGATTTTGAAGAGAAACAGATAGTTAACCGCAATACGATAATCATTAATAAGTTCTTTGGTTTTCTACAGAGAGAAGATTTAATTGCATAACTTGGCGCTCAACACGGACACCCTTCATGCCGCTCTGCGGCATTCCGGTCGCCGGTTTACTCTACGTTAACCGCCACTAAATGCCGCCTTCCTACGTCACTAAAGTCCTTCTAAAGATCGGCCTCGTTCTCCTTCACGTTCAGTCAACGGAGAAAGCCGTGAAGCTCGTAATGCAGATTGCTATGCCCCGCGAACAAGACCTCTTCGCATCACTTACTGATCGGCTAGTCGCCAAACAGCGTCAACGCCCTCTCGGTCCTTTTCTTCATGAGCTTCGCAATCGAGCAACATTGCACCCTGACATTGAAGAATTGCTAAGTCGGTTTTTGCTGAGACGAAATTGCTTCGTTCATAACCTTTCGGAGGTGGAGGACTGGTCGCTTAAGACCGAAGCAGGCTGCACAGCCGCAAACAACTTTATGAACAATCTGTTGGCCGACTCCGTGGAAGTACGGAACGTTTTCATCGGACTGCTTCATTCATGGAAAGTGCAGACCGGATATGACACAACTGAAGAGGAAGACAGTGCGTTTGCCGCAATGGAGAAGTATGAAGGGCAGATTCTCTCGAGAAGGTGGGGAAGTGGCGGCTAACCAATCCATCAACACGGGTGCTGCGCGATGAAGCCGCGCAGCACCGGTTACCTTGAACGTTGAGGCTGTAGAAAAACTCCCTTTTCAAATTTCTGTCCTGAAATGACTAAAAATCAACCTTCTCAAAATCGCCTGTATTCAACGATCTCGGGTCGGGGAAGTGGTAAGGCACCCTCGGAATCTGCTTGCTTCGGCCCTTCAACGAGTTTTTCTACAGCCTCGTTAGAGGTCTCATGGTCTACCTCATACTTACTCGCGCTGGCTACGATGAGCTGATTGCTCAACGAAGCTCTACTCCGTCACCTTTGTGGGTAAACGTTGGTGTGTTTTCCACCTCCGAGTTAATGGAGCTTCGGGAGGTGGGCGTAAAAGTTACCAACTTCACGCGCGTCATTGACCCTCATAACGTGACTAAAATTCAGGAGGCAGTTTTCACTGTTCAAGATCACCACTCCGACCAGAGAGTTTGGGTTGAATATGCTCCCGACCTCTCATGAGAAAAAACTGGATTGGGGACGGATTTCATGTTGATTCCAAGGCTGGACTGATCTCGAAGCCGAGCGCAGCGGCACGGCGCTTTAGTGCGGCGACGCTACCCGGCATTACCAATCGGTAATGTCTTTCAACCTCCCCGCCGGTCGTTTGTTACCGGACGGTAATGCAAGTCTCCCGTAACTCCTTGATCTATCGCTGAAAGCGGCTTGGCACGGCGCATGCGTTTAATCCTCGGCGCATTTGCGCTTTGCGAACACCGAGGAGACATCAGCATGAGTGAAACCCCGAACCAACCCGCCTCACCGTCCCGCCGCGACTTTTTCAAGATGGGTGGCGGCCTGGCCGCCGGCGCCGGCGTTGCCGTCGCCGGTCTGGCCCCGGCCAGCGCCGAGGCGGCGCCGGCCAATACCGCCGCAACCCTGCCCTACACACCGAAAACGGTGGCCCGGTTCAAAACGATGAAGGTCAACCAGCCTGTGCCGTTCAACTATCCGGACGCCGCCAGCCCCTGTTCGGCGATCAAGATGGGCGCGCCGGTGCCGGGTGGCATCGGCCCCGACGGCGATATCGTCGCCTACAGCATCATGTGCACCCATCAGGGCTGCCCGACGGTGTACGACGACAAGGACCGCTGCTTCAAGTGTCCCTGCCATTACTCGATTTTCGACGCGGAAAAGGGCGGCCAGATGGTGTGCGGCCAGGCACCCAGCAAGCTGCCGCAGATCGTCCTGGAATATGACGCCAAGACCGACATGATTCGCGCCGTGGCCGTCAATGGCCTGATCTTCGGCCGCCAGGCCAACGTGCTGTAAGGAGAACAACAACATGGCAAACGATCGCATCGCACTCCCCCCGGTCAACGCGAAGAAGACCAACATGACCTGCCACTTCTGCATCGTCGGATGTGGCTACCACGTTTACAAATGGCCGGCGGCTCAGGAAGGCGGCAAGGCGCCGCACCAGAACGCGCTGGGCCTGGATTTCCGCAAGCAGTTGCCGCCGTTCTCTACCATCGTCTCGCCCACCCAGCAGAACGTGGTGACCGACAAGGACGGCAGCCGCCACAACATTCTGGTGGTGCCGGACAAGGAATGCGTGGTCAACCAGGGCGGCGGCTCGGTGCGCGGCCTGCAGATGGCCAGCTACATGCACGCCGACGGCAGCATGACCAACGAGCGCATGAAGCACCCGCGCATTCACACCGGCGACCAATGGCTGGAGTCCGACTGGGAGCAGGCGCTGGCGCTGTACTGCGGCGTGACCAAGAAGGTGCTGGACGCCAAGGGCCCGCGCGAGCTGGCCTTCGACTCGGCCGACCACGGCGGCGCCGGCGGCGGTTTCGAAAACACCTGGGGCGCGGGCAAGCTGATGTTCACCGCGCTACAGACGCCGCTGGTGCGCATCCACAACCGGCCGTCGTACAACTCCGAGTGCCACGCCACCCGCGAGATGGGCATCATGGAGTTGAACAACTCCTATGAAGACGCCGAGGTGGCCGACTGCATCATGTGCATCGGCGCCAACCCCTACGAGACCCAGACCAACTATTTCCTGGTGCACTGGCTGCCCAACATTCAGGGCATCACCGTCGACAAGAAGAAGGAATGGTTCCCCGGCGAGGAGGTCGGCGACGGCAAGGTGATCTTCGTCGACCCGCGCAAGACCGCGTCGATCGCCATCGCCGAAGCCACCGCGCCGGATCGCGTCATCCACCTGGACCTGCTGCCCGGCACCGATGTGGCGCTGTTCAACGGCCTGTTCACCCATGTCATCGAACAGGGCTGGATCGACAAGGACTTCATCGCCAAGCGCACCAAGGGCTTCAATGAGGCCGCCGCCGCCAACAAGATGAGCCTGGACGAGTGTTCCAAGATCACCGGCATTTCGGTCGACAAGCTGAAGCAGGCGGCGGAATGGGCCTACAAGCCCAAGGCCGACGGCAAGCTGAAGCGCACCATGCACGGCTACGAGAAGGGCATCATCTGGGGCAACGACAACTACGCTATCCAGTCCAGCCTGCTCGATCTGGTGATCGCCACCCACAACGTCGGCGGCCGTCGCGGCACCGGTTGCGTGCGCATGGGCGGCCACCAGGAAGGCTATGCCCGGCCGCCGCATCCCACCGGCGAAAAGCTGTACAACGACCAGGAAATCATCGCCGGCCGCGGCATGGTCTACACCGCCTGGGCGGTCAACCCGTTCCAGTCCACCTGCAACGCGGAAAACTTCCGCGAAGCGGTGATGCGCCGTTCCGACATCGTCAAGGAAGCCATGCGCAAGGCGCGCGGCGCCACCACGGCGGAGATGGTCGAGGTGATTTTTGATGCCATCACCACCAAGGGCGGCTTGTTCGTCGCCAACATCAACCTGTACCCGACGATGATGGCCGAAGCGGCGCATGTAATGATGCCGGCCGCGCATTCCGGCGAGATGAACCTGACCTCGATGAGCGGCGAGCGGCGCATGCGCTTGTCCGAGCGCTTCATGGACCCGCCCGGTTCGGCCAAGCCGGACTGCATCATCTCCGCCGAAATCGCCAACACCCTGAAGGCCATGTACGACGCCGAAGGCAACGCCAAGATGGCGGATCGCTTCAAGGGCTTCAACTGGAAGACCGAGGAAGACGCGTTCAACGACGGCTTCCGTCTGCAAGGCGCGGGCGATGTGGGCGGCGAAATCCACAGCCAGGGTGGCGATACCGGCAACCTCGCCACTTACGCACTGCTCAAAGCAGCCGGCAACAACGGCGTGCAACTGCCGATCAAGGAAGTCCGGCGCGGCAAGCTGATCGGCACCGAAATGCTCTACACCGACAAGTTCGGCACCGACGACGGCCTCGCCCACTTCAAGGCCTCACCCTGGATGGGCATGTTCAAATCGGTACAGGGCCAGAAGGACAAGTACCGCTTCTGGGTCAACAACGGCCGCGTCAACGAGATCTGGCAGACCGGCTACCACGATCAGTACAACCCGACGATGAAGGAGCGTTGGCCGATGGCGCCGGTGGAGATGAACCCGGACGACGCCAAGGAACTGGGCATCGCCAATGGTGACATCGTCGAGTTGTTCAACGACTACGGCGCCACCTACGCCATGGCCTACATCGTGCCGGAAGCCAAGCGCAATCAGGTGTTCATGCAGTTCGGCCATTTCAATGGCGTGGTCGGCGACGTCACCACCGAAGCCGTGGATCGCAATGTGATCCCCGACTACAAGCACACCTGGGCCAATATCCGCAAAGTCACCAGCGGCGAATACAAGTCCACGGTGAGCTTCAAGTCGCGGCAGTACAAGGCTTGATCCACGTAGGGTGCGCCGTGCGCACCTTTCAACATATATCGGCGGTGCGCGCGGCGCACCCTACGATAATCTGGGCCGGTCGCAAGGCCGGCCCTTTATCCATGACGAATGGCTTTGATTGAAATCAAACACTCGGGACGTCGGCCTCGCCGCCATCCACCGACTTGGAGTAGTTTCATGCACCACTTGCCTACTGGTTCCACACCACCATGCTGACTGACCGCTTCGGCCGCAATATCGAATATCTGCGGCTTTCCGTCACCGATCGCTGCGACCTGCGTTGCGCGTATTGCATCCCGGAAGGCTTCAAGGGCTTTGAAGAACCCGCGCACTGGCTGAATTTCGATGAAATCGAACGTCTGCTCGGGGTGTTCGCCAAGCTCGGCACCAAACGCATCCGTCTGACCGGCGGCGAACCCCTGTTGCGTCGCAACGTTACTGAACTGGCCCGCCGCATTGCCGCGCTGCCGGGGGTCGATGACGTGTCGTTGTCCACCAACGCCACCCAATTGGGCAAGATGGCGGTCGATCTGAAGGCGGCCGGGGTCACCCGGCTGAATGTCAGCCTCGATTCCCTGCGCGCCGAGACCATCGAAAGAATCAACGGCAAGCCCGTGCTGAACCAGGTGCTGGCCGGTCTGCAAGCCGCCAGCGCCGCCGGCTTCGCGCCGATCAAGATCAACATGGTGGTGATGCGCGACAACGCCGATGAAGTCGACGCGATAGTCGAGTTCTGCCTGCAACGCGGCTACGTGCTGCGCCTGATCGAACTGATGCCGATGGGCGATACCGCGCGCAAGATGGGCTATGTCGATCTGCAGCCGATCAAGGGGCGGCTGCAACAACGCTATGGCTTGATCGACAAGCTGCTGCCCGGCGGCGGACCGGCGCGCTATCTGGGCAGCGCCGATGGCCGCTTCAGCGTCGGCTTCATCACGCCGCTGTCGCAACATTTCTGCGAAACCTGCAACCGCGTGCGCCTCACCGTCGACGGCCAGTTGCATCTTTGCCTGGGCCAGGAGGAGCGCATGGATTTCCGCGCCCTGCTGCGCGATGGCGCCAGCGACGACGACCTGATCGTCGCCATTCATGCCGCGATGGATCTGAAACCCGAACGCCATGAGTTCCGCGAACAGCCGCAAAAGCTGGTCCGCTTCATGAGCATGACGGGGGGGTGAGCTGGTTTGGGCTAGGCCAGCCAGATCAGATAGCCGCCGGCCGCCACCAGCAACAGGCCCAACGCCTGTTTCAAACGCGCCGAGAACGCCATCATGCCGCGCGATTTCGCCCAGGCCGACACCAGGCCGGCGAAGGTGCCGGCGGCCAGCATCAATACGCAGTGGCCGAGGGCGTAGACGAACAGCAGGCTGATGCCGTAAGCGACTTCGCCCTGGGTCGCCACCAGTCCCAGCAGCGCCACCAGCACCGGCGTCGCGCACGGGCTGGAGACGATGCCGAACATCGCGCCCAGCAACAATGCGCCGAGCGGTCCGGCAACCTTGGGTTGCCAATGCGGCAGGGTCGGCAGACGCAACGGCAGCCAGCCGATCAACTGCAGGCCCATCGCCGCCGCCAGCAAGCCCAGCGCGATGAACCACGCGCCGCCGATGTTGCCCATCAGTTGTCCGAGCAAGGCCGCCGCCGCGCCCAGCGCGGTGAACGTGGTGGCCAGGCCGAGCACGAAGGCGAGGGAGTAGAAGAAGGCGCGCCGCCGATTATTGCCCGGCGCATCGCCGGCGTGGCCGCCGACATAGCCCACCACCAGCGGCACCGTGGCCAACGCGCAGGGGCTGGCGGAGGAAACCACGCCGGCGGCGAACACCAGGCCGAAGGCGATCAGCGGATAGGCGGCGAGCAGATCGGGAATTTCTTCGAACATGATCAGCGCGCCCCCAGTTCATGCAGCTTCTTCGCCACTTTCACCTCATCCATGAAGCCGTAGCCGCGACCGACTTCCTTGCCTTTGGTATCGAAAAACACCAGCGTCGGAATCACCATGATCTTGAATTGCCTGGTCACCGCCTTGTCCCGGTTGACGTTGACCTGCACCACATGCGCGCGGCCCTTGTAGCGGCGTTCAATGCCATCCAGCACGACTTTCATGCGCTTGCACTGGGAACAGGTTTCGGCGCCGAACTCGATCAGGGCGGGCTGCCCGGAAGTCAGCGCGGCTTTGACCAGGGTTGCCGTGTCGGCCTGAACCAGCCCGGTCGAGCCGAGCCAACAACAGGCCAGGGCGAGGGTGAAAGCTCGGAAGCGAGAGATATCCATGTGTTGCGTACTCGGAATGATTGAACCTCGAATCAAGGTTGAAGACAGGCGGCGCACTGACGCCCCCGCTCGGCGGTACGAAAAATACGCATTGCCGCGCTCGGGTAGGTCAATGTCAGGCACGGGAAGTTTCGCAAGGCGTCGCGTTGGGCGGCATGATCTGGATCATAGGCTTGCTGGCGTGACGTTCAAAAATTCCAGCGAAGTAGGGCGGAAAAGCGGCCTCATCGCGCCTTCCGCCGGATGGCCGGCATGCGGCGGATAACGCCGGCAAAAACCCGCCGGCTCATCCGCCCTACGCTGCCTGACTTCAGCAATCAGGCTTTCCTCAACGCAACAACAGCGTCGGAATCCGCGAGGAACGCAACAAGTCGGAGGTCTTGCTGCCCAGCAGCAGGCTGCGCAGCGGTGAATGGCTGTAGGAACCGATGATCAGGATATCGATCTCATGTTCCTTGACGTAACGGGCGATGACACTCTCGGCGTCGCCGGGTATCAGCGCGCCGGGAACCTCGAAGCCGGCGCTTTCCAGCGTCTTTTTCGCCCACTCGAAGTGTTTCGGCGCATCCGGATTGGCCTTGCCGGACATCAGCAGATGCACCGGCAAGCCCTTGAACAGCGGGCTGGCGGCGACCAT
>JAGUXX010000075.1 GCA_020061585.1 Betaproteobacteria bacterium | reverse complement strand
TTACATCTCAATTGCCTTGGCCCAGTCCGGCGCCCAAATGCTGGCCCGCAAGATGGTGAACGCTGAACCCGGTGTCGAAACCGAGATCATGATGTTCGCTACTTACGGTCAGAAAGAGGGGGCTTCCCGTGCGTATGCAAACCACGGTGCCACCGTGCGCCAACATGGCAAGGAAGTTGTTTCGCTTGATCCGAAGGGCAGCTTGGTGCCGCAAGTCAACGCGGCGACGAAGGCTCTGAAGGATGCCGGCGTGGACGACAAGGAAACTATCGGCAAGCGTCGCCAGGCGGTCGAACTCCAGTTCCATCTTGGTCTGATGACCGAGGTCGAGCAGAAGTTCTCCGACTTCTATGCCACACGGGAGATTCCCGCCAATGGCCATGAAGCCGGAACAGACGAGGTTCCGTTCGCTGATGAAAGCGACGACATCCCGTTCTGATCCCTGATCCTGTAGTACCCGACCCCGCCTGGTCTCTGACCGGCGGGGTTTTTTTGTCTAAACACCGCCTCGGAAGTCGCATATAATCTAGCCGTACCCAATCTATTTTGTTTAGACAAATATCGTCTAACTTATTGATTATTAACCATTGCAAATGTGCATGGGGTGCAGGGGGTCGGAAGTTCGAGTCTTCTCGCCCCGACCATTTTTTTATTCCTTCATCGCGGCGAATGCGGATTCTGATCAGCAACGACGACGGCTATTTCGCACCTGGCTTGGCCGTTCTTGCCGCAACTCTCAAAGCTCATGACCATGAAGTCACGGTGGTTGCGCCTGAGCGCGATCGCAGTGGAGCCAGCAATTCGCTGACCCTGGATCGTCCGTTGATGGTCCGTCAGACCCCCGCTGGATTTCATTACGTCAATGGCACGCCGACTGATTGTGTACACTTGGCCGTGACCGGTTTGCTGCCAATCTTGCCGGATATGGTGATTTCAGGCATCAATCACGGAGCCAACATGGGTGACGATACGGTTTATTCGGGGACCGTCGCCGCCGCGACGGAAGGGTTTTTGCTGGGCATTCCATCCGTTGCCGTGTCCTTGGCGAATCTGCAATCCGAGAACTTTCATACTGCGGCGGATTTTGTCGCCGACCTTGTGCAACGATTCGCCGCGCAGCCATTTCCCGAGCATGTGTTGTTGAATGTCAACGTGCCGGATATCGCTTCCGAGCAGATTGCCGGTGTCGAAGTCACGCGATTGGGTCGACGCCACAAGGCTCAGGACACCGTGAAAACGGTCAATCCGCGCAATCAGACCATGTATTGGGTCGGCGCGGCCGGCGCCGCCCAGGATGCCGGACCGGGAACGGATTTTCATGCGGTTGCGCATGACAAGATATCCATAACGCCGCTGCAACTGGATTTGACCCGCTATGTGCAAATGCGTCTGGTCGAGGATTGGTTGTCGCGATGAGCGTCAGCGGCATCGGTATGACCTCCCAGCGCGCCCGCATGCGCATGCTGGAGCGCTTGAAAGAGCAGGGGATCAAAAATCCGGTCGTACTGGCGGCGATGAATGCGGTGCCCAGGCATCCCTTTCTGGAGGAAAGCATCCAGCAGCGCGCCTATGACGATACGCCGTTGCCGATTGGTCAGGGTCAGACCATATCCAGTCCGTATATCGTGGCACGCAGTTGCGAATTGGCATTGCGCGGCCAGCAACTGGAAAGAGTGCTGGAAATCGGCGGCGGTTGCGGTTATCAGGCGGCAGTCTTGTCCAAGCTCGCCAAGGAAGTGCTGAGTCTGGAGCGCATCGCCAAGCTGGTTGGACGCGCGCGGGTCACGCTGCGCGAGCTGCGCATCAACAATGTGCTGATGAAGAACGTCGATGGCAGCCTGGGTTTCAAGGCGGCGGCGCCATACGATGCGATCGTCGTGGCTGCCGTGATGCCGTTCATTCCGGATGAATTGAAATTGCAACTCAAGCCGGGTGGACGCCTGATCGCGCCGGTCGGCGCCGGTGAGTCGCAGCGCTTGATCATGGTCGAGGCGGAACTCGATGGCGGCTTCAGGGAAAGTGAGTTGGAGGCGGTCAAATTCGTACCGTTGCTCTCCGGAGTGATTTGAGCCGTTTCGCGCTCGGCTTGGTCCTGCTCTCGCTGTTCTGGCTTGCCGGCTGCGCCAACACCCCGGAGTCGGCGCCGGTGCGCGATGCCAGCATTTCGAGGGCGCCGCCGACACCACCTGGCCAATATCGAATCCAACGCGGCGATACCTTGTACAAGATCGCGTTCGAGCATGGACTCGATTACCGCGCGCTGGCCAACTGGAACAAATTGTCCAATCCAGACTATATTCGCCACGGCGACCTGTTGCGTGTGACGCCGCCCAGGCCGGTCGTCGTCGCGGCGCCGGTTGCGCGCAAACCGGTTGCGCAATCGAGCAGCCTCAAGTCGGCGTCGGTTGCGACCGATATACAGAGCATTGCGGCGCCGACCAGCCCCTGGATCTGGCCGAGCCGCGGCGATCTGCTGACCCGTTTCGGCGTCGGCTTGAGCAAGGGTATCGATATTGGTGGCGAGCGCGGGTCATTGATTGTCGCCGCGGCGGCCGGCAAAGTCGTCTATGTCGGTTCAGGTTTGCGTGGCTACGGTAGACTGATCATTATTCGGCATGACGAGGCATTGCTTTCGGCGTATGCCCACAACGACAGTATTTTGGTTTCTGAAGGTCTGAACGTCATGGGTGGACAGGCTATTGCGAAGATGGGTGATTCCGACGCCGACAGAGTCAAGTTGCACTTTGAGATTCGCGAGTATGGCAAGCCTGTGGATCCGCTCAATTACCTGCCTAAACAGAGCTGAGGACGAGCATGCAGGAGGATATCTATCTTGGATCGGCGGACCCGGAATCGGAACCGCCCATCGATGTCGAGCTGGAGGCGATTCCGGATGCGCCCCAGGCCGATGTCGAACAGGTGTTTGACGAACTTCCCGATGTCACCCAGTTGTATCTCAATGATATTGGCCGCGAAGGATTGCTGACTCAACCGGAAGAACGCGCTCTGGCTTTTCGCGTCCGCGACGGTGATTTCGAAGCGCGCCAGAAAATGATCGAACACAATCTGCGGTTGGTGGTGAATATCGCCAAACACTATCTGAACCGCGGACTTTCCCTGTTGGATCTGATCGAAGAGGGCAATCTGGGTCTGATGCATGCGCTGGAGAAATTCGAACCGGAACGCGGATTCCGATTTTCCACCTACGCCACCTGGTGGATACGCCAGAACATCGAGCGGGCGATCATGAATCAGTCGCGCACGATTCGCCTGCCGGTGCATGTCATCAAAGAGCTGAACATCTTTTTGCGTGCGCAGCGCCATCTGGAAATGCATGGCTTTCCCGATGCCGGCCCTGAGGATATCGCGCATCTCACCGGCAGAGCGGTGGAGGAGGTGCGGCGTTTGCTGTCGCTGAACGATCGAGTGGCTTCGCTCGACGCGCCGCTGGATATCGATCCGAGCTTGTCGATCGGCGAGGCGATCGCCGATGAGCATTCCGAACGGCCGGAAGACATGTTGCAGACGGCGGAACTGGAAAAATATGTCCAGATCTGGCTGGCGGAATTGAGCGACAAGCATCGTTGGGTGATCGAGCGGCGGTTTGGTTTCAACGACGAGGAAGTCGCCACCCTGGAAGAGTTGGCGACGCATCTGGGCGTTACCCGTGAACGTGTGCGTCAGATCCAGCTCGAGGCGTTGCAGACGCTGCGCCGCATCTTGCGCCGCAGCGGCATGTCGAAAGAGGGGCTGATATGAACTCGATACCGGACTGGAAGCGGATCGACACGGTCTTGCTCGATATGGATGGCACGTTGCTCGATCTGCATTTCGACAATCATTTCTGGCAGGTTTATGTGCCGAACAAGTTTGCCGAACGGCATGGCTTGCCGCGCGAAGAAGCGCATGCCGAATGTTTCCGCCGTTATGACGCCAAGGCGGGCACGCTGGACTGGTATTGCGTCGATTATTGGACGCAACAGCTTGAACTCGACATCGTCCAGTTGAAACAGGAGTTGGCGCATCTGATTGCGGTGCATCCGGATGTCACCGATTTTCTCGCCGCCTTGAAATCCGCCGGTAAACGCGTGGTGCTGGTGACCAACGCGCATCGCAAGAGTTTGAATCTGAAAATGCATCACACCGGTCTGGCGGTGCATTTCGATGCCATGCACGTGTCGCACGAATACGGCTACGCCAAGGAGGATCCGGCCTTCTGGTCGGCGCTGCGACGCGGCGAACCGTTCGATCCGGCGCGCACGTTGCTGATTGATGACAGCCTGCCGGTGCTGCGCTCCGCGCGCGAATACGGCATTGCTCACTTGCTGGCCGTGCTGCGGCCCGATACGCGTCAACCAGACAAGGATGTGGCGGATTTCGCCGCGATACGTCGTTTCGGCGAAATCAAGCCGCTTGCCGATTTAGGCCAGGCATGATGAATTCCTTGCAAAAATCGGATCTGCTTACGCTGCGTCGGGTCTATCTGTTTTCCGGCCTGGAAGATGACGAATACCTGCAAGCGGTTTCCCATGCCACGACGCTGACGCTCGATTCCGGGCAATTGTTGTTCAGCCAGGGTGATCCGGCCGAGGCTTTTTATTGGGTCGCGGAAGGCGTCATTCGCTTGTTCAGAGCTTCACCGCAGGGCGATGAAAAGGTGATCGACCTGATCGGCCCGAATCGTTTTTTTGCCGAGGCGGTATTGTTCATGGGCAGTCGTTACCCGATCAATGCTTCGGCCCAGACCCAGACCCGGTTGATCGCTTTTGACGGGCGCAGTTTTCGGGAATGGCTGGCACAGGATGCCAATCGTTGTTTCCGCTTGTTGGCCGCGATGAGCGCGCGCATGCATAAACTGGTCAACGAAATCGACCGGTTGACCTTGATGAAGGGCGCCGACCGTTTGCTGCAATATCTGCTCGACCATTCCGATCCGGACGAAACCGGGCGTCACAAGGTCGAACTGGAGGCGCCCAAGCAGGTGATCGCCTCGCGCATCGGCGTCAAACCGGAAACCTTCTCGCGCTTGCTGCACAAACTCACCGACATCGGCTGCGTGGAAGTGGATGGCACCACGATCTATATCCGTGATCCGGAGGCGATGCGCCAGACCCGCATCGAGTAACGCCGCGGTTCCTTCAGGACTCCAGGATCAGTGCCGCCGCCACGCGCCTGCCTTCGGCGGCCAGGATGTTGTAGGTGCGGCACGCCGCCGGGGTATCCATCACTTCCACGCCGATGTTGGCCTTGATCAGCCCGGCATACAGGGCCGGTGAGGGGAAACGCAGCGTTTTTCCGCTACCGAGCAGAATGATTTCCGGCGCGCGCAGGGCCAGAGTGTCGAAATGCCGCGATTCGAGTTGATTCAGATGTGCGGCCCATCCGGCGATGATTTCATCCGGCAGCACGATCAGGCTGGTTTCATGGCGTACGCCGTTGATCAGAATGTGATCATTGCCGTAACCGGTGATCACAAAGGTATTCGCGCTTCGCGACAAGTGCAGTTTCATGGCAATAAAAAGCGGATTTCCGGGTTGTGGCAGGGAACCATCGGGAGGATCGGATTGCCGGTGGATTCGGCACTCGGGTAACATTACACGCTTTTACGCAGCCTTACTTTACAAAGCCCCGCGATGGATGAGTTCCCTAGAATCACACGACTGCCGCCTTACGTTTTCAATATTACCGGCGACCTGAAAATGGCCGCCCGCCGGCGGGGCGAAGACATCATCGACTTCGGCATGGGCAATCCCGACCAGCCCACGCCGACGCATATCGTCGAGAAGATGATCGAGACCGCGCGCCGCGGCGATACCCATCGCTACTCCGTATCCAAGGGCATCCCGCGGCTGCGCAAGGCGATCTGCAACTGGTACAAGACGCGTTACGACGTCGATTTCGATCCGGAAAAAGAAGCCATCGCCACCATCGGCTCCAAGGAGGGCATCGCCCACCTGGCGCTGGCGACGCTGGATCGCGGCGATATCGTGCTGGTGCCGAATCCGAGTTACCCGATTCATATCTACGGCCCGGTTATTGCCGGCGCCGATATTCGCCATCTGCCGATGGTGCCGGGTGTGAACTTCTTCGAGGAAATGGAGAAGGCGATCAAGGACTTCTGGCCGCGTCCAAAGATGTTGATCCTCAACTTCCCCAGCAACCCGACCACGCAGTGCGTGGAACTCGAGTTTTTCGAGAAAGTGGTGGCGATGGCCAAGGAATACGGCATTCTGGTGGTGCACGACATCGCCTATGCCGACATCGTGTTCGATGGCTACAAGGCCCCGTCGATCATGCAAGTGCCCGGCGCCAAGGATGTGGCGGTGGAGTTCTTTACCTTGTCGAAGAGCTACAACATGCCCGGCTGGCGGGTCGGCTTCATGGTCGGCAATGCCAAACTGTGCGCGGCGCTGGCGCGGATCAAGAGCTATCACGACTACGGCACCTTCACGCCGATCCAGGTCGCCGCGATTACCGCGCTGGAAGGCCCGCAGGACTGTGTCGAGGACATCCGTCTGATGTATCAGAAGCGGCGCGACGCGCTGGTCAAAGGGTTGAACGAGGTGGGCTGGAAGGTCGAGGCGCCCAAGGCGACGATGTTCCTGTGGACGCCGATTCCGGAACCCTATGCCAAGCTGAAGTCGCTGGAGTTCTCCAAGAAAGTGCTGGCCGATGCCAAGGTGGCGGTCAGCCCCGGGGTCGGCTTCGGCGACTACGGCGACGATCACGTTCGATTCGCGCTGATTGAAAACGAAATGCGTACCCGTCAGGCCATCCGCGGCCTGCGTGACATGTTCAAGAAAGATGGATTGCTGAAATGAAAGCTATCAATGTTGGTCTGTTGGGCATCGGTACCGTCGGTGGCGGCACCTGGACCGTTCTGACGCGCAATCAGGAAGAAATCACCCGTCGCGCCGGGCGTCCGATCCGCATCACCGCCGTTGCCGATCGCAATCTCGACCTGGCCCGCGGCCTGGTCGGCGACACGGTCAAATTGACCGATGACGCTTTCGCGCTGGTCAAGGATCCGGACATCGACATCATTGTCGAACTGATCGGCGGCTACACCACAGCCAGGCAACTGGTGCTGGAGGCCATCGCCAACGGCAAGCATGTGGTCACCGCCAACAAGGCGCTGCTCGCCGTGCACGGCAACGAAATCTTCGCCGCCGCGCAGAAGCAGGGCGTCATGGTCGCCTTCGAAGCCGCCGTGGCCGGCGGCATTCCGATCATCAAGGCGTTGCGCGAGGGTTTGTCCGCCAACCGCATCCAGTGGATTGCCGGCATCATCAACGGCACCACCAACTTCATCCTGTCGGAAATGCGCGACAAAGGTTTGTCGTTCGATGCCGCGTTGAAAGCCGCCCAGCAACTCGGCTACGCCGAAGCCGACCCGACCTTCGATATCGAGGGCATCGACGCCGCGCACAAGGCGACATTGATGGCCTCGATCGCTTTCGGTATTCCGGTACAGTTCGACAAGGCCTACGTCGAAGGCATCACCCAACTGCAAGCCAAGGACATCCGTTACGCCGAGCAACTCGGCTACCGCATCAAGCTGCTGGGTATCGCCAAGCGCAAGGCAAACGGCGTTGAACTGCGCGTGCATCCGACGTTGATTCCAGGCAAGCGTCTGATCGCCAACGTCGAAGGCGCGATGAACGCCGTGCTGGTGCAGGGCGATGCGGTCGGCGCGACGCTGTATTACGGCAAGGGCGCCGGCGCCGAGCCGACCGCTTCGTCGGTGATCGCCGATCTGGTCGATGTCACCCGTCTGCATACCGCCGACAAACATCATCGCGTGCCGCATCTGGCGTTCCAGCCGGATCAACTGACCGATTTCCCGATCCTGCCGATCGAGGAAGTGGAAACCGCCTATTACCTGCGCATGCGCGCTGACGACAAGCCGGGTGTGTTGGCCGACATCACCCGCATCCTCGCCGATCTGGGTATTTCCATCGACGCCATGTTGCAAAAGGAACCTGACGAGGGCGAGGATCAGACCGACATCGTGCTGCTGACCCATGTCGCCAAAGAGAAGGCGGTCAATGCGGCGATGGCGAAGATCGAATCCCTCGACACGATAGCCGGCAAGGTCACGCGCATCCGGCTTGAAGAGTTGAACGGCTGACATGCATTACCTCAGCACCCGCGGCAATGCGCCCGCTTTGACCTTCTCGCAAATCCTGCTCGGCGGTCTCGCCCCCGATGGCGGCCTGTATCTGCCGGAAACCTATCCGCGGTTCAGTGCCGACGATCTGGCCGCGATGCGCGGCATGGACTATCGGCAACTGGCTTTCGCCGTGTTGTCGCGGTTGGCCGACGACATCCCGGCCGATGATCTCAAGGTGCTGATCGACAAGACCTACACCGCGGATACTTACTGTCATGGACGCCAGGATTCGGATTACAGCCAGATCACGCCGGTGCGCAAACTGGAGGATGATCTGTACATCCTGGAACTGTCCAACGGCCCGACCTTGGCGTTCAAGGACATGGCCATGCAGTTGCTGGGCAATCTGTTTGAGTACGCGCTGGACAAGGCCGGGCAGGACATCAACATCCTCGGCGCCACGTCCGGTGATACCGGTTCGGCCGCCGAGTACGCGATGCGCGGCAAGCACAACGTGCGGGTGTTCATGCTGTCGCCCGAGCATGGCATGACGCGTTTCCAGCAGGCGCAGATGTACAGCCTGCAAGACGCCAACATTTTCAACATCGCGGTGCGCGGCGTGTTCGACGATTGCCAGGACATGGTCAAGAGCGTGTCCAACGATCTCGAATTCAAGGCGAAATACCGCATCGGCGCGGTCAATTCGATCAATTGGGGGCGGATTGCCGCGCAGGTGATCTACTACTTCAAGGCCTATTTCGCGGTTACCGAGAATAACCAGCAGCAGGTCAGTTTCTCGGTGCCGTCGGGCAATTTCGGCAATGTCTGCGCCGGCCATATCGCGCGCATGCTGGGCTTGCCGGTGCACAAACTGATCGTCGCCACCAACGAGAACGATGTGCTAGACGAGTTCTTCCACAGCGGCGTCTATCGGCCGCGCACCGCCGCGCAGACCTTGCATACCTCCAGTCCATCGATGGACATCTCCAAGGCCTCGAATTTCGAACGCTTCGTCGCCGACCTGACCGGGCGCGATGCCGCCAAGGTCGCCGAATTATGGAAGGCGGTCGATGCCGGCGGCAGTTTCGATCTGAAACCCGACGGACTGTTCGACAACATCAAGAACTTTGGCATCGTCTCCGGTTCCAGCAGCCACGCGGACCGCATGCGGACGATACGTCTGGTTTGGGAGAAATACCGCGTGATGATCGATACCCATACCGCCGATGGTCTGAAGGTGGGTCTGGAACATCGCGATCCGGGAATTCCGCTGGTTTGTCTGGAAACCGCGTTGCCCGCCAAGTTCGAGGACAGCATCGTCGAGGCCTTGGGTATGCGGCCCGAGCGTCCGGCAGGCCTGGAAAATCTCGAATCCCTGCCGCGGCGGGTAACTGACATGGATGCCGATGTGGCGGCGATTCAGGCCTTTATCGCGCGCCACGCCAACGATTGATTCCCATGACGCAATGGCGGCGGCTTGCGGTTGTTGTGCTGGCCTTCGGGCTGGGCTTGACCGCGCTGTTTGGTCAGGCCTTCTGGTCCGGCATCGGTTTAGGTGCAAGCGCCGAGATAAGCGTCGAAAATCTGCCGCCCGAAGCGCGTCAGACGCTGGGCCTGATCAAACAGGGCGGACCTTTCCCGTACCGCAAGGATGGCACGCGGTTCGGCAACCGTGAAGGTTTGCTGCCCGCGCAATCGCGCGACTACTACCGCGAGTACACTGTAACCACACCGGGCTTGAATCATCGTGGCGCGCGGCGCATCGTCGCCGGCGACGCCGGAGATTATTGGTATACAGCGGATCACTACCGTTCCTTCAAACGCATCAGGGAGTGAGATGAGCCTGACACAAGACATCGAGAAGGCGGTCGAGGACGTATTGCTGCGCCCTGAACTGAATGGTGTCTATCGCCTCTCGCGGCGCGGGTTCGAAAGCGAATCAAGGCTGGATGGCCGTTGCCTGGCCGATAAACGCGCGCTTCTGACGGGTTTGGCGCAAGTGCTGGATTTTCCGGACTATTTCGGCAAGAACTGGGATGCCCTGGAGGAGTGTCTCGGCGACATGCACTGGCGCGAAGGGCCGATTTGGCTGGTAATCGAGTATGCCAACGCCATTCCGCAAGGTTTGCTGGACACTTTGCTGGAGATTTTCAGCGAGCAGGCCGCTGGCTGGGCCGATGCTCAACGCGCCTGCAGTCTGTTCCTGTGTGACCTGGACAACTCGGCGATTCCGTTGCTGGCGTAACGCCTTTCAAGCAAATCCCGGATCGGCGGTATCAGCGTACCTGATCATCGTGGTGGCGACGCCAGATCGCGGTCATCACCAGGCTGATGAACGCGCCGAATATGCCGATGATCCAGTGGATATGCATGCCGTGTCCGACCATCAGGGTGTAGACGCCGAGCAGCAGCAGGATGCCCAGGTTTTCATTGAAGTTCTGGATGGCGATGGAGTGGCCGGCGCCCATCAACAGATGGCCGCGGTGCTGCAGCAAGGCATTCAGCGGCACCACAAAGAAGCCGGACAGCACGCCGATGAAAAACAGCAAAACGGCGGCAACGCGCCATTCGTTGACGAAAATCATCGCGATCACGGTGAATCCCAGGATGATGCCGGCCGGCAGCACCTTCACCGAACGTTCCAATTGCACCCATTTTCCCGCCATCGCGGCGCCAACCGCGATGCCGATCGCCGACATGGCGGTCAATTGTGTCGCCTGGGTCAGATCGAAATTCAGATTGAATGCGGCCCAGGCCAGTACCACCAGACGCAGGGTCGCGCCGACTCCCCAGAACAGGGTGGTTACCGCCAGCGAAACCTGACCCAGCGGATCCTTCCAGAGCAGTTTGAACGAATGCCAGAAATCATGCAGCAGGTACAGCGGATCGCGCTTCGGCGTGCGATGGTCGGGCGGCAGTCGAGGAATGTACAAATTGAACCAGGCCGCCGTCAGATACAACAACAGGATGATCAGGATGGCGAATTCCGGCGCGGTGATCCATTCGGTCAGATTCCATTCGATCAGCGCCGCGCCGATGAATTTCGGGCTGATCAGCAAGCCGCCAAGCACCGCGCCAAGGATGATCGCGGCGACCGTGGCACCCTCCATCCAGCTATTGGCTTTGACCAGCAGGGATGGCGGCAGATATTCGGTGAGGATGCCGTACTTGGCGGGTGAATAGGCCGCCGCGCCGAGACCGACAATGGCGTAGGCATACAGCGGTTGCATGCCGGCCAGCATCGCCAGACAACCAACGACCTTGATCGCGTTGCTGATGAACATCACCCGACCCTTGGGGTTCGAGTCGGCGAATGCGCCGACGAAAGGCGCCAGCAGGATGTAGGAAATGATGAAGAACTGCTGCAACAGCGGCACATGCCAGTCCGGCGCGGAGAGTGACATCAACAACGCAATCGCGGCGAAAAGCAGCGCGTTGTCAGCCAGGGCCGAAAAGAACTGGGCGGTCAGAATGATGTAGAAACCGCGATTCATCTGGCCCGATTTCGATCAGTCATAAAGAGTCGGCAAGCAGGTTCAGCAAGGAAAATGGGAGGCGGCGAGTTATAACATGATGCAATTGCAATTCACCCGTCATGCAGGCGCCAACAGGGTTGCGCGGGGTGCGCATATTAGCGTCAAAGCCAGTAATGATCACGCTTCAGACATTGTTCAACGGGTGGCGAGATGCACTTTTCGGCTGTTAATCATGAGCAAATTATGATTGAATCACATAATTAAAATTTATCTGCACATAAGAAAATGGCTGATCGTCGACTGCAAGTTTTTCATACTGTCGCCAAGCAATTGTCGTTCACCAAAGCGGCTGAATTGCTGTTCATGACCCAGCCGGCGGTCACTTTTCAGGTCAAGCAACTGGAAGAGCACTTCAATACCCGTCTGTTCGAGCGCTCGCATGGCAAGATTTCGCTGACGCCCGCCGGCGAGCTGGCGCTTGATTACGCCGAACGCATCCTCAACATGACCGGCGAAATGGAAGCGCGCATCTCCGAGCTCACCGGTCAGATCAGCGGGCCGTTGCTGATCGGCGCTTCCACCACGATTGCCGAATACATGTTGCCCCGCCTGTTGGGCGAATTCAAACAACGACATCCGGAAACCCAGGCGCGCCTGACGGTGGCGAATTCCGAAACGATAGAAAACAAGGTCGCCGACCATACCTTGGACATGGGCCTGATCGAATCGGCCTCGCACCACCCGAATCTGGTGACCCAGGTGTGCTGCGAAGACGAGCTGGTGATGATCTGCGCGCCATTTTCCGATCTCGCGCAATTGACCCATGTCACCCCCAAGCAAGTCGCTTCGCATCCCTACATCAGTCGCGAGTCAGGATCCGGCACGCGCGAATGCATAGACGATTTCTTCCGCAACAACGGTGTTTCGCTGGATGAAATCAATCTGGTCATGGAACTCGGCAGCCGCGAGGCGATCAAGGGCGCGGTCGCGGCGGGATTGGGTGTCGCGGTATTGTCCAGCACCACGGTGACCAAGGAGATCCGGCTTGACGAACTGGTGGCGATTCCACTGGAACCACCCTTGCGTCGACAACTATCGCTGGTTTATCCGCAGGAAAAGTTCCGCAGCAAGCTGCTCCAGTCGTTTCTGGATTTCCTTGAGCAAAGCCCGATGATCAAGGATTACGCGATTCCCAAGCTCAAGCGATGACAGCGGATGAGCGGCGTTTGCTGCGCCTGTTTCGGGCGCTGCCGGAAACCCGGCGGGAGGGCTTGCTCGATTACGCCGAGTTCTTGCTGGCCCGCGTAGTGCCGGAAGCCGATCCGGTTGCGTTGACACCGCTTGACATCGCTCGCCCGGCGCAGGAAAGCGTGGTCAAGGCGATCAAGCGCTTGCGCGAAACCTACCCCATGCTTGACCGCGCCAAACTGATCCACGAGATTTCCGCGCTGATGAGCCAGCATCTGGTCCATGGACGCGGCGCGACCGACGTGATCGATGATCTTGAGGCCTTGTTTCAAACGCACTATCGTTCTCTGCAAGACCTGCAATAGCTTCGCGGCCCGCCTCATGCCAATATGACGGTCGATAACCGCGGACCCCGGAAGGAATCATCATGAGCAACGCCGATCAGGCCGAACTGGATAAATTCAGCCAACTTGCCCACCGCTGGTGGGATACCAACTCGGAATTCAAACCCCTGCATGACATCAACCCGTTGCGTCTCGAATGGATTGCCGGTCTGGCCGGCGGCTTGCAGGGCAAGCGCGTGGTCGACGTGGGGTGCGGCGGCGGCATCCTGTCCGAAAGCATGGCGCTGCGGGGCGCGCGAGTCACCGGCATCGATCTGGCGGAAAAGCCGCTCAAGGTCGCCAAACTGCATCGTCTCGAATCCGGCGTCGAAGTCGACTATCGACTCGTCGCCGTCGAAGATCTCGCGGCGGCCGAGCCGGAAAGTTTCGATGTCGTGACCTGCATGGAAATGCTCGAACATGTGCCGGACCCGGTTTCGGTGATGACCGCCTGCGCGGGTCTGGTCAAACCGGATGGCTGGGTGTTCTTCTCCACGCTCAACCGCAATCCCAAGAGTTATCTGTTCGCCATCATCGGCGCCGAATATCTGCTGAACATGCTGCCCAAGGGCACGCACGACTGGTCCAGATTCATCAAACCGCACGAACTGGCCGCTTATGCCCGCCAGGCCGGACTCGACTCGATCGAGCTGATGGGCATGACCTACAACCCGTTGACCAAGGTGTATCGCCTGGAGCGCGACACCGACGTCAACTATCTGCTGGCTTGTCGCCGCGTCTGACCTGCGCGACGCCGACGATGACTATCGACACGGTACTGTTCGATCTGGATGGCACGCTGGTCGATACCGCGCCGGATCTCGGCGCGGCGCTGAATGTCATGCGCCGGCGGCGCGGCTTGAGTCCGCTATCCGCGACGGAGGTCCGGCAACAGGCTTCGCACGGCGCGCAAGGGCTGCTGCGGCTGGGATTTTCGGTCGATGCTCGGCATCCCGAATTCGCGGCGTTGCGGCGCGAATTTCTTGACCATTATTCCGTCCATCTGACCGACAACTCGCCGTTGTTCGCCGGCATGGCCGAGGTGTTGGCGCATTTCGACGCGCACGACATCAAATGGGGCGTGGTGACCAACAAACCCGCGCAATATACCGAGCCGTTGCTGGCGCATCTGGGTTTGACCGGGCGTGCCGCCTGCATCGTGTCGGGTGATACTTGCGCCCATGCAAAACCGCATCCAGCGCCAGTTTTGCACGCTTGCGAAATCGCCGGCGTGAAGGTGGAAAACTGTCTGTATGTCGGCGATGCCGAACGTGATGTGCAGGCCGCGAACGCCGCCGGCATGCCGGCGTTGGTCGCGCTCTATGGCTATCTGGGCCAGGACGATAGTCCGTTGGAATGGGGTGCGCGCGGATACATCAACGCGCCGGTCGAACTGCTGGATTGGGTCTGTCAAGCCGATCGAGGGGACGCGCCAGCAACGAATTGAACACCGCCAGGGTAAACACAGAGATTGTTTAGGCCCAATATTTGGCCTTCTCCGGCAGCACCCAGCGCACGCCGCCCTTCGGGTCGGCCTTGTCGCCCCGATAACGCGGTATCACGTGTATATGCAGGTGCGGCACACTCTGGCCGCCGGCTACGCCCTGATTGATGCCGATGTTGTAACCATCCGGGCGATGCAGTTCATCGAGCAGCGTCTTGGCGATGCTCAGCGCGCGCAGCAGGGCAATCTGCTCCGCCTCGCTGGCATCGAACAAGGTCGGGAAATGGCGTTTGGGGATGACCACGGTATGGCCAGGCGAAACCGGAAAGCCATCCTTGTAAACCACGGTGAGTTCATCCTCGGCCAGAATTCGGGCGGGGTCCAGTATGCAAAACGGGCAGGGTTTGGTGGTCATCAATGCGATGTTGGGCAGTAAGTCGAATCCGTCTGGATTATCCTGGATTCGTGCCGCTAGCCTGCCCGACTTTTTTACCGCGTCGCATGTAAATCGACCCTGAAGCCGTTTTCTTCGCCATCGCGCCTTTAAGGCTTGGGGGCATTCCGGTATCATTCCGCATCCCTGCATTAGCTGATTTTATGACCCGTTACGTATTTGTTACCGGTGGTGTGGTCTCCTCTCTGGGCAAGGGCATTGCCGCCGCATCGTTGGGCGCAATTCTCGAGTCTCGCGGCCTCACCGTCACCCATCTCAAGCTGGATCCCTACATCAACGTCGATCCGGGCACCATGAGCCCGTTTCAGCATGGCGAGGTCTTCGTCACCGAAGATGGCGCTGAAACCGACCTCGATCTGGGCCACTACGAACGCTTCACGCGCGCCAAGATGGGCAAGCGCAACAACTTCACCACCGGCCAGATCTACGAGTCGGTGATCAAGAAAGAACGTCGCGGCGAGTATCTGGGCCGGACGGTGCAGGTCATTCCGCACATCACCGACGAAATCAAGACCTACATCAAGCGCGGCGCGGAAGGCGCGGAAGTGGCGATCATCGAAGTCGGCGGCACGGTCGGCGATATCGAGTCGCTGCCGTTCCTGGAAGCCATCCGCCAGATGGGTATCGAAGAAGGTCGCGGCGCAACCTGCTTCATCCATCTGACCTTGTTGCCCTACATCCATGCCGCCGGTGAACTGAAGACCAAGCCGACCCAGCATTCGGTCAAGGAGTTGCGCGAAATCGGCATCCAGCCGGATGTGCTGCTGTGTCGGGCGGATCGCTCGATACCGGCGGAGGAACGGCGCAAGATCGCGTTGTTCTGCAACGTCATGCCGGAAGCGGTGATCGAGGCGCTGGACGCGACTTCGATCTACAAGATCCCAGCCATGCTGCATGACCAGATGCTGGATGAAATCGTCTGCCACAAGCTGGGTCTGCTGGCCAAGGCCGCCGATCTGTCGGTCTGGAAGCAGCTTATTCATGCCCTGGAACATCCGCAACATCAGGTCGACATTGCCTTCGTCGGTAAATATGTCGATCTCACCGAGTCCTACAAATCGTTGTCCGAGGCGTTGATCCACGCCGGAATTCATACCCAGAGCCAGGTCAATATCCATTATGTCGACTCGGAAGCCATCGAGCATGAGGGTTGCGATGCCCTGGCCGCGATGGACGCGATTCTGGTTCCCGGTGGCTTCGGCATCCGCGGTACCGAGGGCAAGATCTGCGCCATTCGATATGCCCGGGAACAGCGGATTCCTTACCTGGGCATCTGTTTGGGGATGCAACTGGCTGTGGTCGAATTCGCGCGCGATGTCGCCGGCATGAGCGGCGCCCATTCCACTGAATTCGAGCCCGATACACCCTATCCGGTGATCGGCCTGATTACCGAATGGCTGACCGCCGATGGACACTTCGAGCGGCGCGATGAACATTCCGATCTCGGCGGTTCGATGCGTCTGGGCGGGCAGGTGTGCAAGCTGGATGCCGGTTCTCTGGCGCGCGATATTTACGGCAAAGATCAGATCGTCGAACGGCATCGACATCGTTTCGAAGTCAACAATGCCTTGCGGCCGCGGTTGGAAAGTGCCGGACTGCGGGTTTCCGGACGCGCGCCGGGAACTGATCTGTGCGAAATGGTCGAACTGTCGCAAGATGTGCATCCGTGGTTCGTGGCTTGTCAGTTCCATCCGGAATTCACCTCCAATCCGCGTGATGGTCATCCGTTGTTCAAATCGTTTGTCGCGGCGGCATTGGCTTACCAGCAAACTCATCAGGAAGGCGAACCATCATGAAACTGTGCGGATTTGATGTCGGGCTGGACCACCCCCTGTTCCTGATTGCCGGTCCGTGCGTGATCGAATCCGAGCAGATGGCGATGGATACCGCCGGCCGTTTGAAGGAAATCTGCGCCGCCGCCGGGGTCAACTTCATCTACAAGTCGTCTTACGACAAGGCCAACCGTTCTTCCGGCAAATCGTTTCGCGGGCTGGGCATGGACGAAGGATTGCGCATCCTGTCGGAAGTCAAGCAGCGGATCGGCGTGCCGGTCATCACCGACATCCACAGCATCGACGAAATCGCCGCCGTCAGTGCGGTCGCCGATGTCCTGCAAACGCCGGCTTTCCTGTGTCGGCAGACCGATTTCATCCAGGCGGTCGCCGCCTCCGGCCGGCCGGTGAATATCAAGAAAGGCCAGTTTCTGGCGCCGGGCGACATGAAGAATGTGGTCAACAAGGCGAAGGACGCCAATGGCGGCGCCGACACCATCATGGTCTGCGAGCGGGGCGTCTCGTTCGGCTACAACACCCTGATCTCCGACATGCGCGGTCTGGCCACCATGCGCGAGACCGGTTGCCCGGTGGTGTTCGACGCCACCCACTCGGTGCAGCAGCCGGGCGGCCAGGGCGATCGTTCCGGCGGACAGCGCGAGTTCGTGCCGGTGTTGGCGCGCGCGGCGGTGGCGGTGGGCATCGCCGGACTGTTCGCCGAGACGCATCCGGACCCGGCCAACGCGATGTCCGATGGTCCGAATGCCTGGCCGCTGCATTTGATGCAAGAATTGCTGGAAACGCTCAGGGATATCGATGCCCTGGTCAAACAAAAGGGCTTTATCGAAGCTCGGATTTGAGTAAAACCCTATAACGCGCCCGTCGCTTACCCCCGTGACGAACTTGCGCGCCTTCATAAAAAGGAAATTACATGAGTGCCATCGTTGACGTAATCGCCAGAGAAATCCTGGATTCCCGCGGCAATCCCACGATAGAAGCCGATGTGCTTCTCGAATCTGGCGTGCTGGGCCGCGCCGCCGTACCGTCCGGCGCCTCGACCGGTAGCCGCGAGGCGATCGAGCTGCGCGACGGCGACAAGTCGCGTTATGGCGGCAAGGGTGTTTTGCAGGCGGTGGAGAACGTGAATACCGAGATAGCCGAAGCCATCCTCGGTCTGGATGTGGAAGAACAGCATCTGATCGACCAGACCCTGATCGACCTTGACGGCACCGACAACAAGGCGCGCCTCGGCGCCAACGCCATCCTCGCGGTATCGCTGGCCTGTGCTCGCGCCGCCGCCGAGGAAGCCGGCCTGCCGCTGTATCGTTACCTGGGCGGTGCCGGTCCGATGCAACTGCCGGTGCCGATGATGAACATCGTCAACGGTGGCGCGCATGCCGACAACAATGTCGATATCCAGGAATTCATGATCATCCCGGTCGGCATGACCAGCTTCCGTGAAGCCTTGCGCTGCGGCGCCGAAGTTTTCCACACCTTGAAAAAACTGCTCGGCAAAGCCGGTCACCCGACCTCCGTCGGCGATGAAGGCGGCTTTGCGCCCAACTTCAAATCCAACGAGGAAGCGCTCAAGTTCATCGTTGAAGCGATCAGCGCCGCCGGCTATACGCCTGGTCAGGATGTGGTGATCGGCCTGGATTGCGCGGCCTCCGAGTTTTACAAGGACGGCCGTTACGTGCTGACCTCGGAAGGACTCAAGCTGACTTCCGCCGAGTTCGTCGACTACCTGGCGGCCTGGGTCGACAAATATCCGATCATCAGCATCGAAGACGGCATGGCTGAAGGCGACTGGGATGGCTGGGCGTTGTTGACCCAGCGTCTGGGAAAATCGATCCAGATCGTCGGCGACGACGTGTTCGTCACCAATCCGAAAATCCTGCGCGAAGGGATCACCAAAGGCGTCGCCAACTCGATTCTGATCAAGGTGAACCAGATCGGCACCCTGTCGGAAACCTTTGATGCCATCGAAACCGCCAAGCGCGCCGGTTACACCTGTGTCATTTCGCATCGTTCCGGCGAAACCGAGGACGCGTTCATCGCCGATCTGGCCGTGGCATGCAATGCTTTGCAGATCAAGACCGGTTCGATATCGCGTTCTGATCGTATCGCCAAATACAACCAGCTTCTGCGCATCGAGGAAGAGCTCGCCGAGCGCGCGCGCTATCCCGGTCGTGAGGCGTTTTACCAACTGAAATGAAATGCGTGTTCTTGCCTGGACGTTGGCGGTGCTGATCGTGCTGCTGCAATACCCGCTCTGGCTGGGCAAGGGCAGTTGGCTACGCGTGCATGAACTGGAGCGGGAAATCGCCGCCCAGAGAAAGGCCAACCAGGCGCTGGAGGCGCGTAACGTGCAACTGGCGGCGGAAGCTCGGGATCTGCATTCCGGTTACGATGCACTGGATGAACGGGCGCGTTTCGAGCTTGGGATGGTGCGCAATAACGAAGTTTTTTTTCACGTAATGGAGCCGACGCCTGACAAATCGCCGTCGGCCCAGCCACAAGGGGCTCGTTGATGCCTGACCGGGTCGACTATGGGATGCGGGCGGAAGATGTTGCCATGCTGTCGGCGGCATCCATTCGGCGACAGCATCGCCATGGCATCCAGCTTGTTTGTCAACCAGAGCCCAAAGGTAACCGGCCATGATGACCACGCTACAGATTGTTCTGGCTATAGTCGGCGTCTCGCTGATCGCCATCATCGTCATCTATAACTTGCTGCAGGAACGGCGCTTCCGTAAAGAAGCCGAAAAAATGTTCTCGCACAAGCGTGATGACGTCATGCTTGGCGAATCGGTACGCGACGAGTCGAGTACTCGGCGCGGCGAAACCCATATCCACCTCACCGACGATTCGGCGCCCGAGCCCGAAGTCAAACAGGCCGTTGATGAAGCCGATGCGCCTTTTCCTGACATGGATCGTCCGCGGCGTCCCGAGTCCGGGGCCTTGGTCAGCAAACTCGAAGCGATAGACTCACCATTCTCGGAGCCTCCGCGTGCAAGCCCGACGGCCAGAGTGCTTGCTTCGGAGAAACCCGCTCCAGCCAAGCCGGTGATCAGACCACAGCCGCCGGCATCGGTCGCGCAACAACCACAGCCCGCGCCGGCCAAGGCCATCGCACCGGCGACGGCCGCTCCCTTGACCTCCCAGGCCGGGGTTGGCGTCGCGGCGAGCGGACTCGATACGTTGACCGAATTCGTCGCGCGATTGAAGTTCGCTACGCCGACCATGGCCAATTTCGGCCCTTTGTTGGGAACCTTGCGGCGCATCGGCAAACCGGTACGCGCGTTCGGCCTGCGGGTTGATGGCGAACGCGAAGCGCTCAGTGGCAACCCGCGTAGCGCCTTTGAACTGGTCGAGTTCGGTTTGCAATTGGCGGACCGTAGTGGTGCGTTGTCGCAAGATCAGCTTGATGCCTTTACCCGCGCCTTGTACGAATTCGCCGCCGAAGCGGGGGGCGCGGTCAGTTGCCCGGACAAGCAGGAGGCGCTCGAACGGGCGCGCGATCTGGATCTGTTCTGCATGGATGTCGATGTATTGATCGGCTTGAACGTGGTCTCGGCCGATAGTCGCCCGTTTACCAGCGAGGCAATGCACGGACTGGCGCTGCAAGCCAACTTGTCGTTGGAACCGGATGGCAGTTTCCACGCTCGCGATGGCTTTGGTCATACCCTTTTTACCCTGGCCAATCAGGGGGAGGAGCCATTCCCGCGCGATGGTCGCGGTCTGACCACGCATGGCGTTACCTTGTTGTTCGATGTACCGCGGGTCGCCGATGGTCTGGTGGTGTTCGACCGGATGACGCAACTTGGATTCGATCTGGCTGGCCGATTGGAAGGCCGGCTGGTTGACGACAATGGCCGAGTCGTCAGCGAAGAAAGCCTCAACCGCGATCGGGCGCGCCTGATGACCTTCTATCAGCGCATGCAGGCGCGCGGTATTCCGGCCGGTGGCGAGCGCTCGTTGCGGTTGTTCGTCTAACTGTCGGCAATCTGACGCTTGATGACTTTGAATGCGGCAGCGCTGGATGCCACGCCGGCCGCAAACCGGGTCGAGCTGTTGCGGGCCGCCATCGATGAGGCCAATTACCGCTATTACGTGCTCGATGCACCGACTCTGCCGGATGCCGAATATGACCGCCTGCTGCGTGAATTGCAGACTATTGAGGCCGCCCATCCGGAACTGCTGAGTCCTGATTCGCCGACCCAAAGAGTCGGCGCCGGGCCGCTCAGAAACTTCGCCGAAGTGGCGCACGCCATCCCCATGCTGTCGCTTGGCAATGCTTTTTCGGCAGCCGAAGTGGACGCCTTTGATCGGCGCGTGCGCGAAGGCCTCGATCGCCCCGAGTCGATCATCGAATACGCCGTCGAGCCGAAATTCGATGGCTTGGCGGTGGCCTTGCATTACCAGCGTGGCCGATTCGTGCGGGGCGCGACGCGCGGAGATGGATTGAGCGGCGAGGATGTCAGCGCCAACCTGCGCACCATACGCGCCATTCCGATGCGGTTGGCCTGTAGTCATCCACCAGAGTGGTTGGAGGTGCGCGGCGAAGTGCTGATGTTGCGTCGCGATTTCGAACATCTGAATCAGGTCGCGCGCGACAAGGGTGAAAAAACCTTCGTCAATCCGCGCAACGCCGCCGCCGGCAGCTTGCGCCAGTTGGACCCGCGCGTCACCGCGCAACGCCGCCTGTCGTTTTTCGCCTATGGCGTGGGACGAATTGACGGGGTTGAACTGCCCGCCACGCATGCCGCGGTGATGGACTGGCTGGCCGAGTTGCGTTTGCCGGTCTCCGGCGAGCGCGCCGTGGTCCGCGGCGTCGATGGTCTGATGGGCTATTTTCAGGTGCTGGGCGAACGGCGTGATGCGCTGCCGTTCGACATTGACGGCGCCGTGTACAAGGTCAATCGTCTTGCCGATCAGGCGGTGCTGGGATTCGTCGCGCGGGCGCCGCGTTTCGCGATTGCGCATAAATACCCCGCGCATGAAGAAATCACCCTGGTCGAGGGCATCGACGTGCAGGTCGGCCGGACCGGCACGCTGACGCCGGTGGCGCGTCTCAAGCCGGTGTTTGTCGGTGGTGTCACGGTAACCAATGCCACGCTGCATAACGAGGACGAAGTCCGACGCAAGGATGTCCGCATCGGCGACAGCGTCATCGTGCGCCGCGCCGGTGATGTCATTCCCGAGGTTGCCGGGGTACTGCTGGAGCGTCGCCCGATGCGCGATTCGTTGACGCCATTGCACGAGCCGTTCGTCATGCCGTCGGTCTGCCCGGAATGCGGCGCGCCGGTAGCCCGCATCGAAGGCGAGGCCGCGGCGCGATGCAGCAATGGTCTGAGTTGTCCGGCGCAACGCAAACAGGCGTTGATTCATTTCGCGTCGCGGCGGGCGATGGATATCGACGGGCTGGGCGAAAAATTGGTCGAGCAACTGCTGGAGCAGTCGCTGGTGCGGACCCCCGCCGACCTTTATCGCCTTGATCTCCAACGGGTTGCCTCGCTCGAGCGCATGGCGGACAAATCCGCCGCCAATCTGCTGACGGCCATCGAAGCCAGCCGCGGCCGGGATCTGGCGCGGTTCATCTTCGCCCTGGGCATCCGCAATGTCGGCGAACAGACCGCCAAGGATCTGGCGCGCCATTTCGGCAATTTCGATGCCTTGATGGCGGCGGATAGCGTGGCATTGCAGCAAGTTGCCGATGTCGGACCGGTGGTCGCCGAATCGCTGCGAACCTTCTTCACGGAGCCGCATAACCAGCAGGTCATCGAGCAATTAAGGCAGGCCCATGCCTGGCGTGATGGCGAAGCTCGGCCGGTTCAGGCCGGGCGACTGACCGGCAAGACTTTCGTGCTGACCGGCACACTGCCGAACATGACCCGCGATCAGGCCAAGGCGATGATCGAAGCCGAGGGGGGCAAAGTGGCTGGCGGGGTGTCCAGGAAAACCGATTTTCTGCTTGCCGGGGAGGAGGCCGGCAGCAAACTGACAAAAGCCCGCGAACTCGGCATCCCGGTGCTGGATGAGTCGTCACTCATGGCGTTGTTGACTGAAAATGACGCAAGCCGGGAGTAAACCGTCGGGCGACATGGTTAGAATGCCTAGTGTGGTGTTGCACGCTATCCAGCCCATAAAACGGCGTCTTTTTTCGCCATGCGTCGTTGCGGCCCCTTGCCGTATACCCCATACGGCTGCGGGTC
>JAGUXX010000151.1 GCA_020061585.1 Betaproteobacteria bacterium | reverse complement strand
ATTGCCCTGGCCGGCATTCTGGCCGGCCCAGCTGCCGCCGCGGCCCTGATATCCGCCGCTGCTGGAGCGCGGCTTGTTGCCCCAATCCTTGCCGCCGCCACCGGAACGCGGCTTGCCGCTGAAGCTGCGCTCGGGCCGGGCTTGCGGCTCGTGTCCGGCGATGACGTCGACGCGCACGGCCTGGCCGGTGTAACGCTCGATATCACGCACCAGACCGCGTTCGCGACCGGCGATGAAAGTCACCGCGATGCCGGTGCGACCGGCGCGGCCAGTACGGCCGATGCGGTGCACGTAGTCTTCCGCCTGGCGCGGCGCGTCGAAGTTGATCACGTGGCTGATGCCGGCCACGTCGATGCCGCGCGCGGCCACGTCGGTGGCGACCAGCAGCTTGATCTGGCCGTCACGCAGACGTTGCAGCGTGCGATTGCGTTTGTGTTGCGGCATGTCGCCATGCAGCGCGGCGGCGGAAAAACCCTGTTCCAGCAGGCTTTCCGACAGATCGTCGGCGCTCATCTTGGTGGCGGTGAAGATCACCGCCTGGGTCAGTTCGACATCGCGCAGCAGCACGTCGAGCAGGCGGCGCTTGTGGCCGACGTCGTCGGTGAACAGCAGGCGCTGGTCGATGTTGGCTTTGTGTTCCTCGCGAGTGGCGACTTCGATGCGCTTCGGCGACTTGGTCATGTTCATCGCCAGCTTGCCGACCATGCCGTCCAGCGTGGCGGAGAACAGCAGGGTCTGACGCGATTCCGGGGTGCGCGAAACGATATGCTCGATGTCTTCGATGAAGCCCATGTCCAGCATGCGGTCGGCTTCGTCGAGCACCAGCACTTCGAGGCGCGAGAAATCGATGCGGCCGCGTTCGATATGGTCGATCAGACGGCCAGGGGTGGCGATCATCACTTCCGGGTTGTAGCGCATGGCCTGGAACTGCGGGCCGAACGGCGCGCCGCCGACCAGACAGACAGTGCGTAATTTCTTGATGCCGGCGCCGTAGATGGCGGCCTGCTTCTGCACTTGCAATGCCAGCTCGCGGGTCGGGGTCAGCACCAGCAGACGCGGGCCGCTGCCGGGCAATTGTGAGGGTTCAGCCAGTTTGTGCAGGCTGGGCAGCAGGAAAGCGGCGGTCTTGCCGCTGCCGGTGTGGCTGGAAACCAGCAGGTCGGAACCGGCCAGCGCGGCGGGCACGGCTTCCATTTGCACTTGTGTCGGCTCGGTATAGCCGGTGGTTTCCAGACATTTCAAAACGATGGGGTTCAGACCCAGATCAGCGAAGCTCATGTATATCCTTTCGATACCTGTCCCTGCCCCGCCATTCGTAGGCGCGGACACAGAACAACACGTCCCGTCGGGGGACGAAAACAGAAACGTTCGGGCCGACACGTTACGGCCAGGCCGATTCTCGCGAAACATCGGCGCCAACCGAGTGCCGCGAAGCCGAATCGACGGAAACGCATTCCGTTGAAAGGATCAGGTGAGGTCGGGGACGATGGGGCTGTGAAAACAGTCCCGCAGGCTTGATAGAACAGCGATCAGGCGATCGCGAAGCCAACTACTGCATTGCACAACGGCGCGCACTATAAGTGAAAACCCTTTGAATTGACAGTAATTTTTTTAGCGGACGGGAAAAATGCTCAATTCCGTCGCTCGATCAGCATGGCATCGCCATAGCTGAAAAAGCGGTATTGCTGTGTAACCGCATGCGCATAGGCCTGACGCAGCAGCTCGCTGCCGCCGAACGCCGAGACCAGCATCAGCAAGGTGGATTTCGGCAAATGAAAGTTGGTCAGCAGGCGCTCCACCACGTTGAACCGGTAGCCCGGCGTGATGAACAGATCGGTCTCGCCTTCGCCGGCACGCAGCGTTCCATCGTGGGCCGCGGATTCCAGTGCGCGCAGGCTGGTGGTGCCCACCGCGCAGACGCGGCCGCCGCGTTGTCGCGCCGCCTGGACTGCGGTCCGCGTGGTTTCGGGAATCGCGTAGCGCTCGCTGTGCATCACATGTTCGGCAAGCGTTTCGGCGCGCACCGGCTGGAACGTGCCGGCGCCGACATGCAGCGTGACAAAGGCGGTTTCGACGCCGAGCGCGCGCAGCGCCGCCAGCATCGCCTCATCGAAATGCAGCCCCGCCGTGGGCGCCGCCACCGCGCCGGGATTGCGAGCGTAGACCGTCTGATAACGCGCATCGTCGGAGGCATCGGCGGTGCGGTCGATGTAGGGCGGCAGCGGGATCGCGCCGTATTGTTCGAGCCATTCCAGCACCGTGCGCGCCGGGTCGAAAGCCACACGGAACAGATCGCCCTCGCGGCCGGTCACTTCCGCCGCAATCGCATCGGCAAAGCGGATTTGCGCACCGGGCTTGGGCGACTTGCTGGCGCGCATGAACAACAGCGCCTCGTGTTCGCCCAGCACCCGCTCGACCAGCGCTTCAATCTTGCCGCCGCTGGATTTCTCGCCATACAGCCGCGCCTTGATCACCCGGGTATCGTTGAACACCAGCAGGTCGCCGGCGCGGAACAACCCCGGCAACTCGGCAAACAGCCGATCCGTATAGATTTCATGCACCGCATCGACATGCAACAGACGGCTGGCGTCGCGCCGCGCCAGCGGGTAGCGGGCGATCTGCGCGTCGGGCAGGTGGTAATCGAAGTCACTGGTTTTCATGAGGGCGCGCATTATACGTTGCTCACAACGCGCCGCTTCGGCCATAATCGCAGCCCTTTCCAGCCCCGATGGCGGAATCGGTAGACGCACTGGATTCAAAATCCAGCGCCGCAAGGCGTGCCAGTTCGAGTCTGGCTCGGGGCACCAGGCACTCCAGCACAAAGGCCGCTTCTACCAGCGGCCTTTTGTATTTCAGCGAACGGCCGCCACGCGTCGCGCCTTAAATTAGAAATGCATCTTCGCTACAGCCGTTGCACTCGGCCATGCGCACCAGAAAGTCGTCGAATTCCAGACCCAGATCGGCTTGCAGGCGCTCGGCGCGGCCGGAGAGGTAGGCAAAGGACGTATCCGGCAGCGGCTCGCGGAACGCGAACACGACAATATTGCCTTTGGTTTCGGCGGGTAGTTGCAGGACATGGCCGCCGAAAGCGGCGGCCAGGCGCTTGAAGTACAGCGGATAGTCCGCGTCCGAGCCCCACAGATTGAATACGCCGACACCGCCCGGCCGCAGCATGGCGTGGCAGGCCTGGTAGAACGCCGGCGTGGCCAGTTCGGCGACGATGTGTTCGGCATCGTAGCCGTCGACCAGCAGCACGTCGCGGCTGTCCGGGTGCTCGCCGACATAGGCCGCGCCGTCGCCGACGACCACTTCCAGGCGCGCGTCGTCGTCCGGCAGCGCGAAATGTTCGCGCGCGGCGGCAACGATTTGCGGGTGGATTTCCAGCGCGGTGATTCGACTGTCGGGCAGATGGCGATGGATGAATTTGGCCACCGAGCCACCGCCCAGGCCGATCAGCGCGATGTCGCGCGGTCGCGGCGGGCGCGGCGGCACAAACAGCAGATAGCCGATCATGGCGCGGGTGTATTCGAGTTCCAGTTGCTGCGGCGCGTCGAGGCGCATGGCGCTTTGCACCGCCGAACCGCCGAGATGCAGAAAACGCACGCCATCGGATTCGCTGACCTGGATCAGCGGCGCGGGGTTGGTTGGCTGGCGAGGCGGGTGATCGGGCATCGATGAGCGGCGCCGCGTCGGCGGCGAGTGTCTTGGCGTGGCGAGGATTTTCACCTTTATAAGCCGGGGATGGACGCTTAGCATTGCATCTTGTTGCTTCCTCCGCATTTTCATGGCTTCCGTGTTCGAGATTCTTCGCCGTGCCGCCGCCGACCTGCTGCTGCCGCGCGTGTTGTCGGTAATGTTCTTGCCGATGCTCGGCGCGCTGACGCTGTGGGGCGGATTGGCGTGGTGGTTTGGCGCCGGCTGGCTGGCCGGGCTGGAGGTTTTTGTCTCGGGCGCGCCGATGCCGGATTGGCTGGGCGTGTCGCTGAGCGGCTGGCTGCTGGGTTTCGCCAGTTTCATGTTGCTGGGTGTATTGCTGTTGCCGGCGATCTATCTCACCGCGATGCTGATCACTTCGCTGGTGTTCATGCCGTTGCTGGTCGGCATCGTCGCGCAACGGCATTACCCGTCGCTGGCGCGGCTGGAAGGTGGCGGATTCTCCGGCAGTCTGGCCAATGGCCTGTATGCCATGCTGGTGTATCTGGCGCTGTGGTTGATCACCTTGCCGTTCTGGCTGCTCGGGCCGTTTGGCGTGGCGATTTCGGTATTGCTCAATGCCTGGCTGAATCAGCGTCTGTTCGTTTATGACGCGCTCTCGGAACATGCTTCGGCGGCTGAACTGCAGCAGTTGCGCCGAGCCGGCGGCTGGCCGCTGTATGCGCTGGCGGCGCTGCTCGGGCTGTTGTACTACATCCCGCTGCTCAACTTTTTCGCGCCGGTTTACATGGGGCTGGCGTTCACCCACTATGGTCTCGACAAACTTGCCCAGTCTCGCGGAGAGCTACTGAAATGATCTACGGTATCGGCACCGACATCGTCGCGGTCAATCGCATGCACGATCTGCATGCCCGTTATGGCGGAAAATTGGCGGAACGCATCCTGGCGCCGGAGGAATGGGGCGAATATGCCGAGGCGAGCAACAAGGAACACTTCATGGCCAAGCGTTTCGCCGCCAAGGAGGCGTTCTCCAAGGCGGTGGGCAGCGGCATGCGCAAGCCGGTGTCGTTCACCGCGATCATCGTGGTGCATGACCAGCAAGGCAAACCCGGTTTCATCTTTACCCCGGAATTGGCCGCCTGGCTGAAAATCCGCGACATCAAGGCGACGCATCTGAGCTTGTCCGACGAACAGGACTATGTGGTCGCCTTCGTCGTCGCCGAGCGCAAGGAGACGCGCCCATGATCGCCATCAATCATCTGCCGCTCGGTCCGGTGATGCTCGATGTCGCCGGTTTCAGCCTGACCGACGCCGAACGCGCGCGCCTGGCGCATCCGTCTACCGGCGGCGTGATCCTGTTCCAGCGCAACTACGAGAATCCGGCGCAGCTCACGGCGCTGTGCCAGGAAATCCACGCCTTGCGCAGCCCGCATCTGCTGATCGGCGTCGATCACGAGGGGGGGCGCGTGCAGCGGTTTCGCGCCGGATTCACCGCGATTCCGCCGATGCGCGCCATCGGCCAGCTCTGGGATACGCATCCGCAACGAGCGCGGCGGCTGGCGCGCGACGCCGGCTACATCATCGGCGCCGAACTGCGCGCGGTGGGGGTGGATTTCAGTTTCGCGCCGGTGCTCGATCTCGACTACGGCAACAGCGGCGTGATCGGCGATCGCGCCTTCCATCGCAATCCGCAGGCGGTCACCGATCTGGCGCATGCGCTGGTGCTCGGCCAGCATGAAGCCGGCATGAGCGCGGTGGGCAAACACTTCCCGGGGCATGGTTACGTCGCGGCGGATTCGCATCTGGCGATTCCGGTCGACGAGCGCAGTCTGACCGATATCGAATTCGCCGATCTGCTGCCGTTCCGTCAACTGGTCGATATGGGGCTGGCCGGGGTGATGCCGGCGCATGTCATCTATCCGCGCGTCGATGCGCAGCCGGCCGGGTTTTCGCGCAAATGGCTGAGCGAGATTCTGCGCGGTCAGTTGGGGTTCGAAGGCGTCATCTTCAGCGACGATCTGGTCATGGAGGGCGCCAGCGTCGCCGGCGACATCCGCCAGCGCGCGGTGGCGGCCTTGCAGGCCGGGTGCGACATGGCGCTGGTGTGCAATCGCCCGGATCTGGCCGATGAACTGCTGGCCAAACTGAAATGGTCGTTGCCGCCGATGTCGCTGATCCGCCTGGCGCGCATGCATGGCCGGCCGCATCCGCCGACGCGCATCGCCTTGCACGAAAGCCAGCGCTATGCCGACGCGTTGCATCATCTGGCCGGCGTCGGCCATGTCGATGCCGAACTGGCGCTGTCCGATCCGAGCAATACCTGCGGACGGGCCGGATGAGCTCTGACTCGCGGCGGCAGGTCGCCGACGAACGGGTATCGCTGGATCGCGGCACCACCCAGGCGCTGCACCATGTCGGCCATGAACATGGCGGTGGCGTGTTGTTCAAGGCGCTGTTCTTCACGCTTGGCTTCGCCGTCGTCGAAGTCGTCGCCGGATTGTGGTCCGGCTCGCTGGCCCTGTTGGCCGATGCCGGTCACATGGTCACCGATTCCACCGCGCTGGGTCTGGCCGCGCTGGCCGCCTGGCTGGCGCAAAAACCGCCGACGGCGCGCTATACCTACGGCCTGGTGCGCCTGGAAATTCTCGCCGCGCTGTTCAACAGCCTGTTGATGCTGGGGCTGATCACCTTCATCGTCATCGAGGCGGTCGAACGTCTGGCCAACCCGCGGCCGGTGATCGGCTTCGCGGTGATGGGCGTGGCGTTCATCGGCCTGCTGGTCAATCTGGTGGTGGCCTGGATGCTCAGCCACGGCGGCGATGGCCTCAATACCCGCGCCGCCTTGCTGCATGTGCTGGGCGATCTGCTCGGCTCGCTGGCGGCGCTGATCGCCGGCGCGGTGATCTGGGCGACCGGTTGGCTGCCGATCGACCCGCTGCTGTCCATCGTGGTGTCCGGCCTGATCCTGATCTCCGCCGGGCGGCTGTTGGCCGAAAGCCTGCGGGTATTGATGGAAGCCGTGCCGGCGCAGGTCAGTGTGGAGAACGTGATGCTCGACCTGGACGATATCCCCGGCGTGCGACGGGTACACGATCTGCATATCTGGACGTTATCATCCGGCCAGATCGCGCTCTCCGCGCATCTCGAACTGGACAGCTTCGACGACTGGGATCGCATCCTGCAAGTCAGTCGCGGCCGTCTCGACAAACATCATGGCATCCGCCATGTCACGCTACAGGCCGAACTCGGCTCGCGTCAACCTTGCAAGGAATCCCCATGAAACGCCGTCGCCCCTATGGCCGCCACCGTCTGTCCCGCGATGCCGAACGACTCGCCTGGCTGGCGCAGGGCCTGGCCGACTCCGGCAGCCGGCTGGAAGATGACTGGCTGGAAGCGGAAATCGGCGCGCTGATCGAAAAACAACTGAAAACCGCCGATGAGGACGCGTTGAATCAAGCCCTGGACCGGCTGCGCGAGACCAATCCGCGCGCCTATGACGAACTGGCCGATCTGATCGAGGCGGCCTGCGAAGTCAAGCGGGCCGGCGAACAATCGCGCCTGCTGATCGCCGTGCCGGTGCTGGCCTGGTCGCGCTACGCGATACCCACGCGCACGGTGCCCAAAACCTTGCTCGATACGCTGCGCGTGCAGCTATCGGCGCACATCCTCGGCGCCGAAGCGCGGCTGCACTTCGCCGATTTCCTGTTCAGCCCGGACCAGTTGCCGCAGGGCTATACCGATACCTGGGCGTTCGCCGAGGCGTTGTGGACGGCCGCCGCCGCCGGTCAGGATCTGAGCATCGATGCCGCGGCGCTGCCGGACAGCCAGATGTTCGTCTCGGATGTGCGTTATCTGATCGGTGTCGTGCAAGTCCCGACCGGCCGGCCGGTGTTTCGCTGGAACGAGGTCGAGGGCGGTCGCGCCGCCGCGCTGGTCAACTGGCGCGAGCAGGGCGGCCCCAGCTTCCAGAGCCTGCTGACCGGCAGCAGCTACGAAGTGCTGACCCCGGACGCCTATTTCTCGGCCTGGCGACAGGCCGACATGGAAACCCGTCCGTTCGCGCTGAAAGCTGCCGTGGCCTACCTGCAAAGCCTGTTTAATCTGCCCGCCAACCGCATCCGCGCGGTGGCCGCGCCGTATTACGAGCATGGCCTGGAAGAATGGCGGGTCAGCTTTCTGCGCGCCGGTTCCGATGACGTGGTGCATGGCGTGACCTGGCCGCTGCTCGGCAGCGACGACGAAAGCGCCGATATCGGCGCGGAAATCGAAGCCCTGCTGAACAGCACCGGCATCGGCGAAGTGCGGATCCTCAATACCCGCATGCCGGTGGAATATTGCGACGATTGCGGCGCGCCGTTGTTTCCCAGTCCGGAAGCCGAAAACGTGCACGCCGAACTGCCGGAAGAGATACAGGACGCGCCGCCGGCGCAGTTGCATTGAGCCATGGCGTTCAGCACCGACTGTCGCGCGTGTCCGCGCCTGGCTGAATTTCTCGATGCCGGCCGGACCAGCCACCCCGGCTACTGGTGCCGGCCGGTGCCGCCGTTCGGTGACCCGCTGCCGAAACTGCTGATCGTCGGCCTGGCGCCCGGGTTTCACGGCGCCAACCAGACCGGCCGGCCGTTCACCGGCGACCATGCCGGCATCCTGCTGTACGACACGCTGCACGCCTTCGGCTATGCTAGTCGAGCGGTTTCCGTGGCGGCCGATGACGGGCTGCAATTGATCGGCTGTCGCATCACCAACGCGGTCAAATGCGTGCCGCCGCAAAACAAGCCGGAGACCGGCGAAATCAAACGCTGCAACGACTATCTGCGCGAGGAACTGGCGGCCTTGCCGGCCGACACGGCGATCCTGGCGCTGGGTCTGGTGGCGCACAAGGCGGTGCTGATGGCGCTGCGGCGGAAAGCCGCCGACTACCCCTTCGCGCATGCCGCCAGCCATCTCCTGCCAGGTGAACGTCGCCTCTATGACAGCTACCATTGCAGCCGTTACAACACCCAGACGCGGCGGCTGACGCCGGAGATGTTCCACGCTGTGTTCGCCCGCATCGCCGCTGACCGAAAGGAAACCCTATGCCTGTCGTAACCATCAAGATCGCCGGCACCCTGAGCCGCGAGCAGAAGAAAAGAATCGCCGAGGAAATCACCGACACCCTCGAACGCCACGCGTTGAAACCCAAGCGTTACACCTATATCGCCTTCGAAGAGCTGCCGGACGAGAACTGGGCCATCGCCGGCCAGTTGCTTGACGAGGACGACTGATCCGCGCGCCGTGAGCTCCGCACGCTTCGATCACAAGACCTTCCTCGCCGGCCTGCCCAATCTGCCCGGCGTTTACCGCATGCTCGGCGAAGCCGGGGCGGTGCTGTATGTGGGCAAGGCGCGCGATCTGAAAAAGCGCGTCTCCAGCTACTTCCAGAAGACCGATCTGAGCCCGCGCATCGCCCACATGGTGGCGCGCATCGAAGAAATTCAGACCACTGTCACGCGCACCGAGGCGGAAGCGCTGCTGCTGGAAAACAACCTGATCAAGGGCTTGAGCCCGAAGTACAACATCCTGTTCCGCGACGACAAGTCGTATCCCTACCTGCAACTGACCGGCCACGCCTACCCGCGTCTGGCGTTCTTTCGCGGCACGCCGGACAAGAAACATCGCACCTTCGGGCCGTTCCCGAATTCCCTGGCGGTGCGCGAAAGCATTCAGATCCTGCAAAAGGTGTTCCGTCTGCGCACCTGCGAGGACAGCGTGTTCAGCAACCGTTCGCGGCCCTGTCTGCTGCATCAGATTCGGCGTTGCAGCGCGCCCTGCGTCGGTCAGATCGGCGACGCCGAGTACACGCGCGACGCGACGCTGGCCGAGCTGTTCCTCAACGGCAAGGACAACGAGGTCATCGGCGAGATTTCCGCGCGCATGCAAGCCGCCGCCGCCGAATTGCGCTACGAGCAGGCGGCGCTGTTGCGCGATCAGATCCAGGCGCTGTCGGCGGTGCGCGCCCGGCAGTTCGTCGAAAGCCGTTCGAATCAGGATGCCGACATCATCGCCGGGGTGATCCGCAACGGCGTCGCCTGCGTCTATCTGAGCATGGTGCGTGGCGGTCGCAGCCTGGGCGGCCGAGCGTTCTTTCCGACGCATGTCGAAGACGTTGATTTGCCGACGCTGCTGGAAGCTTTCGCTGGTCAGCACTATGTCGGTTGCCCGATTCCCTCGACGCTGGTGCTGGAATGCGAGGTCGATGGGCTGGCCGATGGGCTGTCGGAGCAGGCTGGCCGGCGCATCCATATCGTTACCCACCCGCAGGAAGAACGCCGCATCTGGCTGGAAATGGCGCGCAAGAACGCCGAACTGGCCCTGGCCACGCGTGAGGGGCTGCGCGAAAACCAGGCCAATCGGCTGGCCGCGCTGAACGAGGCGCTGGGCGAGGAGGGCATCAATCGCATCGAATGTTTCGATGTCAGCCACACCATGGGCGAAGCCACCGTCGTGTCGTGCGTGGTATTCGATCAAGGCGCGATGCAGGCGGCGGAATATCGCCGCTACAATGTCACCGGCATTACCCCCGGCGACGATTACGCCGCGATGCGCGACGCGCTGTCGCGCCGCTACGGAAAAATCGCCGCCGGTGAAGGCAAGCTGCCCGATTTGCTGTTGATCGATGGCGGCAAGGGGCAGTTGCACATGGCGGTGGATGTGTTGACCGAACTGGGGCTGGGCAACCTGCCGATGGTCGGGGTGGCGAAAGGCGTGGAACGTAAGCCGGGCATGGAACAGTTGTTTTTCCCCGGCGAAGTCGAGCCGTTGCGGCTGGCATCGGATCATCCGGCGCTGCACCTGATACAGCAGGTGCGCGATGAAGCGCACCGCTTCGCGATCACCGGACATCGGGCCAAGCGCGCCAAGTCGCGAACCCAGTCCAGCTTGCAGGATATCGCCGGCGTCGGCGCCAAACGCCGGCAGAAATTGCTGCAAACCTTCGGCGGCCTGCGCGGCGTGGTGGATGCTGGAGTGGAAGAACTGGCCCAGGTCGAAGGCATCAGCCGCGAACTGGCGGAACGAATTTATCGAGAATTGCACTGATGCCGTTCAATTTGCCGAACAGTCTGACCTGGTTGCGCATCCTGCTGATCCCGCTGTTCGTGGCGGTGTTCTACCTGCCCGACGGCTGGTTGCCCAGACATTCGATCAACTTTACCGCGACGCTGATCTTCGCGCTGGCCGCGATCACCGACTGGCTGGATGGCTGGCTGGCCCGTCGGCTGAATCAGATGTCCGCCTTCGGCGCCTTTCTGGATCCAGTCGCCGACAAGCTGATGGTCGCCGCCGCGCTGATCGTGCTGGTCGATCTCGACCGCGCCAGCGTCGATGTCGCGCTGATCATCATCGGTCGCGAGATTGCCATCAGCGCATTGCGTGAATGGATGGCGAAAATCGGCCGCGCCGGCAAGGTCGCGGTGTCCTCGATCGGCAAACTGAAGACCACCGCGCAGATGATCGCCATCCTGCTGCTGCTCTATCACGACCCGCTATTCGGCTGGCCGTTCACCGCGATACTCGGACGTTGGCTGTTGTATCTCGCCGCCTTCCTGACGCTCTGGTCGATGCTGCACTATTTGTTCATGGCCTGGAAAGCGCTGAAAAACGAACCCGCAGCTTGACAGTCACGTTTCGTCCTTTATAATGCGCCTCCACTTCGATGCGGGAATAGCTCAGTTGGTAGAGCACTACCTTGCCAAGGTAGATGTCGCGAGTTCGAGTCTCGTTTCCCGCTCCAGATATACCGGGGAAAGCTAAACAGCTTTCCCCTTTTCGTTTCAGATCAGCGATTTAGACATACAACTTCATCGCGGCGCGTTAGCAAAGCGGTTATGCACCGGATTGCAAATCCGTGTAGGTTGGTTCGACTCCGGCACGCGCCTCCAGTATCCACGCGGCTTCCCAAGCATGAAGCCGTTTTTGTTGGTGGGTTCCGGGACACTGGCGGGACACTCCCAGAAATCAAAACCGATAAGACTGTCCCGGTCCACCCTGCGCTTTTCCAGTCGCGCCGACGACACCGCCAACAGGCGGAAGACGGTGATGCCGCTTTGATTATTCCGATGAAGCCGTCCAGTTGCGCCACTTGTTTCGCTGCCTTCTACAGGCTCCTAGTGTGGTGTTGCACGCTATCCAGCCCATAAAACGGCGGCTTTTTCCGCCATGCGTCGTTGCGGTCCCTTGCCGTATCCCCATACGGCGGCGGGTCCGCGCCTAGCCTGGCGGAAAAATCCATCCGTTTTATTTGGGCCGGCAAGCGTGCAACACCACACTAGCGTGCAACACCAC
>JAGUXX010000248.1 GCA_020061585.1 Betaproteobacteria bacterium | reverse complement strand
GGGCGCCGCAGGCCTGTTCCAGTTCGCGCCGGCCCCGGTCGATCAGGTAGTAACCGACATGCGCGCCACGTTCCCGCGTTCCCAGCCTGGCCACACTCGCCCGCGCCAGCTCGATGGCGCTGCCGGCCACTTGCGCCTCCGACAGGCCGCAAACCTTGGCGATGGCTTCCACCGCGTGCCGATAGCGGTCGCGGCTGGCGAAATCCATACCGGCATAGGCGCTGGCCGGGTCGTCGCGCAGCGTCTGTTCGACGACGCTCTGCGTCTCGACGAAGTCGCGCCAATCCATGCCGCCGAGATAACGCAGGCTGCCGATGCTGTTACTGATCGAGACCTGATCGGCGGCTTGCTGCTGGGTACCGGCGCGCACCACCTGTTCGATGTTGAGACCGGCATCGGCCAGTTGCTGTTCGATCCAGGTCAGCGGCAGGCTCAGCGCCGGGCCCTGGCCTTGCAGGCGGCGCGCCAGTTCGGAGACGAACGGCGGCGTCATCGGCGGTTTCGAGTGCGCCATGTCGGCGATCACCAGAATCAGGTTTTTCGGGTCCAGGCGGGCGATGTCGGTCAGGGTTTCAGCCCAGACCACGGCCACATCGCGTTCACTACGGCCGGCGGCGATGCGTATCGCCACCCGGCGCAGGTTCTCGATCAGCGCCAGACGCAGCATGATCGGAATCGCCCACAACTCGCCCAGACGCAGCGGCGTGACGCTCTGGTACGCGGCGACGAAGCGGCCCAGACTGTCTGGATCGACGCGGCCGTCGCCGTGCGCGATGGTTTCCAGGGCGATGTCGTAGACCCGCGGCAAGCCGCTGGATGCGCCATCGGCCAGACTCGGCAGTTCGCGGCTGTAACCCTTGGGCAGATGACGCCGGGCCATGCGGATCTGTTCTTCGATCAGATACAGATTGTCCAGCAGCCATTCCGCCGCCGGGGTGATGCGGTGTTTCGCCGCCACCGCCAAGGTCAATTGACGGCAGGTCTCGATCAGCACCGCCTCGTTATCGTCCAGCCGCGCCAGCAACTGGTCCGGCGCGCGGCCGGCGGCGATGCGATGCGCGGCGGCCAGCCGGACGCCGTGCTGCCGCATCTGGTCGGCGCTGAACAATTCGGCGCGCAGCGGCGGCTGTTCATCAACCAGATTGGCGGGCAAACGTTTGCCCGCGTGTGGCTTGAACCACAGTTGCCAATACTTGGTGTGCGTTATGCCAGCGTTCAATTCAGTCAACCTTTTTCAGTGGGCAATCCCGCTACAGGCAATGCGCTTGCCGGCATCGCAACCCACCTCGGTATCAGGATCGAACGGGGCTGGAGGACTGTCCGCCGAACCCAAACGCGCACTGCCGGGTGGCTGCTTCAGCATGCTGTCGAAACCTGCAAGCAGCGTAAAAGGACAGGCCGGAGGCGTCAGTACGCTGTCGCACATATCGTGACCGCATGCGTGCGCGCGACGGCGAATTGAGCGGCATTGCCCAAGCCGCCGCATCCTCCATCAAGTGAAGGCACCGCGGGGATGGGCTTGCCGGTATACGACTGAAATACGACAAACGTCATTCCCGCGCGGGCGGGAATCCAGTGGTTTTGACCCGCCCCGGATCAACAGCTCCTGGCCCCCGGCATGCGCCGGGGTGACGGTCAAGCGTTTATCGACCCCCCTGTTGAGCGAGTGTGTTTATCCGCCGAATCGATAGATCAGCCCGAGCGAGATCAGGTCGATGTCGCCTTTGTTGCCGACGGCATCGTTGATCCGATAGCGCTCGGCTTCGACGCGCATACCCAGGGCTGGCGTGAAATCGTACTGAATCCCCAGGCCGTACTTGAGGTTCGTATCACGTTTACTTGGACTGGCATCGAGCACATTGACCGCGCCGCTGCCCGTGAAAGAATCGCTGGCTTCAGCATAGTTCACGCCGACCCGGCCAAAGGCCGAAAACTTTTCGGTCAGGGGCAGCATGCCGATCAAGTCCAGATTCACGCCTTTCAGCTTGATCTCGCCGCGCAGCGTTCCCGCCGGCAGCGTGGTGGCCGTAAAGCCGAACTTGCCCAGATCGAAATAGCCACCTTCGACGGCGAAATTCCGGTTGAACTGGTAGCCGCCGAAGATCTTGTAAGCGTCATCGCGGTTGTCATTGCTGATCGAGGTCGTGGTGAAACCGCCGCCGAGCAGACTGTTGCTGATCCGCGCGTCATCGATTTTCGCTCTGGACTGGCCGGCGTTGGCGCCGACGTACCAGCCGGCGGCATCCGTCATGGCGGCATGGGCCAAAGGGCTGGCGATTGCCGCCGCCAGACCCAACAGCTGTGCAAGTTGTACTGTTTTCATGTTGACTCCCTTTCCGTTATTGAGCTGGCACGTTGATCACGGTGTTCACCATGGTCACCGACGCACCCAAGGACAACGCCCTGCCGTTCAGGGTCGCCAGCGAGACGTTGCCGGCGGTGGAGAACGTGACGCCGTCCTGGGCAATGATGGTTCCGACCATGGTGCCGCCGCCGGCGGCGTTGATCGTCGCGGAGGTGCCGACCTGCCAGAACACGTTCTTGGCCTGGGCGCCGCCGGCCAGGATGATGCTTTGCGGGAAATCCGCGCCCGGGCCGCCGACGGTGAGCGTCGTGCCGATCTGGAAGACAAAGATCGCGTTGGCATCGCCCAGGGCGTCTAGGGTCAGATCGCCGCCCTGGATCAACACCGACGAGGCATTGGTATAAACCCCCGGATTGATCGTCGTGCCAGCCAGATTGCCCGCCAGAACGCCGTCGGATGGCATACCCGCCAGGGCCAGATAGGTGGATTCCGCGTCGAGACGCGCCTCGGTCGCCAGGTCGCAATAGGCCGCGTTGACAACAGCCGAATTGGGGCCGGTAGTGGATGTGGTGCAGGTGTAGATCGTGCCGTTGACATTTCCGCTATTGGATCCCGTTTCGGTAAAGATATCGCCTTCCGTATCGTGGAAGCCGGTCACCGTGGAGGTCGTGGTGGCGATGGTGCCGATATTGCCATTGATGACCGTCAGGGTGCCCTGATTGGTCATGCCGGCCGAGCCGCCATACGTCCCGTAGGTCGAAGCCGAGCCAAGATTTACAGTGGGTTGTACCACCGGGATCAGCGGCGTAGTGAAGCTCCAGACCTTGCTGACGGCCAGCGCATTGCCGGTCAGATCCTCGACATGGGTGTTGATCGTCGCGGTATAGGTGGTGTCGTTGGCGAGATTGCCGGCGGGGGTAAAAGTCGCAATCCGGCTGGTCGCGTTGTAGGTAACCGTTCCCGTCACCCCGGCTACCGTAAAGTTGGCGGCATTGATGGTCAACGGGTCCATCGCCTCGCTGAATGTTGCGTTGATGCTGCTGTTGATCGGCACGCCGATGGCCAGATCAGCGGGATTGACCAGCGTGACGGTCGGCGGCGTGGTGTCCGCGACCAGGGCGGTAGTCCAATTGATGACAAAGTCATTGAGCAGCAGATTGCCCGCCAGATCCTTGACGCCGCTGGGTGCGCCTTTGACGGTGACGGTGTATTCGGTACCCGGGAGGAGATTGCTGGTCGGGATGAACAGTGCGTCCACGCCGGAGTAACTCACTGTGCCGGCGACTGCATCGCCGCTGGCGGTTTCCCGCAACGTGAAATTCGCGTCGGTGATCGTCGCGGGGTCCATCGCCTCGCTGAACGTTGCCCCGACTTTGCTGTTGATGGCGACGTCCGTTGCGCCATCGGCATGGATGGTGCCGGAGACCGTTGGCGCGGTATTGTCGCCGGTCGACCCGGTGTCAAAGCTCCAGACATAATCACTATCCAGAGGAATGCCTGTGTCGTCCATCGCTGCCGTGGTCACCGTGGCGGTACACGTGTCATCGCTCGGCAGGCCATCCGGAATGGCCAGCGTTGCCATATTGCTGGCCGGGTAACTGATGCCGGTTACACCGGCCCCGGGCAATCCGCCGAGGCAGGTCAACGTGAAGCTGGCCGTGGTCAGCGTGGCGGGGTCCATCGGCTTGGTGAAAGTGGCGGTGATGGTTTTGGTGTTGGTTGCCACATTGACGGCATTGGGAATCGGCGTTGCCAAGGTCACCGAGGGGGTAGACGTCACATCACCGTCACCCAGGATCGTGTCCTTGCCGCTGTTGCTGCATCCCACCGCAATAACGCTCAACAGCAGCGCCATGACACCGGTTCTGCACCGGGAGAGACTCACGAACTTGTACATTGGCTTTTCCTTTTGATCATTTGTGTAAACGAACCGGCAAGTGATGGATCCGATGTCATGACTACAGCGAATACCGCGGCGAATGCCGATGCTTTTCACATCCACAACCGTGCCGGCACCACTGTCCGCAAGCATCCTTCCGCACCGAATCAGGGTCTGTATGTCAGCGCACATAGCGCGCGTTTTGTACGTCCGCTCAGGCTGAACCCCAAGCTGAACCCCGGCCCGCCACCGAAGTGGCGGGCTGTTGTCCACGGGTTGGCGAAGTTCAATGCTTGGATTGCGCTTCGAAATCCTTGACCTGCTTCTCCGCTTCTTCCTTGCCGATGCCGTAGCTTTCCTGAATCTTGCCCACCAACACTTCACGCTTGCCGGCGATGACGTCGAAGTTGTCGTCGGTCAGCTTGCCCCACTGCGTTTGAACCTGACCTTTGAATTGTTTCCAGTTGCCTTTGGCGATATCCCAGTTCATTTGAAGCTCCTTGTGTCCGCATTCGAGCGGCGACATCGCCGTTCGAGCATCCTGCGCCGCGACCAGCCGCGGGCGCCGCATGGCGCGTGATGGCTGGCCGGACGGTAGTTCAGGGAAATACCGGATGCCAGGACAAGGCTGATCCGCAATCGCGGTTCAGTCGGTGCGCTGACGAACAGAAGCGCCCTTCTCGATCCGCCCCTGTCGTCTGTTCTGTCTACCCGCGCCGGCCTGCAAACGGGCATGCAAGGTGTCCAGCAAGCTATCGCGCAGGACATGCAGTTCATCCAGGCGCGCCAGCGCCCGCGCCGCCTGGCCTTGCGCCTGCAGGCCCAACAGTTCGGCGGCCAGGCGGTGTACCTGCTGGTGCAGCGCGACGAGGTGCATGAAATCGGCTTGATCGGCTTGATCGGCTTGATCGGCATGGCCGGCCAGACCTTCGCCGTCCAGCCAGGCGCCAAAGCGGCATTGATGTTCGTCCGGCATCGACGCCGGGCCGATCTCGTGCTTCAGCGCATGCTCCAGCGCAACGATCCAGGCGCGGTGTTCAACCCCCGCGTAGAGGATGGGCAGATCGTCGCCGCGCAGCGCGGTGACGCCCAGCCAGCGCGCATCGGTTTGCCAGGTTGCGGCCCAGCCGGGCAGTTGCGCGGCGGGCATCGGATGGGCGATGAAATAGCCTTGCGCCAGCTCACACCCCAGTTGCAGCAGCAACTCGCCATGTTCCCGGCTTTCCACGCCCTCCGCGATGGCCTCGCGACTGAACGCCGTGGTCAAGCCCAGCACGCCTTCCAGTATCGCCAGATCATCCGGGTCTTCCAGCATGTTGCGCACCAAGCTCTGGTCGATCTTGAGCTGGGACACCGACAAGCGCTTGAGATAAGTCAGCGAGGCATAAGCGGCGCCGAAGTCGTCCAGGGCAAAGCGCACGCCCAGCTCGTGACAGGCATCGATCACGGCCGCGATCTGGATCAGGTCGGCCAGCGCGCGGGACTCCAGCACTTCCAGTTCCAGGTTTTCCGGGGCCACGGCGGGATGCGCCGCCAGCAGCGCGCGCAGACGTTCGACAAAATCGGCCTGCTGCAACTGGTTGGCGCCGACATTGACGCTGACCGGCAGGCTGAGTCCGGCCGCTTGCCAGGTTTCCATCTGCTTCAGGGCCTCGTCGATGACCCAATCGCCGAGTTCGATGGCCAGTGGATGGTTTTCGATCACCGGCAGAAACTTCGCCGGCGGCAACAGCCCGCTTTGCGGATGTTGCCAACGAATCAGCGCTTCGACCCCGACCACCTGGCCGGTACGCATGTTCACCTTGGGCTGGTAATGCAGCACGAACTCGCGCGCCGCCAAGGGCACGCGGATCCGTTGCAGGCTTTCGTGATGGCCGCGCAGATTGCGGTCCTGCTCGGCATCGAACATCTGATAGCGGTTCTTGCCGGCCAGCTTGGCCTGGTACATCGCATGATCGGCCTGACGCAACAACTGATCGGCATCCACCGTTACAGCTTGTGGGAAAAAGCTGATCCCGGCGCTGGCCGAAACCTGCAGACTCCGCGTGCCATCCCGCACCGGTTCGGCGGCGGCGGCCAACAAGCGCACCAGCATGGGTTCGCTGGCTTCGATGTCGGCCAGCTCCGGCAGCACGGCGACAAATTCGTCGCCGCCCAGACGCGCCAGCGTATCGCCCTCGCGCAGCGTCTGCTTCATCCGCTTGGCCAGCGCGGCCAGCAATTGATCGCCAGCGTCATGCCCGTGTCGATCATTGATTTCCTTGAAGCCGTCCAGATCGAGATAGACCACCGCCAGATTCAATCCGTGTCGTTCGGTCTGCGCCATCGACTGATGCATGCGGTCGGCCAGCAACTCCCGATTGGGCAGACCGGTCAAGGTATCGAAGTGAGCCAGGCGTTCGAGTTTGAGCTGGGCTTCCTTGCGTTCGGAAATGTCGGTCAGCGCGATACGCAACTGCATGGGCGCGGCCTCGGCGGGCATCGGCAGATAATCGAGCTGGGCATCGAACTCGGAACCATCGGCGCGCGACAGCACCAGTTCAATGGTCTGTTGCCAGGAGGCCCGCAACGCTTGCTGAAAATCCTGATGCCAACTGGCCTGACTGGCTTGTGCGACGAACGCGCTGAACGGCCGGTTCAGTATCCCGTTGCGCGTCTCCCCCAGCAATGTCGCGCCGGTCAGGTTGATGCCGATGATCCGGCCGTCAGTCGCCAGGGTGAGGTAGCCGACCGGGGCGAAATCATAGAGATCGACATACTGATCGCGCGCGGCTTCCAGGTCTTCCTGGGTCTGGCGCAGCGCGGCATTCTGCATTTCCAGTTCGATCTGATGCACCTGCAATTCATGCACCAAACGCCGCAAATCGATATCGCGGAGCGCCTCCTCAGTCTCGCCGCCGGTGTGGCCGGCATTCAGGCGAGCTTCCGCGTCGCGGCGCAGCTTGTCGGCCGCCGCTCCGGCCTGGTTATCGTTCTTGGTCATGTTCGGTGACGAACAGACGCTTGCCCGGCACTAGGCAATGCTGCCGACAAGGTCATGGCGAGGCAGGCAACGCCCTGGCTGAAATGCGGCCCGAATCGAGCCTTTGTCGGCGGGCCGCGATGCACGCCAATTTTGCGTGAGCAAGCACTAACTGGAGATTCAGCATGAACAATGTCACACAAGACTTTATCCGTCCGGGCCACGAAATCGCGCCGATTCCCGATTACCCGCATGCGCCCAGCGACTGGACGCCAAGCGACGCCATCGAGTTGGCCGCCACGCAAGACCTGACGCTGACCGCCGATCACTGGCGAGTGATTCAGGCATTGCAGGACTTCTATGCGCGCCAGGAAGACCCGGCGATCAACATGCGCGAACTGCATGACGCGTTGGATGAGACGTTCCATCACGAGGGCGGTATCCGCTATCTCTACACGCTGTTTCCCAACGGCCCGGTGGCGCAAGGTTGCCTGCTGGCCGGTTTGACCCCGCCTTCTGGCGCGCAGGACCAGGGTTTCGGCAGCGCGATGTAATTTCGCAAGGTGCGCCATGTGCCTCCTACTTGCGCTGGCGCGCCGTCTCGGCGGCAAACGCGGCAAGTTGCAGCAACACCTTGCGCACCGCCCTGTTGGCGGCGATGACGCCACCGTAGGGGTCTTCGCCGGCGCTGGGTTCGGTGGCATCGAACTCGCGCCAGGCGAGCACCCGGCGCGTCGAGTTGTCCACCAGATAGGCGCGCAACGTGAAGCGTACATGGCTGGGTTGGTCAGCAAACTCATGCTGTAAACGCACGATCTCGCTATCCAGCCGCAGGTCGCCGGCCGCCGCGCTCGGCGTCAGCACCACCGCGCGGAACGCCCCGCTACCATCCACGGCGCTGACGATGAGCGGCGCCAGCATGCGCGCCGGCGTATCGACCCATTCGCTGTGGGCGAAATATTCAAGCTGGTGTTGCTTACGCACATAGAGGATGCGCTGGCTGTCGTAACCGGAGGCGGCATGCGGCGGATTGACGACCAGCGTCAACCCGGTCGGCGGCAAGGTCGGTGGCAAGCTGGCGTCGCCTCGCGGTTCGATCATCTCGCTGTCGAGCGAATAGTAGGCCGGTTGCGCGGGTGCGTTCGGTCGGATCGTGCCGCACCCGGTGACCAGCGCCAGGATCACGCCGGCGGCGGCAAGCCGGTTCAGACGGGCTGTTGCGGCGCTGGCAAGCCCGCTCCCACAGAGCGACATCCTCATGGTTTTCTCTCTCCTGTCGATTTTTCGCCCGGCCCTTCCGGCACCGCTCCGCGGCCGAACAACAGGCTGGAGGGATTGCGTTCGGTTTGCTCGGTGAGCCGCCGCAACGAAGTGGAAAGCACGCTGAGTTCGCCCAGCAGGCGTTCCAGTTCGGGCAGCGTTTCCGCCGTGAAGCGCTTCACGTCGGCGCCTATCGTATTGACCGTCTTGCCGGCCAGCGCGACCTCGTTGCCCATTTTCTCGACAGCGGCGGCGCTGGTTTCGATGCGTTTGATCACCGGGTCGAGTTGCGCCGAGGCGCGCGCGGTGTTGTTCAGGGTGCGCGCGGCGTCGCGCATGCCGGCATCCAGCGCGTCGTTGCGCTGGGCGATGGTGTGCGCCACGCTGGCGATGTCGTCCAGCGCGTGTTTGAACGCGGCCTGGTTTGCATCGCTGAGGATGGCGTTGATGTTGTTCGAGGTGCTGTCCAGCTTGGCCAGCACGCTGGTCAGTACATTTTCCAGGCGCGCGCCGAGCGAGGGCTGAGAGCGGATCACCGGGTAGGGATTGCCGGCGAGGGTGCGCAACGGCGGCGAATCGCGCCCGCCGCCGCTGAGTTCGACATAGGTGATGCCGGTCAGGCCCTGTGATTTCAGGATCGCCACGGTGTCGGTCTTGATCGGCGTGCCGCGCTCGATGGCGAACAGCAGGATCACCCGTTGCGGGTTCCGCGGATCGAGCCGGATTTCCTCGACCTTGCCGACATCGACACCGTTGTATTTGACCGGCGCATTCAGGTTGAGGCCGGCAACCGACTCGATGACCACCGACAGATAAGGGTCATAGGTCTTCCGCATCATGCCGCCCGCGGCCAGCCAGAGCACGGCGACAACCAACGCGGCGCCGAGGACCAGGACGAACCCGCCGACGACGGCGTAGTTCACTTTGGTTTCCATGCCGGCCTCCGCAATACAGGGATTTCCAATGGCGGCGGGGGAATAGGTAGCCCGGATGCAGCGCGGCGGAATCCGGGATTGGACCGCGTCGGTTCTCCCGGATTCCACTTCGTTACATCCGGGCTACTTGCGGCGGCGCGGCCGCGCGGGCCATCGAAGAATTTGCGGATTGCCGGGTGGTCCATAGCCGCCAGTTCGGCCATCGCGCCGACGCCTTGCACTTTGCCGTCCGCCAGCACCGCGACGCGGTCGGCGGTCTGCCACAACAGGTCGAGATCGTGACTGATCATGACGATGCATAGTCCGAACTGATCGCGCAGTGTGCGCACCAGTTGATCGACTTCGCCGGCGCTTTCCGGGTCCAGCCCGGCGGTGGGTTCGTCGAGAAACAGCAGCTCCGGCTCAAGCGCCAAGGCGCGCGCCAGCGAGGCGCGTTTGAGCATGCCGCCGCTGAGTTCGGCCGGATATTGCGCGCCGACTTCCGGCCGCAGGCCGGCCATGGCCAGCTTGGCGGCGGCGATCTGGTCGATCTGCCGGTCGGTCTGATCGGTATGCTCGCGCAGCGGCAGGCCGATGTTTTCCGTCACCGTCAACGCGCCAAACAGGCCGCCGTGCTGGAACATCACCCCCCAGCGCAAGCGCAGCGCCAATGCATCGGCGGCGCTGATGTCGGCCAGCTCGACGCCCAGCACGCGGATCGAACCCGAGTTCGGTTCATGCAGCAGGATCATTTCGCGCAGCAGCGTCGATTTGCCGGAGCCGCTGCCGCCGATCAAGGCGAAGATTTCGCCGCGCCGCACCGTCAGGTCGATGCCGTCATGCACGACATGCGCGCCGAAGCGGGTCGAAACCTGGCGCAGTTCGATGACGTTCTCGGCATCCATGTCACAGGCCCAGGGCGCTGAACGCGATGGAGAACAGCGCGTCGGCGACGATCACCAGAAAGATCGCCTGCACCACGCTGCGCGTGGTCTGGCGGCCGACGCTGTCGGCGCCGCCCTGGGCGCGGAACCCCTGAAAACAGCCGACCACGGCGATGATGCCGGCGAACACCGGCGCTTTGCAGATGCCGATCAGATAGTCGGTGACGCCGACCGCCTTGGTGAAACGATCGAGGAATTCCGGGAAACCCACATCCAGTTGCGCGCGCGCCATCAGCATGCCGCCGAATACGCCCAGCACATCGGCGAACACGGTCAGCAGCGGCAGCACGATCAACAGCGCGATGACTTTCGGCAGCACCAGCATCTCCAGCGGCGCGATACCCAGTGTGCGCATCGCGTCGATCTCTTCGCTGACCGACATCGCGCCGATCTGCGCGGCATAGGCCGAACCCGAACGGCCGGCGATGATGATGGCGGTGATCAGCGGCGCGAACTCGCGCAGCATGGACAAGCCGAGCAGATCGGCAACGAAGATGTTGGCGCCATATTGGCGGAGCTGATCGGCGCCTTGATAGGCGACCACGATGCCGAGCAAGAACGCCAGTAGCCCGACGATGGGCAACGCATCGAAGCCGGCGCCGCGGATGTTGAACAGGATCGGCCGCCAGCGGATGCGCGCCGGGTGCGCCAGCCAGCCGGCAAACGCCACCGCGCACTCGCCGATGAAAGCGAACAGCGCCACGCCTTGCTCGAACACCGCCGCCGCTCGCATGCCCAGCCGCGCCAGCGCGCTGGTCAACGGGCCGGCAGCCGGGTTCGGCGCAATTGCGGGCATGGCCGACTTACTTTTTCTTGTCGCCGTGGAACGGCAGATTGGCATCGGCCTGATAACGCTGTTTCGCGCCTGGGCGGAACACCCAGATCACGATACCGATGAAGATCAGCGGAATGCCGAAAAAGAAACCGTACTGGGTGATGAAATTGATGATGGCATCCATGTGGATCTCCTGGGATTGGGTGGAAGCCGGGTTGTCGGGACGCTAAACCTGCGTTCAGATCTTCCTGCTCCACAAGCTGCACCAGCCATCGGGACTGATAGACCCGTCGACTACCGTGCAACTGTTCGATGCGGCGTTGAAATGCATGCAGTCGGCGCACTTCTGATCGCCTTTGGGTTGCGCTTGATACTGCACGCTGGCTTGCGTGGCTTTGCCCGATGTCGACGGCGCGGCGGGTTCGGCCGGCGCGGTGCTGGCCGCGGGTTCGCTTTGCTTGGCGTTACAGCCCAGCAAAGCCGCCGGAATCAACAGGCTACAAGCTGCCGCCAGTCCACCGCGCAGCACATTTCTACGGGATGAGATATCTGTTTTGATCATGTCGTTCTCCGTTGCAAGTTGACAAACTGGCCGGCGAAATTGACGGACAGACACCCGGCGTTCATCAGACTGCCGAGTTTGTGCAAGGTAGGTCGCATGCCGGCGGGCTGTCGGTGCGCTGGCGTACATGGGAACAACCTGGCGCTGACCAGCGCCAGGCGCAACGACCTGACGCAAATGCCGCCAATAAAGATCGCCCTTGATAGTTGACTTATTTTGTCGGACAAGGGCCACGAAGAGGGCTATAAGCAACAAGTGAGGCGCGGCAACTTCGTCGCAAACCGCAGCAGTGATTCATCATGCAAAGGAAACATCATGAAAAATCTCCACGTCGATTACCAAGGTGACCCCCTCAACTTCCACAGCGCCAGCCTCCTCGCCAAAGGCATCGCCCGGCAAAATCAGATGCGGGACCCGACCATCATGGCCTGGCACCAGAACAGCGATCAGGCCACTCCGCCGTTGTACGACGGCGCCGACCCGGACTCCTGGTGGGCCAAATACGGCGCCGGCAACGGCGGCAAGCTGGAGATCTGCGTCGGCGACGACTTTCAGTTCGTCATGATGGATGCGCGCGGCTATGAAACCCTGGGCGAGATGCCGCTGCGCAACCTGTCGGACGCGCAAGGCAACCAATTCCTCTGCTATACCCCGATGCTGGGCGAAGGCGCGAGCCAACCGACCACAGAGGCCTGTACGCAACTGGATGGTTGGCTGGCCGATCAGTATTGAAGTCCGCGTGGGGTGGAAAAGCCGGCAGCTTCTTGCCGGTGGCTTGCACCATCTTCGTGCCAGCTTCACGCGACATTCGGCGGAAGACGCGATGACCGCATTAGCGTAGCCGTTGGCACTTTGCTTGCGGCTTCGGCGTCCCCCTTGCGGGGATTGCCTACGCGGGATGCGCAGCTTCCTGGTATTCACCGACCGAAGCCTGGATCACGGTTCGCGCAGTCGTGGCTTCCTGCTCACTCAGGGTTTCCACCACCAGCACGACATGACCATTGGCGATGGCATCGCCGACCAAATCGGAAAGCCAGCCTTGTTTGTTGCCTTCGCCGGCCGTGGCGCCCGCCGCAGCCCCGATAAAACCGCCGAGACTGGCGCCCCAGCCGAGCAGCATCAACGGCGCGACCAACGGGCTGGCGACGAACAGCGTCACACTCGTCGCCGCCAGCGCCACGCTGCCCAGCGCGCCGAGGCCGGTGCCCACCGCGGCGCCGATCGCGCCATCCACCAATACATCCTGCAGCACGCCGTCGCTCTTCGCTTCCCGCGCCGGGGAGGACGAGGTGGAGTCGGTGGCATAGATATTCATTCTTTCGCGTGGCAAGCCCTGTTCGACGAGCGTGGCAAGCGTGCTTTCGGCTTCGTCGCGGAGGGCAAAGAATCCGGATACGTAGTGGTGGTATTCGTTCATGGTCTTGCTCCTGTGGATGGCCCGTGCGAGACGGAATAATTTCAAGTCTTTCCAATGGGGCCGGATGCGTCTGTACGACATCGCACATGGATAAACCCGGGCTTTGGAATTGCCGGCCGAAAAGTACTTTGCCGAACAGAATGGCGGCGGCGTCCTTTGCACAGTATTTGGCCCCGTGTGCGCTCTCGTACAGACGGGAGCCGGTCATGGCGCAATCATTCCAAGCATGACAGGGCGATGACCTATACCGCCATCGCCGAATAAACGGCATCAACTCCCGCTTTCGACTGGCGGTATTGCTTCATTCCCGAGTGTCAAGAAACAACTTGAACAAAAGGAAAATGATCATGAGCACTACCGTTCAGTATTCCCCCAGACGGAGCAACACAACCCATCTGTTTCCGGGTTTCCCGCATGACCCCAGCGACTGGGCGCGAGAAATCGCCGAGGAATTGGCGTACTCGGAAGGGTTGACCTTGACCGCGGCACATTGGCGGGTCGCGCGGGCGATGCAACAGCTCAGTGCGCGGGGTGATGCCCCAGCCGTCTACGCGCATGAACTGCGCAAGGTGCTGGAAGCGTATTTCCATCCTGGTGGATCCGTCAGCAGCCCAAGGCTGCCGGCGCGTTGGGCTTGACCCGCGGCGCTGTTGCCTATAGATCTGGCCCGCGCCAGCAAGGCGCCTTCCGCCGCAAGGTGGGCCAACAGATCGGCCAAGCTACCCGGGCTGCGGCTTGCTTCCGCGATCCACCAGCGGAAGAATGCTGTACTCGTTCTGGCGCAAAGCAGCCAAGGCCAATTCCAACTTCGCATCCAATTTGTCCAGCAGCACGCATTGGATGGATCTGTAGCGGCGCAGGTACAGCGGAATCTGATCGGCCAGTTCGCCCTCGCCTGAACTCAGGCGATAGTCGATGCCCGCCGTTTCCAGGTTCTGCAGGAATTTTCCCAGCATCAACGTCGCGGGTTTCGGCGGGTTGAGCAACAGGATATCGAGGCGCTTGCCGGCGCGTTTGCAATATTCCAGGGCGAGCGGCAATGCCGGGCGTTCCAGCCGATGTCCATCCAGCGCCAGCAAGATGCCGCTTTGCGAATCGGACGTGTCGGCCGGGTTGCGCAGCAGCGTGTGACGCAGGCGATCGTGCAGTTGCGGTTGCATGAGCCATGTTCCTTGATAAAGGTCTGCCGTTAGTGGTTCGGGTTGAAAGCCGCGCGCCGGCCTGTACCGCGGGTACGGACCTTCCGCGCGGATACGCGACCGGCGTTATTCTCGCGGCTCGCCGTGTTGGTTGACGGTCACCGTGGGTCCGGGCGGCGTGGTCATCTGCATGCGATGTTCCTGGCCGCGGAAGGTGTAGGTGATGTCCCAGTATTCCGGCCGAGCATGGTTGGGACCGCTGGCGCAACGCTGTACATCGCGATAAGAAACGTTGGTTTCGTCTCTGCGCGTTGCTTTGGCGCCCAATGCCGCACCGGCGACGGCGCCCCCGGCGGTCGCCAGATCCTGACCGCTGCCACCGCCGAACTGGTGACCGATCACGCCGCCGATCAAAGCGCCGACAATCGCGCCGGGAACGCCGCTGCTGTTGCTGCTCTCCTGCACCACTTTTTCACGTTCGACCCAGCAACGCTGTTCGGGCGGACCGACCACCGCATGCACCGAGGTGACCTTAGCCTCGAAGGTCCGTTCATCGTGGCGTCGACGGAAGTCGTAGGGCGCAACCGGTCCTTGCCGGTAGCGCATGGCTTCGCCGCGCGTATTCCTGCTGGCGGGGCGTACCGATGAAACCTGGTTGTTCAAGCCCATGGCGCGCAATGAGGGATAGCGTCCTGGACGCAGGACGACGCAGCGGCCGTCGAACTGGACGTCTTCGCAGACTTCCCACCAGTCGCGTTCAACCACCGCCGAGGAGGCGCGGTCGTTGAAACCGAAGCGCCTGAAGTTGTTGATCTGTTGCTCCGTATTGAAGGAGCGGCCGGCATAGCCTTCGCGTTCGTAAAAGGTGATTTCAGCGGCGGCCTGGGTAGCGATAACCATACCGGCTGCCAGCATCGCGTTCCTGAAAATGGCATTCATGGATGTCTCCGGAAAGAAGTGGATAGGCCGAGGCCAGGCGGGAAAGGCGATGTGGCCGCTCGGTGCAATCAGGCACTCAAGATCGCGAATCCCGGCGGCGGAGTCTGTGCGCATCCGTACATAGCCGGCGAAAATGGTCGCGGATAGGTCGCAGAAGCAGGTCGCAGATGCGCGCGACAAATATTTCTCGCAGTGTTCGCCAGCGAACTGAACTGTCCGGCACATCCACCACAAACTGGCTCTGTACCGAACCGACAGCCAATGTCGATCCGGTTATTCACGGCGGTTTCCAGAAACGCCACAGCAGAGTTATCAACTAATCAAAGGATATGCCATGAACCGTTCAATCATCATCTTCGGCGTGCTGGGCATGCTGGGTTTGGCCGCCTGCGACCGGCCCAGCAATACGGTCGTAGTACCTGGCCCGACGGTTGCCGTGCCGGGTCCCGCCGGCCCGCAAGGCGCGACCGGCAACCCGGGTGACACCGGCATGCAGGGCGCAACCGGCTATCAGGGCAATGAAGGCATGCAGGGCGCCACAGGCGACACCGGCGACACCGGCAAAACCGGCGAGTCGGGCGAGAGCACCACGATCATCGTGACACCGCCCGCGCCGGCCAACTGATCGATTCGCCTTTACGAGGAGAGCATCATGAGTTTGGGCACCATACTGTTGATCATTCTGATCCTGATGCTGATCGGCGCCATTCCAAGCTGGCCGCATAGCAAGAACTGGGGCTACGGCCCCAGCGGCGGCCTGGGTTTGATCGTGATCATCATCATCGTGCTGCTGTTGCTGGGACGTTTGTAACCGCTCTTCCAACCGCGCGCGGCATCGAAGGAAAACCGGTGCGCATGGCGCACCCTACCTGAGAACCGCGCCGCGCGCGGCGGGCGAATCGGCGGACCGCTCAGCGGCCCAGCGTCATCTGTAGCAGCATCTGCATCACGTCCATTCGTGCTTCCAGGGCATCCAGGCGTTGCGCGTTGAGTTCGTCAAGGCTGGAGTGAGCCGGGTCCACGGGCTGCACCGTCTCGATTGGCCGGTCGGGTAGTATCGGCATCGATTCGATGCGCTCCGCCGGGGCGGCATCGACCGCCTCGGCGGCATCGCTCGGCGGGGAAACGACGGCCGCCATCCGCGCCATCTCCGTCGCCTCGGCCAACATCGCGACAGGCGCGCTCAAACCAGCCAGCAGCGTGACCGCCAGCACATTGTGGTTGATCAGTTTCATGTCAATTCCCTTCGGAATGGAACGCGGCAGGCGCGCTTGACCACCGCTTGCACTGCATCACGCGGCAAGCCGAAGGCTACGCGCTACCGCCACCACGGCTAATCCTTGGCCGCATCCTGGATGTGCTCGCCGGCTTGTTCAAGCTTCTGTCCGGCGGCTTCAGCCGCGTCATCGACGGCCTGACCTGCGCGTTCCACCGGACCTTCTTTCGGCTGTCCGAAATTCTCGACCGCCTGGTCGAATTCCTTGCCGGCTTTTTCCATGGGGCCTTCCTGCTTCTGACAACCGGGTAGCGCGATAAAGCAGGCGCTAATGAGCAGGAAGGCGCTGATGCGCTGGTTGAATCTGATGGGTTTCATATGTTTTTCCTCACGCTACACCGGACAAATGGCCGGTATGACTTGCAAATGGTTTTCAGCTTTACTGATGCCCCCTAACCAGTCCGGGTTAGCAAGCCCCCGGCTCGAAACCCCGAGCCGCCCCCCAAGGGGGCCAAGTCGTTCTTGTGGGGCGGCCCGGCGAACGACTTGAGTGCAATAAAGGCGCCCTGGGTCGTGATCTCGGCATCGTCCGTTGCCGGCCGCTTGGTTGCGGCCTTATTTGTTGATCTCGTGGCCGATGATGCCGCCGACCGCCGCGCCGCCGGCGGTTCCGAGACCGCTGCCGCCGGTCAGGATGGCGCCGCCGACAGCGCCGACCCCCGCACCGATAGCGGTGTTCTTTTCCTGTGATGTCATGCCGGCACATCCGCCCAGGCCAATAATCATCACCGCGGCTACCGCGCTGATCGAGAATTTCTGCATTGATTTCATGGTGTTACCTCTTTTGAAACGTGGTGTTTCCGGCGTGGAGCGCCGGACCTTGTGCAATTACTTGCCGAAGCGTGCTTCGGCATCCTTCACACAAACTGCTTTAGCGTTGCCGGCCAGGTCGTCGCACATTGCCTTGGCCACCTTGAAGTCGGCGACGAGTTTGCTTGCCGCGCCAGCCTTGATGGCATCGGCTATCTTGTGGTTTGCCTCGATGCGCGCTTCAGCCGACTTCTCGTTGGCCGCGGCTCGCGCCGCCGATGACTTCATCAGCACCTTGGCATCGGCTTCGGCGCCGGCTTGCACAGCCTTGGCTTGCATCACGCAAACATCCTTGGCATTGCCGGCCAGGACATCGCACTTTTCCTTGGCCACCGCATAACCCGCCTCGGCGTCGGCGATGCGCACCTGGTAAAGCGATGCTCGGGTCAGCTCGTAGCTGTCCTCGAGTTCGGCCGTTGCCACCTTCGCCTTGCCCTGGGCTTCGGCGACGCAAACGTCGTACGGATTGCCGGCCAGCGGCTCGCAGGCCGCCCTGGCGATCTCGTACTCGGCGGCGATCCAGTCCTGGCCGGCGCTGTACTCATCCTTTGAGATGCCAGCGGCCATACCGCCGGTGCCGAATACCAAGCCGAGTGCCAGTGCCATCGCGCTGTTGTTGAACCTGTTCATTCAGTTTCCTTCAGGACATGAGCTTGCACGCAATGCTTCGGCAAATATGCCGCGATCGACCATCGATCACGGCGCTATTGGCTGAATTGAAGCCAGCCTAGGCCGCAAGATCATCGCGGTCTGTCTGTTGACGCACATAAGCGGCCTAGGACCGAACCGACACGCTATGTGGCCTAGCGTACAGACAGCCCGATTTCGCGGCGGGAAGCTGTTGACCACAACTATTCAACGGGGAACGAAATGCAATCCGCCGGTTCTCCACTTGGGCAAGCCCCAACCAAGGCGTCGACCGGCATCGCCGGTTTCGACGAGATCACCAATGGCGGATTGCCGCATGGCCGCACGACCTTGCTGGTGGGCGGGCCAGGCTCCGGCAAGACCATCTTCGCGCTGCAATTCCTGGCGCGCGGCGCGCGGGAATGCAAGGAACCGGGCATTTTTGTCGCCTTCGAGGAGAACTCGGCGCGCATCGTCGCCAACGCGACCAGTTTCGGCTGGCGGCTCGACGAATTGCTGGGCAAGGAAAAGCTGTTTTTCCTCGACGCCCAACCACAGTTCGATCTGGTCCAGTCCGGCGATTTCGATCTCGGCGGCATGCTCGCGGCGCTGGAGGCGCAGGCCAAGGCGATGCGGGCGCGGCGCATCGTGTTCGACGCCCTCGATGTGGTCCTGGCGCTGCTGCCGGATCAGGCGGCGAAACGCCGCGAGATCTACCGGCTGCACGCCTGGTTGCTGGCGCGCGAACTGACCGGCATCATCACCGCCAAGGCCGGCGGGGACGAGACCAGCGTGGTCATCCAGCAGCAGTTCAGTTTCATGCAATTCATGGTCGATTGCGCCGTCATCCTCAACCACAGCGTGGCGCTGGGCGTGTCGCATCGCAATCTGCGGGTGCTGAAGTATCGCGGCTCCGGCTTCGACGAGAATGAATCGCCGTTCCTGATCGGCAGCGGCGGGCTGGAGGTCGCCGTCGCGCGCACGCCGGCCCGCGTCGACGCCAAGGTCAGCAACGAGCGCGTATCCAGTGGCGTCGAACGGCTCGACACCATGCTCGGCGGCGGTTACTACCGCGGCGCCAGCATCCTGATCACCGGCTTCTCCGGCACCGCCAAGACCACCTTGAGCGGCGCTTTCGCGGCGGCGGCCTGCCAGCGTGGCGAGCGCACCCTGTTCGTCAGTTTCGATTCGGATTGCAACGAGGTGATCCGCAATCTGGCTTCGGTCGGCATCGGGCTGGATCAATATGTCAAGAACGGCTGCCTGCGGATGATCTCGGCGCGTTCCATCTCCGGCAGCGCGGAGTCTTACCTGGTGCGGGTCAAGACCCTGGCGGAAGCGCATGGCGCCCGTTGCCTGGTCATCGATCCGGTGTCGACCTGGTACAAATCCAGCAACGATTCGACTGTGCAGAATGTGGCCGACCGCTTGATCGACTGGTCCAAGGGCGACGGCATCACCCTGCTCTGCACCAGTCTGCTCGACGAGATGTCGAACCGGGTGGAAAACGGCTCACCACTGCAGATATCGGCGCTGGTGGATACCTGGATCCACCTCAACTACCTGATGCAGGCCGGCGAGCGCAACCGCGGCCTGTCGATCGTCAAGTCGCGCGGCACGGCGCATTCCAACCAGTTGCGAGAGCTGATCCTGAGCGACGCCGGGGTGACACTGGCCGACACCTACACGGCCGGCGGCGAGGTGTTGATGGGCACCCTGCGCTGGGAAAAGGAACGCGCCGAGCGGGTTGCCAGCGAAACCGCCGAGGCCGCCGCCAAGCTCAAGCGGGTCAAACTCGATGCCGAGGAGGCCGAGCTCGAGGTGCGTGTGAAGTCGCTGCAGACCGAGCTCACGGCGAAGCAGGTCGAAAAGGCCTTGCTGGTGCGCGCCACGCAAAGCCACGAAGGCGAGTTGTCGCGCGGCCGCAGCCAGATGAAGGAGTTGCGCGGCGACGATGCGACGATCGCGGGTGCGGAAGCGAGCCTGCCATGAGCCGACGCGCGCTGTTCAAGTTCCAGTTGTACGTCGCCGGCGACGCGCCCAACTCGGTCCAGGCGGTCGCCAATCTGGCCGCATTCTGCCGGGACCACTTGGCGGATCGCCATGAAATTGAAATCATCGACGTCTTCCGGGAACCGAAGCGCGCCTTGGCGGAGGGCATCTTGATGACCCCGACCCTGGTGGCGCTGACACCGCCGCCGGTCAGAAAAGTCGTCGGCACGCTAAGTCATGCGCCGACCGTATTGCTGGCCTTGGGGCTGGTCGCTGGCGCGGCATGAAACCGCTAGATCCACCGCTCGCGCCGGACGCCAACGAGGAAATTGCCGCGCTGATCGCAACCCTGCACGCGACCGGGCAACGTCTGGAGGAACTGACCGCCGGCGAGGTGGATGGGGTAGCGGATAGCGAAGGCCGGACCTTTTTGCTGCGCCATGTCCAGGAGCAGTTGCGCGACAGCGAAGCCGCCAAGCAGGCCGCCATCCTCAACGCGCTGCCGGCCAACATCGCCTTGCTCGACAGCCAGGGACGCATCGTCTCGGTGAACCAGGGATGGCGGCAATTCGCCGACGCGAATGCGCTGCAAGGCCCGAAGCATGGGGTCGGCCTCAGTTACCTCGATATTTGCGACCACGCGCGCGGCGATGACGCCGCCCCGGCGCAACAGGCCGCCGTAGGCATCCGTTCGGTGCTGGCAGGCGAAGCCAAGCGCTTTTCACTGGAATATCCCTGTCATTCGCCCACGCAACCACGCTGGTTCCTGATGACGGCATCGCCTTTGTCCGATGGTCATCCGAATGGCGTCGTGGTCATGCACCAGGACATCACGCAGCGCAAGCAGCGCGAGCAAGAGATCCTGGCGACGAAAAACCAGTTGCAGGCAACCCTCGACGCCATCCCCGACTTGCTGCTTGAGATGGGGCTCGATGGCCGCTTCTACACCTGCCATTCGCCGCGCATCGATGTGCTGGTGGCGCCAGTGGCGGAATTGCTGGGCAGAACGGTCGCCGAGGTGCTTCCCGCCGAGGCGGCGGACATTGTCCTGGCGGCCTTGCGCGAGGCCGACACGACCGGCCGCTCCACCGGCAAGCAATTCGCGCTGGCGTTGCCGCAAGGCCGGCTTTGGTTCGAACTCTCGGTTGCCCGCATGGCCGTCGCGCCCGGCCAGTCAGCGCGCTTCACCTGCCTGGCGCGCGACATCACCGAGCGCAAGCGGGCCGAGCAGGCGTTGCGCGAAAGCGAGCGCGCATCGCTGGAATCCAAAGCTGACGCCGCCGCGGTGCGCGACATCGCCGCCCGCCTGCAGGCGATACTCGACACCGTGGCGGATGGCATCATCACCATCGACGAGCACGGCAGCATCGAAAGTTTCAACCCGGCCGCCGAGCGCATTTTCGGCTATGCCGCCGACGCGGCGGTCGGGCGCAACGTCAGGATGTTGATGCCCGAGCCGGAGCGCGGCCAGCATGACGCTTATCTCGAACGTTACCACCGCACCGGCGAGGCGCGCGTCGTCGGCGCCGGGCGCGAGGTCATCGGACAACGCCAGGATGGCGACACGTTCCCGCTGGAGATCTCGGTGAGCGAGCTGATACTCGGCGGCGAGCGCCACTACACCGGCGTGCTGCGCGACATTACCGGTCGCAGGGCGGCGGATCAGGCGGTGCGCGCCGCCAAGATCGAGGCGGAACGCGCCAACGCCGCCAAGAACACCTTCCTGGCCAACATGAGCCACGAAATCCGCACGCCGATGAACGGCGTCATCGGCATGATCGAGGTGCTGCAACAAAGCAGCCTCAGCGCCCCGCAGATGGAGATGGCCGACATCATTCGCGACTCGTCGTTCGCGCTGCTAGCGGTGATCAACGATATCCTCGATTTCTCCAAGATCGAAGCCGGCAAGCTCGATATCGACAGCCTCCCGATGGGTGTCGCCGACGTGGTCGAGAAGGCCTGCGGCATCCTCGATCGCATGGCCTTGAAGAATAACGTCGAGTTGACCCTGTTCACCGATCCGGCCATCCCCGCCGAGGTGTTGGGCGATCCAGGGCGATTGCGCCAGATCCTGATCAATCTCGCCAATAACGCGATCAAGTTTTCCAGCGCCACGCCGCGCGCTGGGCGGGTATCGGTGCGCGTCATCCTGACCGAACAAACCCGGGACGCCACGCGACTGGAGTTTCGCGTCGAAGACAACGGCATCGGCCTTGATCAGGCCAGCCTGACGCGGATCTTCTCGCCCTTCGTTCAGGCCGACCTCTCCACCACCCGCGAATATGGCGGTACGGGACTCGGGCTGACCATCACGCGTCAGTTGGTGGAGATGATGGGCGGCGAAATCCACGTGCAAAGCCAGCCGGATAGCGGCTCGCTGTTCAGCGTCAGCCTGCCGTTCAAGCTAGCGCTGGAACCGATCGACGCGGACCAGCCGCCAGCCGGCCAGCTCGCCGGGCTGCCCTGCCTGGTGCTGGGCTATCCCGAGGGCATGATCGACGATCTGGCCGCCTATCTGGCGCATGACGCGGCGACGGTGGCGCGCACCGCCGACCCGTCGGTCGCCCGGC
>JAGUXX010000143.1 GCA_020061585.1 Betaproteobacteria bacterium | reverse complement strand
GGTGTTCGCCAGCGCGCGCCAGCCCGAGGATGTCGAGCGCTTGCGCGCCGAGGGCATGCACAGCGTGCTGCTTGATCTCGACGATACGGCTTCCATCCATGCCGCCGTCGATGCGGTGCTGGCGCAAACCGGCGGGCGACTCGACGCGCTGTTCAACAACGGCGGTTTCGGCCAGGTCGGCGCGGTCGAGGATCTGACCCGCGCGGCGATGCGCGAGCAGTTCGAAACCAATCTGTTCGGCTGGCTGGAACTGACCAACCGCGTCATTCCGGTGATGCGCCGCCAAGGCCACGGCCGCATCGTCATGAACAGCTCGGTGCTGGGCTATGCCGCCTTCCCTTATCGCGGCGCCTACAACGCGGTGAAATTCGCGCTGGAAGGGTTGAGCGACACGCTGCGCCAGGAATTGCGCGGCAGCGGCATCCAGGTCGCGCTGATCGAACCGGGACCGATCGTTTCGCGGTTTCGGGAAAACTGCCTGCCGCACTTCGAGCGACATATCGACTGGCGCAACAGCGTGCACCGCGCCCAGTACGAAGTGCAACTCGCCCGCCTGCATGCCCCGGGGCCAGCCGCGCCATTCACCCTGCCGGCCGAGGCGGTGCTGGAAAAAGTCATCCACGCGCTGGAAAGCCCGGCGCCCCGGCCGCGTTACCCGGTTACCGTTCCCGCCGTGGCGTTCTGGTGGCTGAAGCGCGTGCTGCCGATCAGGGCGCTGGACTGGCTGTTGATGCGCGCCGCTGGTGGCGGCAAACGCTGATCAAACGTCCGCCGGCGCCGTCGTTGCGCTTTCTTTGCGCATGAACTCCAGCAGACTGGCCGAGGCATGACCATCCGCCGGCAAGCCCGCGGCTTTCTGGTAGGCGCGGATGGCGATGCGGGTTTTCGAGCCGGGAATGCCGTCGATATTGCCCGGTTCGAAGCCGAGCTGACCGAGCCGCGACTGAATTTCCATCAATTGCTCGCGCGTCAGACGCCGATTGTCGGCATCGCGTCCCAGTGTCAATGCCGAACCGCCGATCAGTCGATCAGCCAGATGGCCGACGCTCAAGGCGTAATTGATCGAACGGTTCCATTGCATGATCACATCGAAATTGCGATAGACCAGAAATGCCGGTCCCAGATGGCCCTGCGGCAGCAGTATCGCGCCGCTCATTGCCGCCTTCGGCAAAGCTTTGCCATCCGCCTGGCGCACCCCCAGCGCTGACCACTCGCGCAGCGGACGTTTGATATCCAGCCGCGCGGCAGCGTAATCGAAGTTTTCCGGCAGCATCACTTGCCGCCCCCAGATTTCGTTTGGCTGCCAGCCGCTGCGCTGCAGATAGTTGGCGGCGGAATGAAACGCGTCGGGCAGCGAGCGCCAGATGTCCTTGCGGCCGTCGCCGTCGCCGTCCACGGCATAACCGAGAAAGGTCGATGGCATGAACTGCATCTGGCCCATCGCGCCGGCCCAGGAACCCTTCATGTCGGCAATCGGAATGTGTCCCTGTTCGAGGATGTCCAAGGCATTCAGCAGTTCATTGCGAAAGAACGCGCCGCGACGATGGTCGTAGGCCAGGGTGGCCAGAGCGATCGGCGCCGGAAAGTTGCCGGTGGTGGCGCCGTAATTGGTTTCCAGACCCCAGAACGCAACCAGCAGCGCCGGCGGGATGCCGTAACGGGCTTGCACGTCGCGCAACAGTCGTTGTTGTTGTTGCAGATGTTCCTTGCCCAGCGTCAGTCGCCGGCCTTCGACACGACGATCCAGGTAATTCCAGAAGGTATCGACGAATTCGGGCTGGCGCTGATCCAGTTCGATGACCCGCTGGATGGGCTGGAAATCGGCCAGGGCCTGATCGAAAGTTGCGGCGCTGATCCCCCTGTTTAATGCATCGGCGCGTAACCGCGCCCGCCAGTTGGCGAACTCGGCCGCATCGGCCGTCGGTGCGGCTGGCGGGATGTCCGGAGTAGCGGACGGGTCGGTGGTCGCCGAAGCGCCGGCGCAACTTGCGAACAACAAGAATGCCGCGAGTCGCGCTCCGGCGCGGCAGGAAGTAAACAAAGGCAAGCGGATTATTCCTTTTGCGAGATTTCGTAGAGCGAGGGGGTGACCTTGGCCGAGGCCAGATATTGCCGCAGATTTTTGATGTCCTGTCTGAGCAGCACGCTGCTGTGATGCGGATGATGCAAAAAACCCTCGACACCATTGAGCACAACGCGAAAGCGCGCGCCTTGATTCGGCTCGACGGTGGCGCCGAGGTGAAGCAGCAGCGATTCGATTTCCCGCCAGTGAATGTTGCCGCTGATCGGATCCTGGAATATGGCGTGCAGCAGATGTTCGTGTTTATGGCTCATGGCGTTGGGCGTAAACAGTCCGGGTCGACAGAATACTTGAGGCGAGGGCTGTTGTGGATCGGGGTTTTTCCCGATCGTGATGGATCAAGGCCGAGATCTGCTCATCCGCGCCGCCAGGCTTTCCCATCGTAGTTCGCGCAGGCTTTGCGCCAGCCGATGCACCTCGCCGCTTTCCACCAGGCGACGGCGTTCACGGCCATCCTTGATGTCGTGGTGGCGCAGCATCTCGCGCAACGCTTCGTTCTTGCGTTTCATGTCCGGTTTCAATACGTCGCCCGGTCGGGTGTGGAACGCATCCTCGCCGCTGGCGCACACTATGTTGAATACGTTGAACTGGCGGCAGGCCATCGGCCGCAACGGGTGGATGGCGCAAGCCTCGTCGATCAGAAACGGACAGGCGCCGAGCTCGCGGTGAAGCTGCAATTGCCGCTGCACGCGGCTACGCAGTTCACCGGCGAGTTTTTCCTCGGCATACCAGGCGATGCCCATCAATTCGAGCGGGTACACCGGAATGTCGGCATGCGTCCGGCAGCAACTGGCGCAACCGCGCGCGCAGGCGAGGCGGCGGCCATCGGCCTTGATCGCGGCGGCGACGCCGAGATTGCTCAGATGCTGGATTTCCAGCAACAGCGGCAACCAGGGTTGACGCTTTTCGTCCTCCGGAAAACGTAGGCGGTCGGCTTGCGGCTTCATTACGGCCGATCAATCCCGCGCCGGTTCCATGACCGCGTCGAGATTGAGGTTGTCGCAGTAATCGAAAAAATCGCCGCGCAGCGTCGGCAGGTGCAGGTCGGCGGGAATGCCGACGGTGATGTTGACCGAGAACATCGGCGTGCCGGTGTGCGGCGCGGGGTAGGTTTCAGTGATCAGTTCCTCGATATTGATCCCCTGGCGGGCGAAGAAATCGGCCAGGTTATGCACGATGCCGGGATGATCCATCGCCACCACATTGACCCGATACGGTACCAGCGGCGTCTTGCGTTCGGCCGGACGCGTGCGTTTGTGCATGATGGTCAAGCCGAGTTCCTCGCCAACCTGGGCCAGGCGATCTTCCAGCTTGGTCAACGCGTTCCACGGACCGGAGATCAGCATCAGTATCGAAAACTGATTGCCGAGCACCGCCATGCGCGATTCCTCGATGTTGCAGCCGGCTTCCACGATGCGGCTGGTAAAGCGCTGCACCAGACCGATCTTGTCTTCGCCGGAGGCGGTAATCGCCAGATAGTCGATATTGCTCATGAGTTTATGTCGGATGGTTGGCATGGCGACGATTGTAGCCGCACGGCGCGGTTCTGATCCGTCAGGCAGCCTGACTTGCTGGTCAGGGTGATTTCGGCCGCCAGCGCTTCAGCAGCAGGGCATTGCCGACCACCGAAACCGACGACAGCGCCATCGCCGCGCCGGCGATCACCGGATTGAGCAGGCCGGCGGCGGCCAGCGGCAGGGCCAGCACGTTGTAGAAGAAGGCCAGAAACAGGTTCTGCCGGATCTTGCGCATTACCGCGCGCGACAGTTCGACCGCGTCGGCGACGCTGTTCAGGTCGGAGCGCATCAGGGTGATGTCGGCGGCTTCCAGGGCGATGTCGGAGCCGCTCGCCATGCCGAAGCTGACATCGGCGCCGGCCAGCGCCGGGGCGTCGTTGACGCCGTCGCCGGCCATGCCGACGACACGACCGGCTGTTTTCAACGCGGAGACCGCGGCGGCCTTGTCGCCAGGTTTGACGCGCGCGCGCCAGTCCGTGATGCCCGCTTCTCCGGCGATGGCCTTCGCCGCGTCGGGATGATCGCCGGTCAGCATGAGGCATTCGATGCCGAGCTCGTGCAGTCGCGTGACGGCGTGTTTCGAGGTCGGGCGCAGGCGGTCGGCGAAGGCGAGGCGGCCCAGGGGTGTGTCGGCATCGGCGAGCGTAATCCAGGTTGCCGCGCCATGTTCCGCGGATGCCGGGCCGTCTGGCGTTTGCAACCATTCCGCCGTGCCCAGCCTCAGCGCGCGGCCTTCCGCCGTGCCGCTGACACCCTGGCCGGGCAGATTCTCGAAACCCGCCACCGTCGGATAGGCGATACCGCGCGCTTTGGCCGCTTGCAGCATGGCGAGCGCGAGCGGATGTGTGCTGCCCTGTTCCAGCGCCGCGCCCAGCCGCAGCAGTTGGTCTTCCGCGATGCCGGGCGCTGGTTGCAGCGCCACCAGCGCCATGCGGCCTTCGGTCAGGGTGCCGGTCTTATCCAGCGCCAGCAGCGAGAGTTTTTCCGCGCGTTCCAGCGCTTCCGCCGATCGCACCAGGATGCCCAGTTGCGCGCCGCGACCAAGGCCGACCATCACCGCCGTCGGCGTCGCCAGGCCCAGCGCGCACGGGCAGGCGATGACCAGCACGGCGACGGCGGGGATCAGGCTGGCGGTGAACACGCCGGTTGCCAGCCACCAGCCGATGAAGGTCAGTGTGGCGATGAGAATCACCGCCGGCACGAAAATGCCGGAGATGCGGTCGGCGAGTTTCTGGATCGGCGCTTTCGAGCCTTGCGCGGCTTCGGTCAGACGCACGATTTCCATCAACTGGGTTTGCGCGCCGACACTTTCCGCGCGCACCCGCAGCAGCCCGTCGAGGTTCTGGCTGCCGGCATGCACGGCATCGCCGGGGTGCTTGGCGACCGGCAGACTCTCGCCGGTGAGCAGGCTTTCATCCAGGCTGGACGCGCCATCGATGACCACGCCATCGACCGGAATGCGCTCGCCGGCGCGGATGCGCACCACGTCGCCGATGCGCAGCCGCGCGGTTTCGACTTCCACCGCCTCGGGCTTGCCATCCGGGCCGGGTTTTTCGACCCAGGCGCTGCGTGGTTGCAGACCGATCAATTGTTCGATGGCGGTCGACGTGCGGGATTTGGCGCGGGCTTCCAGCAATTTGCCGAGCCGCACCAGGGTTATCACGGCGGCGCTGGCCTCGAAATAGACATGGCCGCCGAGATCGAACAGGATCACCGCGACGCTGAACAAATAAGCCGCACTGGTGCCCAGCACCACCAGCACATCCATATTGGCGCCGCCGCCGCGCAGACTGTTCCAGGCGCCGCTGTAGAATCGCCGCCCGGCCCAGAACTGCACCGGCGTGGCCAGCAACCATTGCAGCCAGGGCGGCAGCCACTCGACGTGATGCGCGCCGGCCAGCATCGGCAGCATCTGCGCCAACAGCGGCAGGGTGAACAGGCTGGCGACAACGAACACGCGCAGTTCATTTTGGTAATCCGCCGCCTTGCGCGCTTTGGTCTCGGCGCGACTGGCCTCGGTGATCGGCGCGGCGGCAAAGCCGGCCTTGGCGACCGCCGCGATCAGCGCTTGCGGCGTGGCGATGCCCGGCGTGTAGCGCAGTCGCGCCTTCTCGGCGGCCAGGTTGACGCGCGCTTCGACGCCGGGCAGGCGGTTCAGGACCTTCTCCAGCCGCGTCGAGCAGGCCGCGCAGGTCATGCCGGAGATCGCCAGGTCGAGGCTTTGCGGCGGTACGCTGAAACCGGTTTTATTGACCTGTTCGAGGATCGTCGTCACTGCCACCCGCGCCGGATCGTACTCGACGCGAGCGGTTTCGGTGCTCAGGTTGACGCCGGCGGACACGCCGTCCAGCTTGTTGAGATTTTTCTCCAGGCGCGTCGAGCAGGCCGCGCAGGTCATGCCGGCGATGGGCAGTTCGATGCTTTGCATGCTGGTGCTGTTCATGCCGGGCAAGGTACTAGCAGGCGGGCTGGTTACGCAAGGGTTACTCGCCTTGCCCCCGGCGATGGGCGTCCCGGATAATGGCCGCGTCGAATTTCTTCAGAGCCCCTCATGGAAAATCAAGCAGCACCGGATTTCGAACTGCCCGCCACCGGTGGCGGCACGCGCAAATTGTCGGAATTGCAGGGACGCGGCGTCGTGCTGTATTTCTATCCCAAGGACGATACCTCGGGCTGTACCACCGAAGGCCTGGATTTCAGCGCGTTGCACGCGCAATTCCAGGCTCTGGGCTGGGAAATTTTCGGCGTTTCGCGTGACAGCCCGGCTTCGCACGAGAAGTTCAAGGCCAAATATTCCTTCCCGTTCGAATTGCTGTCCGATGCCGACGAACGGGTGTGCGAGGCCTACGGCGTCATGAAGCTGAAAAACATGTACGGTAAACAGGTACGCGGCATCGAACGCAGCACCTTCGCGATTTCGCCGGATGGCCGGGTCGCGCGGGTCTGGCGCGGCGTCAAGGTGCCCGATCATGCCAAGCAGGTTCTGGACTTCGTAAGTTCCCTGTAACCCCACCCCGGAGAAATTCCCCAATGGCGCGTAAATCCAGCAAGAAGCCGACCAAGCTGTTTGTCCTTGACACCAACGTCATGCTGCACGACCCGACCTGCTTGTACCGCTTCCAGGAACACGACATTTATCTGCCGATGGCGACGCTGGAGGAACTGGACCACAACAAGAAGGGCATGACCGAGGTGGCGCGCAATGCGCGTCAGGTCACGCGTTTCCTGGACGAGATCGTCAGTTCGATGGAAATGCATATCCAGGATGGCGCGCCGCTCGCCGAGCACAGCCACAAGGCCGCGACCGGCCGGCTGTTCCTGCAGACCCACCCGATCACCAGCGATGTCACCTCGATCCTGCCGTTCAGCAAGGTCGACAACCAGATCCTCGGCGTGGTGGCGTTTCTCAAGCAGCAGCAGCCGGATCGTCAGGTCATCCTGGTGTCGAAAGACATCAACATGCGCATCAAGGCGCGGGCGCTGGAGATTCCGGCCGAGGACTACTTCAACGACAAGGTGCTGGAAGATACCGACCTGCTGTACAGCGGTGTCGTCGAGCTGCCGGCGGATTTCTGGGACAAGCACGCCAAGGGCATGGAATCCTGGCAGCGCGAGGGGCGCTCCTATTACCGCGTCACCGGTCCGCTGTGCGCCGCTTTGCTGGTCAACCAGTTCGTCTGGCAGGAAGGCTCTAAACCGTTCCAGGCCAAGGTCATCGAACTCGCCGGCAACACCGCGACGCTGGAAACGGTGAAGGATTACAGCCACTTGAAGAACAACGTCTGGGGCATTACCGCGCGCAACCGCGAGCAGAATTTCGCGCTGAATGTGCTGATGGATCCGGACATCGACTTCGTCTCCTTGCTTGGTCAGGCCGGCACCGGCAAGACCTTGCTGACCCTGGCGGCGGGGCTGACGCAGATCCTGGAAAGCAAGACCTACAGCGAGATCATCATGACCCGCGTTACCGTGCCGGTCGGCGAGGACATCGGTTTTCTGCCCGGCACCGAGGAGGAAAAGATGACGCCCTGGATGGGCGCGCTGGAAGACAACCTCGACGTGCTGAACAAGCCCGACGAGGAAGCCGGCGAGTGGGGCAGGGCGGCGACGCAGGATCTGGTACGTTCGCGGATCAAGGTCAAGTCGCTGAATTTCATGCGCGGCCGCACCTTCATCAACAAGTTTCTGATCATCGACGAGGCGCAGAATCTGACCTCGAAACAGATGAAGACCTTGATCACCCGCGCCGGCCCCGGCACCAAGGTAGTGTGTCTGGGCAATATCGCGCAGATCGACACGCCGTATCTGACCGAAGGCAGTTCCGGCATTACTTATGTCGTGGATCGCTTCAAGGGCTGGGAACATGGCGGCCATATCACCCTGGCGCGTGGCGAACGTTCGCGTCTGGCGGATTACGCGGCGGGAATTTTGTAGGTTCGCCGCTCGCCAGCGTAAGGTTGAGTCTATCGCCGATACCCGGATAATACGGTCCTGTTACGGGTCGATGCGTTTCGTCGACCCGTTTTGTTTCCATAATTCATGTTCATTACAGCGAGGAATAGAAATGCGCACCATGCACCCGATCGGCTTCGGCGTCCTGACCCTGGCCTTGGCTCTGGCCCTGACCGGCTGCGGCGACAAGCAGAAACCCGAGGCCAAGCCCACCGCCCAGGTCGCGGCAACCGTCAACGGCGATGAAATCACCGTGCATCAACTGAATCACGAATTATCCAAGCTGGGCAATCTCGATCCTGAGCAGAGCAAGCAGGCCGCCGCCAAGGTGCTCAATTCGATGGTCGACCAACAGTTGCTGGTGCAAAAGGCGATTGCCGACAAACTCGATGCTGACCCGCAAGTGCTGCAAGCCATTGAAGCGTCCCGTCGACAGATCCTGGCGCAGGCCTTGATTCAGCGCATGACACTGGGTCAGGCCAAACCCGACGATGCCGAGCTGGCCGATTACTATGCCCAGCACCCCGAGTTGTTTGCCGAGCGCCGCATTTATCGCTTGCAGGAAATCAACGTTCAGGTCACGCCGGAGAATGTTGAAATGGTCAAGGGGCAGTTGCAGGAAACCAAGAATCTGGGTGATTTCATAAACTGGTTGAAGGCCCAGAACATTCCCGCCCGAGCGGTGCAATCGACCAAGACCGCGGAGCAATTGCCGCTGGAGCTGCTGCCGCGCCTGCATCAGTTGAAAGATGGTCAGGCGATGACTTTCGCGTCGCCGAACGGGCTCAACATTCTGGTGGTGGCCAGCTCGGAAACGCATCCCATGACGCCCGAGCAAGCCAGGCCGACGATCGAACGTTTCCTGGATAACGCCAAGAAACGTGGCGCCGCCGAGGCGGAGCTGAAGCGTTTGAAGGAAACCGCCAAGATCGACTACCTGGGCGAATACGCCGCCGCCAAACCGGTCGCATCGCCGGCCGAGGCAACGCTCAACGCCAGCCCGGACGCCGGCGCGGGCGAGACCGGAGCCGCCAACGATCCGAAGTAATGCCCGTCATTGCGGGGGGAGCGAGGCGGGACCATTGCGTATCCTGGGCTTCCGGATCGATTCCGGATCGGGGCGCGGTCCTGATCGGCAGCGTACTGTTCGGGCTGGAGCATGGCTTATGGCTGGCGGGTATTGTCGCCGGCCTGGCTTATGCCAGGTTGTACAGGGCTTCGGGTAATCTCCGGGCGCTGATTGCGTCGCATGCGCTGACCAATCTCGCGCTCGCCTTGTGGGTGTTGCATAGCGGTCAATGGCCATTCTGGTAATCCGATCATGTCTCGGCAAACTTAAACTTCGATCAACCATGTACAACGAAAGCTCAAGCCTTGCCGTCATCAGTCGCGTGACCAATCCGGTCGGCGTGGCGGGCACATTGCTGCTCACCCTGTATGCCTTCAACGAGCCGCTGGATGGTTACTACATCGTGCTCGGCATCATCGCGTTCTTTCTGTCGGCGCAGATCTTCGAAGATATCTCTTTGATGCAGCCGGGTGGCCGGTTCAAACCGATGAGCGGTTTGGTCAGCATTCTCATCGCCTGGAGCATGACGGCGGCCGCCATCCTGTTCCTGGGCTATGTCACGCAATTGGATCATCATTTCACCGAAGTGGTCATTTTGGCCTGGATGGCCGTCACGCCCTTCGTGCTGTTCATCGCCCACAGCCTGATCCGACTGTATGTCCAGCAGGCTTACGAAAGCGGCCAGGCTCGCCACGCGGTGATCATCGGCGCCAACGATCTGGGGCTGCGCCTGCTCAGCCGTTTGCGTTCCAATGACGGACTGTTTACCCGTACCTCGGGGTTTTTCGACGACCGCGCGCCGGAGCGTCTGGCGGACGATGTCAAACCGATGTATCTGGGTCATTTGCGGGACATCCACAGCTATATTCATAGCCACCGCGTCGACGTCATCTATATCGCCCTGCCGATCTCGCAGAAGCGGCGCATCACGGCGTTGCTCGACCATCTCAAGGACACCACCGCGTCGGTCTATCTGGTGCCGGACATTTTCACCTACGATCTGATTCAGGCGCGCATCGACCAGGTTGGCGGCGTGCCGGTGATCGCGGTCCTGGAGACGCCGTTCATCAGCATCAACGCCTTCACCAAGCGGGTCACCGATCTGCTGCTGGCGAGCCTGATCCTGCTGCTGATCGCGCCGGTGCTGGCGATCGTCGCGCTGGCGGTCAAAGCCACCTCGCCCGGCCCGATCATTTTCAAGCAGCGTCGCTACGGGCTGAATGGCGAAGAAATCGTGGTCTATAAATTCCGCTCGATGACGGTCTGCGAAGATAACGCCGAGGTCAAGCAAGCCACCAAGAACGATGCGCGGGTGACACCGGTCGGCGGCTTCCTGCGCAAGACCTCGCTCGATGAGCTGCCGCAGTTCATCAACGTATTGCAGGGCCGCATGAGCATCGTTGGACCGCGCCCGCACGCCGTGGCGCACAACGAGATGTATCGCAAGTTGATCCCCGGCTACATGCTGCGGCACAAGGTCAAGCCCGGCATTACCGGCTGGGCGCAGGTCAACGGTTTGCGCGGCGAGACCGAAACGCTGGAGAAAATGGCCGCGCGCGTGCAGTTCGACCTGAATTATTTGCGCAAGTGGTCATTGGCGCTGGATCTGATGATCATCGCCAAGACCGTCTGGCTGATGTTCAAGGATGCCAAAGCCTACTGAAATTGCTCATCGCGCGGCATTGAGCAACCTCCAACCGGTATATTCGAAACCTCAACTTTTCAATTCACGAAAATTCACCCACGACCATGATTTATGACGCATTCAATGGCGATGCCGACGGCATCTGCGCCCTGCACCAGTTGCGACTGGCCGAACCGCTCGAAACCACGCTGATCACCGGCGTCAAACGCGATATCGGTCTGCTGAAACAGATTGACGCCGTGGCCGGCGATACGGTCAATGCGCTGGATATCGCGGTCGAGAAGAACCTCGCCGCGTTGACCGCCATGCTGGACAAGGGCGTCAAGGTGCGCTGGTTCGATCATCACAATCCCGGCGAATTGCCGGTCCACGCGAATTTCCAGGCCAATATCGACACTTCCGCGGATGTCTGCACCAGCCTGCTGGTCGACCGCCATCTGCATGGTCAGCATCGCTTATGGGCGGTGGCCGCCGCCTTCGGCGACAACCTGCACGCCGCCGCGCGGGCCACCGCCGCGCCGTTGGGGCTGAGCGACGCGCAGCTCGATCAGTTGCGCGAACTCGGCGAATGCCTCAATTACAACGGCTATGGCGACAGCCTCGCCGATCTGCACTTCCATCCGGCGGAGTTGTATCGGCTGCTGCAGCCTTATCGCGACCCGTTCGAGTTCATGCGCGAAGCGCCGGCATTCCAGACCCTCAGCGCCGGCTATGCCGCCGACATGGCCAATGCCCGCGCTTGCCAGCCGGTAGAAGCGCGCGCCGCCGGCGCGGTATTCGTCCTGCCGGACGCCGCCTGGGCGCGCCGGGTTTCCGGGGTGTATGCCAACGATCTGGCCAGCGCGCATCCGGATCGCGCGCATGCCATGCTGACCCGCGCGCCCAAGGGCCACTATGTGGTCAGCGTGCGCGCGCCGTTGAACAACAAGAGCGGCGCCGATGAGCTGTGCAAGCGCTTCGAAACCGGCGGCGGCCGCAAGGCGGCGGCGGGGATCAACGTCCTGCCGGAAGATCGCATCCCGGATTTCGTCGCCGCCTTCTTCGAGGCCTGGCCGGCCTGATCGATAACCAACAACAAACCAGGAGTACACCATGGATAGTCTGATCACCCCTTACGGCGGTGAATTGAAACCGCTGATCGCGACGCCGGAGCGGATCGCCGAGATCAAGCGGGAGGTGTTGAACATGCCTTCGCTGGATCTGAGCTGGAAACAGATCTGCGAACTCGAACTGCTGCTCAATGGCGCGCTGTCGCCGTTGACCGGCTACATGAACCAGGCCGAGCGGCACAGCGTTCTGTCCGCCATGAAGCTGCCGGACGGACTGTTCTGGCCGCGTCCGGTAATGTTGATCGTGTCCGAGAAAGCGGCGCAGAAACTCGGTCCCGGGATAACTGTGGCGTTGCGCGACAGCGAGGGCGTGATGCCGGCGATCCTGCACATCAGCGAAGTCTGGCCCGCCGATCCGCAAGCCGAAATGGCCCTGGCGCAGGCTTCCGGCGTGCCGCTGGCGCGAGTGCTGGCGCAGCCCGGCGAATATTACGTCGGCGGTCGGGTCGAGGGGGTGACCTTGCCGCCGCGCCACGATTTCCTGAATCTGCGTCTGACCCCGAGCGAAATGCGCGAGCAGTTTTCGCGTCTGGGCTGGCGCCGGGTCATCGCCTATCAGCCCAGCCAAGCCTTGCATCGGCCGCAATACGAGTTCCTGTTGCGCACGGCGCTGCAACAAGAGGCCAATTTGCTGATTCATGCCGTCGCCGGCGCCGACCCGGTGATGGAGTCCGGCCACTTCGCGCTGGTGCGTGCCTGCCAGGCGTTGATGCCGCGCCTGCCGGCCGCCACCAGCATGCTGGCGCTGAACCCGATGACGCCGTGGTCGGCGGGGCCGCGCAAGACCTTGCTGAAAGCCATCATGGCGCGCAACTACGGTTGCTCGGAACTGGTCATCGGCGGTGAAACCGTGCTGGAGGATCTGCATCAGGAAGCCCGTCAGCGTCGCGGCGAGGACACCCCGAATATCGCCAGCGACAATGTCTATGCCGTCGCCCACGACAGCCTGGGCGTCACCCTGCTGCCGTTTCCGCGCATGGTCTACGTCGAGGAACGCGACGAATGGCTGACCCAGGATGAAGCCCCCGCCGAGGCGCGCACCGAAACCATGAGCGGCGCCGAATTGACCCGCCGGCTGATGCGGGACATCAAGGTACCGGACTGGTTCAGCTTCCCGGAAGTGCTGGATGAAATGCGCAAGGCCTACCCGCCGCGCAAGCGCCAGGGCTACACGGTGTTCTTCACCGGACTGTCCGGCTCCGGCAAATCCACCATCGCCCGCGCGTTGACCGTGCGCTTGATGGAAATGGGCGGCCGCCGCGTGTCCTTGCTCGACGGCGATATCGTGCGCACCCATCTGTCATCGGAACTCGGCTTCTCGAAAGCGCACCGCGACATCAACATTCGCCGCATCGGCTTTGTCGCCAGCGAAATCACCAAGCATGGCGGCACCGCGATCTGCGCGCCGATCGCGCCGTATCGGACGACACGGCGCGCGGTACGCTCGATGATCGAGGCGTGGGGCGGTTTCCTGGAAATCCACGTCTCCACCTCGGTCGAAGTTTGCGAGTCGCGCGATCGCAAAGGTCTGTACGCCAAGGCCAGAGCCGGCCTGATTCCGGAGTTCACCGGTGTGTCAGACCCCTATGAAATTCCGGAAAACCCCGAACTGGCGATCGATACCACGCGATACAGTGTCGAAGAGGCGGTGCAGATGATCGTGCTGAAGCTGGAACACGAAGGGTATCTGCGCTGAACGTGAAACGTGAAACGTGAAACGTGAAACGTGAAAAGTGGAATGGGGCGCCAAAGGGCGTTTAACCTTTCACTTTTCACTTGAGCCGCGTAGCGGCGAGTAACGTTTCACACTTTGAAGGGTCAGGCGCCGCGCTTGTCTTCGGGGAGCATGACGTTCAGTTCCAGCACGTCGTATTCGCCGTGTTTCTCCAGTTGTACCTTGATCATGTCGCGTTCGACGTGGATGTACTTGGCGATCACCGCCAGCAGCTCTTCCTGTAATGCCGGCAGGTAGTCGGGGGAACTGGCGTTGCGACCGGCGCGTTCGTGGGCGAGGATGATTTGCAGGCGTTCTTTGGCGACCACGGCGGTTTTCTTGGTGTCGCCGCGCAGGTAGTCGAGCAGGTTGTCGATCAATGACATCTCAGCGGCCTCCGAACAGTCGTTTCAGGAATCCCGCTTTTTCGGCGGTGGTAAAGCGCATCGGCACATCGTCGCCCATGAAGCGGGCGACGACATCGCGATAGGCTTCGGCGACATCGCTCTTTTCCAGATGGATCGCCGGGGTGCCGGAGTTGGAGGCTTGCAGCACCGCTTCCGATTCCGGAATCACGCCGATCAGCGGGATGCGCAGAATCTCCTGAATGTCGTCGACCGACAGCATTTCACCGGCGGCGACGCGTTTCGGGTCGTAGCGGGTGACCAGCAGATGTTCCTTGACCGGTTCGGCGCCTTCGGTGGCGCGCTTCGATTTGGCCGCGAGGATGCCCAGGATGCGGTCTGAATCGCGTACCGAGGAGACCTCCGGATTGGTCACGATCAAGGCTTCGTCAGCGTAATACATGGCGCTGAACGCGCCGTGTTCGATGCCGGCCGGCGAGTCGCAGACGATGCAGTCGAATCCTTCCTTCAACTCGTCGATGATGCGGCCGACGCCTTCCAGGCTCAAGGCGTCCTTGTCGCGCGTCTGCGAGGCGGGCAGCACGTACAGGTTGTCGCAATGCTTGTCCTTGATCAGCGCCTGCTTCAACGTCACTTCGCCGTTGATGACATTGATGATGTCGTAGACCACGCGCCGTTCGCAGCCCATGATCAGATCCAGATTGCGCAGGCCGACGTCAAAGTCGATGACCACGGTCTTGTTGCCGCGCAAGGCGAGCCCGCTGGAGAAGCTGGCGCTGGTGGTGGTCTTGCCGACCCCCCCCTTGCCCGAGGTAACTACGATGACTTTTGGCACTGTGACGGGTCCTCCGTAAAGATTTGAATATTAACTGTAAAGCGGCTGTGGGTTTGCGGCTTAGCGCTTGCTGCTCAATGGTTGCACCACGATCCGCTCGCCTTCCAGCGTAACCTGGCTGAATTTGCCGCGCACCGCTTCGGGTATGCCCTCGTCGAACACCTGGAAATAGCCGGCGATGGCGACCAGTTCCGCTTCCATGCTCTGCACATAGATGCGCGCCGCGGTATTGCCGCGCGCGCCGGCCAGGGCGCGACCGCGCAATGGCGCGTAGACGTGGATGTCGCCGTCGGCGATCAATTCGGCGCCGGCGTTGACGATGGCCAGCACCACCAGATTGGCGCCCTCGGCGTGGATGCGCTGGCCGGTGCGCACCGGTTTGTCGATGACCAGCGTCGGTCGGGCCTCGGGCGCTGACGCTGCCGCGGGCGTCGGTTCCGCTTCGATTTCGAGTCCGGGCAGATCCGGTTGCGCCGGGCCGCTGTCGACTGCCGCAGC
>JAGUXX010000088.1 GCA_020061585.1 Betaproteobacteria bacterium | reverse complement strand
TCGACGAACCCACCAACCACCTCGACGCCGAATCGGTGGAGTGGCTGGAACAGTTCCTGGTGCGCTTCCCCGGCACCGTGGTCGCCGTCACCCACGACCGCTACTTCCTCGACAACGCCGCCGAATGGATATTAGAACTTGACCGCGGCCACGGCATCCCGTGGAAAGGCAACTATTCGAGCTGGCTGGAGCAGAAGGAAGCCCGTCTGGAAACCGAGCAGAAGCAGATCGACGCCCACATGAAGGCGATGAAACAGGAACTGGAATGGGTGCGGCAAAACCCGAAAGCGCGCCAGGCCAAGTCCAAATCGCGTCTCGCCCGCTTCGAGGAAATGAACTCGACGGAATACCAGAAACGCAACGAAACCCAGGAAATCTTCATCCCGCCGGGCGAGCGTCTGGGCGACAAGGTGATCGAATTCAACGGCGTCAGCAAAGCCTTCGGTGACCGCCTGCTGATCGACGACCTGTCGTTCAGCATCCCGCCTGGCGCCATCGTCGGCATCATCGGCCCCAACGGCGCCGGCAAATCGACGCTGTTCCGCATGATCCAGGGCCGCGAGCAACCGGACAGCGGCAGCATCGACATCGGCCAGACCGTCAAGGTCGCCTCGGTCGACCAGTCGCGTGAAGGTCTGGAAGCCGACAAGACCGTGTTCGACGCGGTCGCCAACGGCGCCGACATCCTCACCGTCGGCCGCTTCGAAATGCCCGCCCGCGCCTACCTGGGCCGCTTCAACTTCAAAGGCGGCGACCAGGGCAAGCTGGTCGGCAACCTGTCCGGCGGCGAACGCGGCCGCCTGCATCTGGCGAAAACGCTCATTCAAGGCGGCAACGTCCTGCTGTTGGATGAGCCGTCCAACGACCTCGACGTGGAAACCCTGCGCGCGCTGGAAGACGCCCTGCTCGAATTCGCCGGCTGCGTGCTGGTCATCTCCCACGACCGCTGGTTCCTCGACCGCATCGCCACCCACATTCTGGCCTGCGAAGGCGACTCGCACTGGAATTTCTTCGCCGGCAACTACCAGGAATACGAAGCCGACAAACGCAAACGCCTGGGCGAGGAAGGCGCGAAACCGAAGCGGATTCGGTATAAGCCGATCAGCCGGTGATGCCGTTCTGGTTGGTATTTCAGCGCTGCGGGGTGCAATTAGCGCAGCGCGTTGCACCACCCCGCACTGTCATTGGTCCCGGCACGACGCACACACCGTGTTCCGCACCTACCAACTCCGCATCCACCTGAGCCAGGCGGTGCGCCTGCAAATCGGGCGCTTGGGCGCGTTCGATTTTCCGGCTGGCGAATACGTCTACACCGGATCGGCAAAGCGCAATTTCGAAGCGCGCATCGCGCGCCACATGCGGCGTGACAAGACATTGCGCTGGCATATCGACTACCTGCTCGACGCGATGGAAGCGCGTGTGACCAGCGTCGTGCGCGCGGAACGCGACGAATGCGAAATGAACCAAACCCAACCAGGCGTCGTTCTGGTGCCAGGGTTTGGCGCTTCAGACTGTCGCAAGGGCTGCGGCGGCCATCTCAAATATCTCGGTGACCTACCGCCGACATCACCAAAATATATGACCGGAATTTACCGCGCTTTCCACCCAATGAAACACCGTTGACCTTACGCACCGCGGTCTGGTGGACGCATGACCATCGGGTCAGACACGATACGAGTGTGGTGCTCTTCGTGTTTCGAGGTCCATGCTTGCCGGCAGCACAGACTTTATCGACGACCAAGAATCTTGTCGAACAGGTGCAAGGATTTTCTGTTTCGTCCGACCAATGCTCACATTCCCCCCCAGGAGACACACCCATGAAATCCCGTGCCTTGATGACTGCCCTGTTTGTCCTGCTGACGTCGGTCTCCGGACTCGCCCGATCCATCGATATCCAGCCCTACTCCCAGGAAGCACTGACACGAACCCAGGCTGTCGGCGGTCCGGTCGCCCTGCATTTTCACGCTGACTGGTGTTCCACCTGCAAGGCGCAGGAAAAGTCATTCAAGGCGCTCAAGGACGATCCGCAATTGCAGGGCATAACCCTGCTGGTGGTCGACTATGATGCCGAGCGCGAACTGAAGCGCACGCTGAAGGTACGCAGCCAGTCGGTGATCATCGTCTTCCGGGGAAACCAGGAAACAACCCGTGTGGGCGGTGAAACCCGGACCGATAAACTCAAGGCGGCGCTGCTGACGGCTCGCTGAGATGCTTGAAGCCATATCCCTGGGACACGTCTTCCTGGCCCTGGCGGCCGGTGGATTGTCCACTCTGAATCCCTGTGTGTTTCCGCTGTTGCCACTGGTGGTGGGCGGAAGTCTTCAGGGACATCGTGCCGGCCCGTTGTTCATGGGTCTGGGCATGGTCGCTTCCTTCACGCTGGGCGGGCTGTTGCTGGGCATTGCCGGTCCGGCCCTGGGCATAGACGGGGACAGCGTGCGCAGCGCGGGCGGCTGGCTGTTGCTGATCCTGGGGGCGGTGATGCTGATCCCGGCGCTCAACGAACCGTTTACCCGACTGATGACGCCTCTGGCTAGCGGTGCGGATGGCCTGTCCAGCCGCATCAATGCCACCTCGCTTGGCGGCTCCTTTCTGTTGGGCGGCGTGCTGGGTCTGGTCTGGAGCCCCTGTTCCGGGCCCCTGCTGATCTCGGCCCTGACCCTGGTGGCCAGCGAAGGTGGCGCGCTGCGTGGCGCGCTGATTCTCGGCGCCTTCGGTCTTGGCGCGGCAATCCCGCTGATGGTCGCCGCCTATGCCTCCCGAGCCGGTTTCACCCGGATGCGCGGCTGGGTCCTGGGTCACGTTAAAACGCTGAAATCTGGCTTTGGCCTGCTGCTGGTGTTTCTCGGCGTTGCCATCCTGCTGGGCTGGGACAAGCGTCTGGAAGCCCTGGTCATTCCGTTGTTGCCAGACTGGTGGATCAGTCTGACGGTGGCGCTGTGATAACTTGATGACGCCACGACATTCGGCAGTAGCCCAATGCCCTGATCATTGGCATCATCACACCACCGCATCGCAGAATAGGGAAACCGCCATGTCGATCAAAGTATTGCTCGGTTGCGTCGCCGTCAGTTTGCTGGCTGGATGCGCGACAGAAGGGCTGGTCATAGCCGGTCCGGCTCAACCCAGTGCCGGTCAATCCAGTTCGCATCAGTTCAAGATACCGCCGGGTCACATGCCACCGCCGGGGAAGTGTCGAATCTGGTATCCGGACCGACCGCCGGGCAAACAACCTGCGTCGGGCAATTGCAACGAGCTTCGGCACAAGGTTCCTCCTGGAGCGACTTTGGTTCGCGGTTGAACCGCATATCCAACCTGGATGCCCGGTTATTGGGGGTAGCACTTCCCGCAATCTGCTCACCCAGGCAACCTAGTGTGATGTTTCACAAATGCCTATACATTTAGGTGGGCTGACTCTGTGCCACCAAGACCTCACGGGCATGCTGAATCTTGCGCAGGATTTCCTCG
>JAGUXX010000229.1 GCA_020061585.1 Betaproteobacteria bacterium | reverse complement strand
GGTTTGCGGAACAGGGGTTTCGGCCGGCGCGGGCGCGGCATCCGCGACGGGAACGGCATTCTCGGTCGGCGCGGCAGCCACGTCCGGCGGCGCCGTGACGGGCATCTCGATCGGTTCGCTGAGCGCGGTTTCGGATTCCCGAGACTCGACCACCAGCGGCTCGGCCTCAAGCGCCGGTTCAACCGGTTCGACGACATCAGGCGGCCGCGCCTCGGCTTTCTGCAAATGTGCATTGATCACCACGACTTGCCGCCCGCTGTCGATCGGACTGGCCTGAAACAGCACGATGAATGCCAGATGCAGCGCGGCGGAGAGCAACAGCCATCGCAGAATCGGCGCATCTAGGAGCCTGCCCCTTCGGTCTGGTGAGGAACTTGAATTCATTGATGGAGTATAAAGTTCAACCGCCCATCATCCTCTGGTAGACCTAGGAGCACGCCCATGAAATACGCTATTCCGTTTTCCATCGCGCTGCTGCTTCCGGCCGGCATCGCGGCGGCTGATCCAGCCGGGACGGTCGAAATCCGCTCTGTCACACTCAAGGCGGGCGATATCGATGTACCGACGGAAATCGCCATCCCGCCCGGCAAAGGCCCGTTCCCGCCCGTACTGTTCATCCACGCCAAGCGCGGTTATGACGAAAACGAGCGTCGCCACATCACCGAACTCGCCGAACAGGGATTCCTGGTCGTGGCGCCCGAATGGCTATCCGGCCACATGATCGAACGCTGGCCCGCCGAACATGACCGGGAAACCGAACTCGACGTCGAGGCCGGCCTGGATTATCTGCTGCGCATGCCGGAAGCCTGCAAAACCCCGGTCGGCATCGTGGCGCTGTCGCGCGGTCCTTACTACGCCATCCGCCTCGCCGCCAAGCGTGGTCAGGACATCGCCGCCATCGTCAGCTACTACGGCCACATGCAGAACCCCAACGCGCCGGAACCCGATCAACTGTTCCGCGTCGCCCCGGAAGTCATGCAGATCGAAACGCCGATGCTGTTCCTGATCGGCGAGCAGGATTTCGAACTGCGTCGCATCAACGGCGGTCGAGCGTTCTATGCCTTGTGGGAACGCGGCATTCCGGTCGAATACCAGGTCTATCCGTTGGCCAGGCGGGCCTTCGATTTCCGCGCCGACCAGACCCCGGAAGAAAAAATCGCCATGCGCCATGCCCGACAAAGCGCCAAACATTGGCTGCGGCGCTGGATACCCATGGCGCAATGCAACGCCACCCAGACTCAGGCCACCTCGCCGTCCAGGTAATACCAGCGGCCATCGAGCCGTTCGAAGCGGCTGGTCTCATGCATCCGGAAGGCGCGGCCTTCGAGCTTGTAACGCGCGACGAACTCGACCAGGGCGTGGCATTGATCGAGTTCGACCTGTCGTTTGACCGACAAACCCAGCCACTTCGGCCGCGGTGCCTGATCAAAATCCAGTGATGCCGGGCGCGTTGACGGATGCCAGGTGGTCAACAGATAAGGCCCATCCTCCAGCACATAGGCGACGTAACGCGAGCGCATCAACAACTCCGCCTTCGACGGCAATGTGCCCCCCGTCAAATACGGCTGACAGCATACGGAATAGGATTTACCCGATCCGCAGGGACAAGGATCACTATCGCGCGCCGTCGACATTTCCGCTGCCCGGAAACAAACGAAGCCGGTGCATCAGAATCCGGCTCGCGATCTTTGTTCGGCAAGGCGTATTTCGTCGGGCGTCATCGCCCGCTTGTTGCGCCGAAATTCTTCCTCGCCGCGGGGATGCCCATGCTTGGCCGCCATGCCCAACCAATAGTAGGCGGCGACCCGATCTCGCTTGCCGCCCGGTTGACGCAAATAGATTTCACCCAGCGCGAAGTAAGCATCCAGAAACCCTTGTCCGGCGGCGTTGCGGTAGCAGTTCACCGCCGCTTGGTAGCTCTGCTCCACACCCTGCCCCTCTTCGTAGAGCAAGCCCATGTAGTAATGCCCTTCTTTGTCGCCTTGCGCGGCCAATGCGGAAAACTCCCGCGCGGCGGTATCGAAGTCGCCGTTGGCATACGCCATCAGACCGCTGTCCATATCGGCCCTGGCGGCTGGAAACAGCAGCCCCACGCCCAGCAACACGCGAATCAGCAAAACCATCAAATGACGCATGAATATGCAGCCGCCACACAAAGACGGCAAATATTAGCATCCATTAATATTGACAAGGCTTTTCAGGGCGTTCGACTGCGCAACGAGCCCGTATTTTCAGGGACGGTTACAGCGTAACCAAGCGCTTGCATTCGCCGGCGTTGCCCGGATTTGGCTACATGGTGGCTACACGACACACGAACAAGGCCACTCCGAAAAGCAGCCTGAGTTCTTGATATTTCTGGTGCCGACACCCGGATTCGAACTGGGGACCTACCGCTTACAAGGCGGTTGCTCTACCAACTGAGCTATGTCGGCAATATTGGCTTGTCAGGCAAGCGACAATCACTGCGAAGTTACTTCACCACTTTAAGCTGCGGCCTGCCTTTGGGTGGCTGAGGTGGCTTGGAGTGGTCGTCTTCCAGCGCGTCGGTCATCGCATCCTGCTCGGCGTCGGCATCCGCGCCGCCAGGCTGTGCAAGATGTTCGAACGCCATACCCTCGCCAGTTTCGCGGGCATAAATCGCAATGACGTTGCCGACCGGTATTTCGATGGAATGCGACATGCCGCCGAAGCGCGCGGAAAATGTGACCCAGTCGTTATCCATATGGATGTTGCGCACCGCGCTGGGACCGACGTTCAGGACAATCTGGCCATCCTTGACGAAAGCTTGCGGGACGCGCGTCTGCTTGTCCACCCGCACCGTCAGATAGGGCGTGTAGCCGTTGTCCACGCACCACTCGTAGAGGGCGCGCAGAAAATAGGGCTGCTGAGAGAGTGCGCTCACGGCTTGCAACTCACTTGCGCATGGCCTTTTCGATCGGCGTCAGAGCTTCGATGAACGCCGGACGGGTAAACAGACGCTCGGCATATTTCAGCAGCGGGGTCGCCTGCTTCGGCAACTGGATGCCGTAATGATCCAGCCGCCACAGCAAAGGCGCGATGGCGACATCGAGCATCGAGTAGTCATCGCCCAGCATGTACTTCTGCTTGTTGAAGATCGGGGCGATCTGGGTCAGGTTGTCGCGCACGATCATGCGCGCCTTTTCGGCGGCTTTCGGCGTGCCGTTGACCACGTCATACAGATGCGAGAACAGATCGCGTTCGAAGTTGTGCAGGAACAGACGCGCGCGGGCACGCATCACCGGATCGGCCGGCATCAGTTGCGGATGCGGGAAACGCTCGTCAATGTACTCATTGATGATGTTCGACTCATACAGCGTCAAATCGCGCTCCACCAGAATCGGAAGCTGGCTGTAGGGATTCATCGCGGCAATCTCGTCCGCCTTCTCGGCGGGGTCGATATCCTTGATCTCGAAGTCCATGCCCTTTTCATACAGGACAATGCGGCAGCGCTGGCTAAAGGGGCAGGCGGCGCCTGAGTAGAGAAGCATCATGTTGGTTACCGCGTGCTTAATGCACGTCCTTCCAGAATTCCTTCTTGAGATAGAAGGCGACTACGTAAAATACACCCAGAAACAGCAGCACGACCAGTCCAATCCGCATGCGATCACCTTTGGCGGGTTCTCCCATCCAGTTCAGATAATTGACCAGATCACCCACCTGCGCATCATACTCGGCCAGTGTCAATTGGCCCGGCTTGACCAGTTCCATGCGTTCGAGAACGTGATGCTCCTTGCCGTCTTCACCGATTTCACTGCGATATACCGGCGCCATATGGCCTTGCAGATCCTGCATCACGTGCGGCATGCCGACTTTGTCGAACACGGTGTTGTTCCAGCCGGTAGTGCGCGTATCGTCACGGTAGAAACTGCGCAGATAGGTATAAACCCAGTCTGGTCCGCGTGAGCGGGTAATCACCGACAAGTCCGGCGGCGGCGCGCCGAACCAGGCCTTGGCATCGGCGGTGCGCATCGCGATGGTCATGGTCTCGCCGGATTTCTCGCTGGCGAACAACAGGTTGTCCTTGATCTGCGCCTCGCTCAGTCCGATTTCCTGCATGCGGTTGTAACGCATGTAAGCAGCGCTGTGACAATTCAGGCAGTAGTTGACGAATATCCGCGCGCCACGCTGCAAGGAACCATGGTCATTGAAATTGACCGGGGCTTTATCGAGATGCAATTCGGGGCCGGACGCAATGGCCAGCGATGGCAGGGCCAAAAGCAGAAGCAGCAGCTTTTTCATTGGGTCACCCTTTCCGGAACCGGCTTGGTCGTATCATTTTTGGTGTACCAGGGCATCAACAGGAAGAACGCGAAGTACACCACGGACAAAATCTGCGAAATGATCGTGTACAGCGGCGTGGCGGGCAACACGCCGAGGATGCCGAGGCCGATGAAGGCGATCACGAACAGGGTCAGCGCAATCTTGAACTTCGGTCCGCGGTAGCGGATCGATTTGACCGGCGAGCGGTCCAGCCAGGGCAGCGCGAAGAAGATCAATACCGCGACGCCCATCGCCGCCACGCCGGGGAATTGCGAACCGAGGATCGGCGGAACGGCGCGCAGAATCGCGTAATAAGGCGTGAAGTACCAGACCGGCGCGATATGCTCGGGCGTCTTCAACGAGTCGGCGGGTATGAAATTATTGGCTTCAAGGAAGTAACCGTTCATTTCCGGCGCGAAGAACACGATCGCGGCGAACACCATCAGGAACACCACCACGCCGAGAATATCCTTGACCGTGTAGTAGGGGTGGAACGGTATGCCATCCAGCGGATGACCATCCGCGCCCTTCAGCTTCTTGATTTCGACGCCGTCGGGATTGTTCGAGCCGACTTCATGCAGCGCCACCAGGTGAGCCACGACCAAGCCCAGCAACACCAGGGGCAGCGCGATGACATGGAAGGCGAAGAAGCGGTTCAGCGTGGCATCGCCGATCACGTAATCGCCGCGTATCCACTCGGACAGGTCGTTGCCGATGAACGGCACGGCGGCGAACAGATTGATGATCACCTGGGCGCCCCAGTAGGACATCTGGCCCCACGGCAACAGGTAGCCCATGAACGCTTCGCCCATCAGCACCAGATAGATGATCACGCCGAAGATCCAGATCAGCTCGCGCGGCTGACGATAGGAACCGTAGATCAGGCCGCGGAACATGTGCAGGTAGACCACCACGAAGAACAGCGAGGCGCCGGTGGAATGGACATAGCGGATCAGCCAGCCATAGTCGACATCGCGCATGATGTATTCCACGGAAGCGAAGGCGAGAGCCGCGTCCGGCTTGTAATGCATGGTCAGGAAGATGCCGCTGACGATCTGCACCACCAGCATCAGCAAGGCCAGCGAGCCGAAGAAGTACCAGAAATTGAAATTCTTCGGCGCGAAGTATTCCGACAAGTGCGCCTTGTAGGAGACGCTGAGCGGAAAACGCTCATCTACCCAATTCAGTAACTTTTGCATCGCTTAACTCTCCGTCGCTATCAGGCGGCCGCGCCCTGGTCATCGCCGATCAGCACCCGAGTTTCGGACAGGTACTTGTGCGGCGGAATGACCAGATTGGTGGGGGCCGGTGAACCGTTGAAAACACGCGCCGCGAGGTCGAAGCGGGAACCGTGACAAGGGCAGAACCAGCCGCCCAGCCAATCCGGGCCCAGATCGGCGGGAGCGACTTCGGCTCGATAGGTGGGCGAGCATCCCAGATGCGTGCAGATGCCGACCACGATCAGGTATTGCGGCTTGACCGAGCGGGTCGGGTTCTGACAATAAGCGGGTTGCTGGCTGGCATTTTCGGAAGCGGGATCGATCAGCTTTGCATCGTTCCTGGACAGCGCATCCAGCATTTCCTGGGTGCGATTCACCACCCAGACCGGCTTGCCACGCCACTCGACGGCCAATTGCATACCCGGCTCGACTTTGCTCAGATCGACCTCGATCGGCGCGCCGGCCGCCTTGGCGCGGGCGCTGGGCATCATGCTGAGGACGAACGGGGTTGCCACGCCTAGCGCGGCCACGCCACCCACCGCTGAGGTCATGGTCACCAAAAACCGGCGTTTTGAAGGATCTGAGGGATCAACGCTCACATTGCTCATAACATCTATCCTGCCCATAGGAATGAATCATCTACTTGCCGACGCCGCACACGCCGGAGAAATAAGACATTCCGGTCGAATACGCAACTTAGCCAGTTAAACAAAAGCCGGCATTTTACAGATAAAAGGTCCCGGACTTAAAGCCTGACAGGTGGAATAAACCCGGAATGTTGGTCGGTATCCACATGGACCCGAGTGCACCCGAGGCGGAGCGCGATAGCGCCGCCAGACAAGAAGAGGAAAATTCGGGATAAACGCTTAAGCTAGAATCGTTCAACTCCGACCCCACCGTATCTGGAAGCTTATGCACCGGCTCTGGCTGTTGTTCGCACAATTTGTGGCGTCCCTGGCGATACTCGCGGCCGCGCTGTTCGCTTTGGATCGCATTGCTCCAGGATTGCTGCCGTTCGACGGCGCGGCGGTGACGATACGCGAAGTCGCGCATTCCGGATCGGCGCCAGCCGTCGCGTCGTTTGCCGACGCGGCCCAAAAATCGCAACCCTCGGTGGTCAACATCTTTACCAGCAAGCAGGTCAACAGCCAACGCAACCCGCTGCTGGATGACCCGCTGTTTCGGCGTTTTTTCGGTGACCGCCTGCCCGACGACAATCGCCCGCAACGCGTTTCCAACCTGGGCTCGGGCGTGATTGTCAGCGAGGATGGCTTCATTCTGACCAACCATCACGTCGTTGAAGCCGCCGACGAAATTCAGATCGCGCTGTCGGATGGCACGACGCTGGACGCCAAGACCGTCGGTACCGATCCGGAGACCGATCTGGCGGTGCTCAAGGTCGAGCGCAAAGACCTGCCGGCGATCACGTTCGCCCGCGGCGAAACCCAACGCGTCGGCGATATGGTGCTGGCCATCGGCAACCCGTTCGGCGTCGGCCAGACCGTCACCATGGGCATCATCTCCGCGCTGGGGCGCAGCCATCTGGGGATCAACACTTTCGAGAACTACATTCAGACCGACGCGGCGATCAACCCGGGCAATTCCGGCGGCGCGCTGGTGGATGGCGACGGCAATCTGGTTGGCGTCAACACCGCCATTTTCTCGCGTTCCGGCGGCAATCTCGGCATCGGCTTCGCGATTCCGATTTCCATCGCCCGTCAGGTCATGCAGGAAATCATCACGCATGGCGGGGTCACCCGCGGCTGGGTGGGTATAGAAGTCCAGGAAATCACGCCGGAAATCGCCGAATCCTTCGCCCTGAAATCCACCGACGGCGCGCTGATCGCCGGCATTCTGCGGCGCGGCCCGGCGGATCGCGCCGGAATTCGCCCGGGCGATATTCTGCTGGCGGTGGACGACCACCCGGTCAAGGACTCTTCGTCGCTGCTCAACCTGATCGCCGCGTTGCCGCCCGGCACGGTAGCGCAACTGCGCCTGATGCGAGCGCAAACCGAAAAGCTGCTCAAGGTCACCATCGAGAAACGCCCGCCCATGCCGCAAGCGGCGCGCGAATAACCACCAGGCGGCCGCGCGGGGCGCCGGACGCGACTCAAGTTTCAGACGCCATGTCCGTTATGGGAATCCTGTTTCAAGGAGTTCATTCCCATGCTGATCGTGATCGTAGATGACAACCCGGTCAATCTGAAGCTGATGGAGAGTCTGGTCAAACGGGCCAGCGGCGAATATCAGCCGCTGTGCTTTCAGGACTCCGCCGCCGGCCTGGACTGGTGCCTGAACAATGTTGCCGATCTGCTGATAGTCGATTACATGATGCCGGCGCCGGATGGCCTGGAGTTCATCCGCCGTTATCGCGAACGACCGGAAAACACCGATATCCCGGTCCTGATGATCACCGCCGATCATGAAAAGGAAACTCGCTATGCCGCGCTGGAATCAGGGGCCAACGACTTCCTGACCAAACCGATCGACAGCGCCGAATTTCGCGCTCGGATGCGCAACATGCTGTCCTTGCGGCGCAGCCAGAAAGCCCTTGCCGATCGCGCGGCCTGGCTGGCGGAAAAAGTTACCGAGGCCACCCGGGAAATCCTCGACCGGGAGCACGAAATGATCACCCGCCTGTCCAGAGCGGCGGAATTTCGCGACCCCGAGACCGGCGCGCACATCCAGCGCATGGCCAACTACTCATTTCTCATCGCCAAGCAACTGGGGTTGCCGGAACAAGAACAGGAGCTGATCCTGCGCGCCGCGCCGATGCATGATGTCGGCAAGATCGCCATTCCCGATCGCATCCTGCTGAAGCCGGGAAAACTCGATGAAGTCGAATTCGAAATCATGAAAACCCATGCCGAGAAGGGTTGGGAAATTCTGCGCGCCAGCAAATCGCATCTGCTCGATGTCGCGGCGGAAATCGCCCGTAGCCACCATGAAAAATACGACGGTGGAGGTTATCCGCGCGGCCTGAAGGGCGAGGACATTCCACTGCGCGGACGCATCGTCGCGGTCGCCGACGTATTCGACGCGCTGACCACCGAACGGCCTTACAAAAAAGCCTGGGACATCGAGCGAGCCATCGATTTCCTGCAAGTCGGCGCCGGGGCGCATTTTGACCCGCTCTGTGTCGCCGCGTTTATTTCCCGGCTTGATGAAGCCTTGGTGATACGCGCCAATTATCAAGATGAGAAGCCGCACATGGCGCATCTTGACGACTGATTTGGCCCACCTGAACCACACCCTGAGGCTTTGCCCGATGCTGATCGCCGTGTTGACGCTGTTGGTTCCGCGAGCGGTCGCCGCCCGCGAGCCGCGGCGATGCTTGACTATCCGTTTCGGCGCACTCAAGTCCGCCATCGAAGCAACCGTTAACAGTGCGTCGAAACAAGTCGGAGCAGGATCATGAGCGGGCGGTTTGCCAGCAACAGCGGTACACGATCCGTCATTGATCCGGCATTCCATAGTTATCCGCGGGAATGACCATGTCGGAACAAAACTGGCAACACCGCTACCAGCAGGAGCATCAGCGACGACTGCAAGCCGAGCAATTGCTGAAAGAAAAATCCCTGGAATTCGAGCGCAACAATCAGAACCTGCGGCTGCTCGCCTCGGAACTCGATCTGATGATCAAAAGCCGCACCAGCGAACTGAGCCGCGCCTTGGCCGAAGCGCAGCAGCAGAAAGAGCAACTCTCCAGCCTGAACCAGGAATTGCGCGCCGCGCGCCATGCGGCGGAGGTCGGCAACCGTCTGAAGAGCGAGTTTCTGGCCAACATGAGCCACGAAATCCGCACCCCGATGAACGGCGTCATCGGCATGGTCGATCTGACCCTGGAAACCGAATTGACCCGCGAGCAGCGTGAATATCTGAGTCTGGTCAAAACCTCGGCCGAACATCTGCTGACGGTGATCAACGACATCCTCGATTTCTCCAAGATCGAAGCCGGCAAGCTGGACATCCAGGAAATCGACTTCGACCTGATCGACCTGATCGGAGAAACCCTGAAATCGCTGGCCCCCAGAATCGCGCTGAAAGAACTCGAACTGGTCTACGACCTCGGCCAAAACACGCCGCGCTTCGTCAGCGGCGACCCCGCCCGCCTGCGTCAGATATTCATCAACCTGCTCGGCAACGCCGTCAAGTTCACCGAGCGCGGCACCGTCGGACTGATGGTCAATGCCTGCTCGCAAACGTCCGAGCAAGGCACGCTCTGCCTGGAGTTCACCGTCCATGACACCGGCATCGGCATCGCCGCCGACCAGCAAGGCGAGATTTTCTCCGCCTTCGCGCAGGCCGATGGTCAGGTCACGCGCAAATATGGCGGCACCGGTCTGGGCCTCACCATCACCAAACAACTGGTCGAAATGATGGGCGGCGGCATCCGCGTGGAAAGCCAACCGAACCAGGGGTCGCGTTTCATTTTTCAGGTCCGGCTCAAGGAAACCCCGGACAGCTCGGAAGCCCCGGCGTTGAAGGAAATCCTGCACCGGGAAGCCTCGTTGTGCGGACTGCGGGTGCTGGTGGTTGACGATGTCCCGACCAACCGGCACGTCCTGTCGCTGATGCTGAAACACATGCGGATGCGCGGCGACGCCACCGGCGACGGCGCATCCGCGTTGGACATGATGAATCGAGCGCTGGCCGAGGGCGACCCCTACAAGGTGATGCTGCTGGATGCCAAGATGCCGATCATGGACGGCTTCATGGTCGCGGAAACCCTGCGCAAAGACCCGCGCCACAACGGCACCACGCTGATGATGTTGACCTCCGCCGGCCTGCGCGGCGATGCCGCGCGCTGCGTCGAGCTGGGACTCGACGCCTATCTCAGCAAACCGATTTCACTGACCGAACTGCGCGAGGCGTTGGAAAAGGCCATCAGCGGAGATCAGCGGGAGCAGCAGTTGATCACCCAGCACAGCCTGCGGGAAACCCGCCCGACCTACCGTATCCTGCTGGCGGAAGACAACCTGGTGAATCAGAAACTGGCCGTCAAACTGCTTGAAAAACAGGGCCACTCGACGCGGGTCGCGGAAAATGGCCGGATCGCCGTGGAAGCCTGGCGTGCTGGCGAATTCGATCTGATCCTGATGGACATGATGATGCCGGAAATGGATGGCCTGGAAGCGACGCGCAGAATCCGCGAAATCGAGTCGATCGAATCCAGCCCGGCCAAGTATATCCCGATCATCGCCATGACCGCCAACGCCATGAGCGGCGATCGCGAACGCTGCCTCGCCGCCGGCATGGATGGCTATGTCTCCAAGCCGGTCAAACCGGATGCGCTGTACCGGGAAATCAACCAGATACTGCATGCGGCGGGTGTCAGCGGCGCGGCGCAAGGAAGCCGGACCGCCGAAGCGGCGCGCACCTTGGTCAATTCGGTCGATGCCGCGCCGCTCTATGACCGAGCGGATGCGCTGTCGCGGATCGCCGATGACGAAGAACTGCTGGCCACCCTGCTCGACATGTTTGTCACTGATGCGCCCACTTACCTGACCGAGATCGACAGCGCGCTGGCGGCGCGGGACTGGCCGCATTTGTTGCGCGCCGCGCATACCTTGAAAGGCGTGTTCGCCACCTTCTCGGCGCGGCGCGGCGAACGCACAGCCAAGGAACTCGAAGTCGCCGCGCGCGCCGCCGACATCGACATCTGTAACGGACTCGTCCCACGCATGCATGCCGAGGTGCAAGCATTCATCGAGGCCATCGGAGCGGAGACCTCGCGATGAACCGAAATCACCGCGAGGTATCCAAGTTCATCGCATCGGCGCGCCGTCGGACAGTCGACCGGCTCAAACCAGGAGAAGCTGATGAAAATAGAAAACGTAGGCAGGCCCCCCGCGATCATTCGCGGCAAGGAATCCAGATCCGCGCCGGCGGGCCCGGTGCAGGCGGTCAAATCCGCCATCAGTGATCAAGTCAATCTGACCGCGACCGCCGAAAAGATGAGCCAACTCGAAGGCAATCTCGGCGAGGTCGAGGTCAGCGATCAGGCCAAGATCGAAGCCATTCGCCAAGCGATTGCCGAAGGACGCTTCAAAGTCGACGAGCAAGCGGTGGCCGAAAATCTGGTACAAGAGAGCATTGCCAACATCAGTCGCCATGCCGGACGCTTCGATGAATAATCCACGCTCGCCACTCGACCCGGGTCTGATTGCGTTGAACCAGCAGTTGACGGATTTCATCGCATTGCTGGAACAAGAAGCCATCGCCCTCACCAGCGGCCACTCCGAACAGCTCGCGGAACTGACCGCGCGACGCCAGATCGCCAGCCAGCAGATCGCCGAAGGTTGGCGCGAACTTGCCGCGCAACTCGGCCTGCCGGCCGAGGCCGGTCTGCCGGCATTGCGTCTGCGCGCCTTCAGCGACGCGGCGCCGAATCAGCATTGGCTGCGCATGGAAAAGCTCGCGCATGATGCCGCCCGTCTCAACCGCATCAACGGTCGCCTGATCGAAGAACAGATGCGTCGCACCCAGACCGCGTTGCAGATACTGCAAAGCGCCTCCAGCCGCAACCTTTATGGCGCGGACGGACGCCTCAACGACCTGCTTAATACCTCTCGGAGCATCGATACCGCATGAATACCCTGATCCTGACCGTCACCGGCATGAGCTGCATGGGCTGTGTCAACAGCGTGAAAAACCTGGTCGGCGCCCTGCCCGGCATCGACGGCGTCGACATCGACCTGGCCAGCGGCCGCGTCGAAGTCCGCCACGACCCGGCTCAGGCCGACGCCGCCGCGATCCGCGCCGCCATCGAAGACGGCGGCTACGGCATCGCCTAAGCCAGTCCGTCCAGCGCCCGCGCCAGATCGGCGCGGATATCCGCGACATCCTCCAGCCCCACCGACAGGCGCACCAGCCCCGGGCTGATACCGTGTTCGGCCTGTTCCTCGGGGCTGTAGGTCGAATGCGTCATCGACGCCGGATGCTGCACCAGCGTCTCCGCGTCGCCCAGGCTGACCGCGCGGGTGCACAGTTGCAGCGCATCCATGAAGCGCCGGCCGGCAGCAAAGCCGCCGTTCAGTTGCAGCGCGATCATGCCGCCGGGCAAGGCCATCTGGCGCTGCGCCAATTCATATTGCGGAAAGCTCGGCAAGCCCGGGTAATCGACCCGCGCCACCGCCGGATGGCCGGCCAGAAATTCGGCAATTTCCCGCGCATTGGCGCTGTGCGCGCGCATGCGCAAGGCCAGGGTCTTGAGTCCGCGCAGCACCAGAAACGCATCGAACGCCGACATCGACGCCCCGGTCATTTCCTTGACGCCGAAAAAGCGCATGCGCTGGATCGCCTCCAGCGGCCCGATCACCGCGCCGGCCAGCAGATCGCCATGCCCGCCGAGATACTTGGTCGCCGAATGCACGACATAAGTCGCGCCATGTTCCAGCGGGCGTTGCAGATACGGCGTGCAGTAGGTGTTGTCGACCATCAGCGGCACGCCCCGTGCATGGCCCAGATCGGCGATGGCGCGCAGATCGATCAGGCGCATGTTCGGATTCGCCGGTGATTCGCAATACAACAGCTTGGTGCGCGGCGTGATCGCGGCGGCGACCTGCTCCGGCCGGGTCATGTCGACATGCCGGACGGTGATCCCCAGCCCGGCCAGGCCATGCCGGAAGAAGCCGAAGGTGCAGCCATACAGGGTCTGGTCGGCGACGATCTCGTCACCGGCCTGCACCAGACTGTAGATCGCCGAGGTGATCGCGCCCATGCCTGAAGACGTGCACAGCGCCGCCTCGCCGCCTTCCAGACTCGCCAGACGACCTTCCAGCAACGCCACCGTGGGATTGCCGACGCGGGAATAGATGTAGCCCGGATTCTCGCCGGCAAAGCGTTGCATGCCGACCTCGGTACTTTCGAAGGCGAAGGTGGACGTCAGATACACCGGCGGCGCCAGCGCGCCTTCACATTGCATCGGGTCGTAGCCGAGATGGATTGCGCGGGTGGAGAAGCCGAGATGGGTAGTATGCGTTTTGGAAGACATGATGGAATTGGCGCTCGACCCGGTAAAGGGCGGGAAAGAAATCAGACTAGGGACTGGAATCTGCCCTTGAATTCAACTCGGCGCAAGCCATAAGTCGGCACGCAACGATGCGATGACCCGTGTGCGCCAATCCTTGGATTGCGTGCGTTCTACAAAAGGATCAAGGTTCAATCAAGCTGATCCCCTCGGTCGCGGGCAAGCGCGGTAGCGTGATGTCCGGAAACTCGCCGGTCAAGGCCCGCAGGAAGGCGACGATATCGGCGACTTCCCGCTCATCGAGCCCGGCATTGAGCTGCGCCAGCGCCATTACCCTTACCGCCTCGCCCAGACTGGGCACCGCGCCGTTATGAAAATACGGCGCGCTCAGCGCCACGTTGCGCAAGGTCGGCACCTTGTACTTGTGGCGGTCGGATTCGCGGCCGGTCACGGCATAGCGTCCGACATCGTCCTTCAACCGATACTGTCCGACGAACGGTCCGTCATGAAATGGGAATACCGCGAAGTGGCCACCCGGCTTGCGCGGCCCGGCGAACATCGGCGGTTGATGGCAGCCCGAGCAGCCCAATTGGTCGAAACGCTTCAAACCACGTACCTGTTGCGGCGTCATCGCGTCGATTTCTCCGCGCGCCCAACGGTCATAGGGACTGTTCCAGGTCACCAGCGTGCGCTCGAACGCGGCAACCGCCTTGGCGGCGTTGTCGACATTGAGCGGATTTTCGCCACCGAATGCTCGCGCAAAAGCGTCACGATAGCCCGGTATCGCTCGCACTCGGGCAATGGCCACATCCAGGTTGTCCATGCCCATTTCGGGTTGCGCCACTACCGGTCCCTTGGCCTGTTCCTCCAGGCTGGCGACGCGACCATCCCAGAACTGGGTGATATGGAAGGCGGCGTTCCACACCGTCGGAGCATTGCGCGGTCCGGTGCGACCATGCACGCCCATTGAGGTCGGCCGGTTGTCGTCGCCGCCAAGCATCAGGTTGTGGCAGCTATTGCAAGACACCGTGCCGGTCGATGAGAAGCGCGGATCGAAGAACAACTGCTTGCCCAGTTCAATCTTGTCCGCCGTTTGTGGATTGTCTTGCGGAATCGGCGGTGATACGGCCAGGGTTTCCCAGGCCCGCGCGCCGCCGAAACAGGAAATTGTGCAGATCAAAACGAGAAGTGTGCGTTTCATCATGCCCTCGAAAAAAGCCCCGGTCGCCGTTTCCGGCGCCGGGACAAATGGGCCCAACGTCTTGCCCATGGAGGAGACTGCTTAAACCGGCACTCAGCGGGCGACGACTTTCTGCGGCAACTCGGCCACTTTCAGATTGGCATCATAGGTGCGTGACAGCGCTTTCATTTCCACCGTCGGCACCATGATCTTCTTGTCGCCCAGCAGCTTGTCGGCGACTTTCTGATCGTAGGACTGATAGTTCAGCTTGGCTTCCACCTTGAAACTCTTGGCGCCGTCCGGCAACTGGAAGGCGTATTTGCCGTAACGGAAACCTTTTGGCGGGATGGTGTTGAGCTGGTCAAAGCGCGCGATTTCCCACGGATTGACGGTCGGCTTGCCGTCCTTGTCGACCGAATGGTTGCCGAATATCACGGTGTCTTCATCAACTCGGTTATGCGCGTCCAACTCGCCGGATCGCAGAATCACATTGCCTTGGTCATCGGTGATGGTGACGTCGAGCCAGATGCGACGAATGAAAGTCAGACTGGTCGGCAGATGGTGGCCGGCGCGCACGTTGGTGACCTTGATGCGCAACTCGTGCACGCCACCCTTGCCCTTGCGCACATCCATGTCCATGTCCGCCGCATTCTGCAGGCGCTTGATCGCCTCGGCCTTGTTGGCTTCCGCGCCGGGTACGCCGAGTGCCGCCGCGATCACCGTATTGCCACCGACAAAACCGTGGTCGTGAACGATCGCGCGTTCCTTCTTCGAGCCCTTGGCGGCGATGCCGCCCAGACCATGGTTGGGCACATCTTTGGCGCGCACCATGCGGTCGGCCACCTGGATCGCCACATCCACGGGGACCATATGGCAGTCCTGGCAAGGAATGTCGGCCTGACCGTAAGCCGAGGTCTTCCATTCATCGTAAGTGTGCTCGATGGGGAACTGGTTTTCCGAGTGGAAGATGTTGTGGCAACTACCGCAGAACTCGGCCTTGGTGTGCAGCTCCGAGTATTCCGTCTCGTGATAACCGGACTTGGCGTCCTTGAACGGGCCGTATTTGGTTTCCCCGGGATTCAGCTCGATCGAGGCATTGCCGGGCTGGCCGTTGAAGGTGGTCTTGGCGGTGGAGGCGGAAACCGAATGGCAGACATCGCAGGACACGCCATGCTCCGCCTGCTTTGACGTGGTGAAACCGCCGTGCAGGCCCATATTCGGGTCGAACTTGATTGTTCCGGTGGTCACGCCGATCGGTGAGTGGCAACCGCCGCAGTCGTTCAGCGCCTTGCCTTCGGTGGCTTTGAACGCCAACGCCCATTCGGCCTGGAACACCGGGTCCTTGAACGCCAGCGAGTGCATCGACCCCTGCCAGCCCTTGAACTGCCGCTCGTGGCATTTGGCGCAGGCTTTCGGCTCTTCGAAATCTTCCGGGGTCAACTTGCGATCGCCCTTGATCGCCAGATTCGACGGTTTGCAGGCGGCGGTCGGGCCATCGGCGACGATCTTGGTCGGCGCGGTTTCCAGCGGTGTATCGGCGCCGGCGGAATACATCAGGCTGGCGGCAAGACCGCCGAACAGGCCGATGACCAGCATCATCCTGTTGCGCAGGGTGCTTTTCATGATTCAACTCCTCGTTGTTTAGGTGTCGCACCGCGCCGACATCGCCGGCGTGGCGCTTGCGACTCGCGATCAGGCGAAGGCGTCGGCCATCACGTTGTTGAACCAGCCAACGCAGTACTCGGCTTCCAGCTTGCGTTGCAGCGGCGGCGCGTCGATCGGCGATATGCCGCCGGCCTCCTTGACATAGACGAACTGGTTGTCGGTGACTCGATACACGTGCACGACCGAAATGCCGTAATCCGGCGCCAGCGTGCTGAAGCACGTGTTGACGTACCACGGCTGCGGATTGGCCACGCCGTTCATTCTGGCGACGATGGCGCCGGCGGCGACCTTGGCCTGGGTAATCGCCATGTGCGCCGATTTCGGCATGTCGTAGACCGGCAGCTCGCCGGCGATGCAACAGTCGCCAATCGGATAGATATCTTTGTGTACCGTCGATTCCATGGTCATCGGCGCCACTTCGCACCAGCCCTGGGCATTGGTCAGCCCGGTCTGCTGGGCGATCTGGCCGGCGCGGTGCGGCGGGATCAGGTTGATCACATCGGCCTTGTGGTCGTTGAGGCCGGTGAAACACATCCTGCCGGCGGCATCCACGCGTTCCACCTTGCCGTCGTCGGCGCCGGACACCCATTCGATCATGCCTGGATACAACGCTTTCCAGCCCTGCTCGAACAAACCCTTCTTGGAGAAGGAATCGTTGGCGTCAAGGATCTGCACTTTCGCTTTCGACTTGCCGTGATGCTTCATGTAGCTTGCCACCTGGGCGGCGCGTTCATACGGGCCAGGCGGGCAACGGAATGGCTTGGTCGGCACCGAGATGATGAACAGACCGCCATCCGGCATGGCTTCCAATTGCGCTTTCAGCAACAGCGTCTGCTCGCCGGCCTTGTAGGCATGCGGCATCAGCTTCGAGGCTTCCTTGGAATAGCCACTGATGGCTTCATAATCAAAGGCGATGCCGGGCGCCATCACCAGCGCGTCATAGCCCAGGGTCTGGCCAGCGCCGGTAGTCACGGTTTTCTTGGCCGGATCGACACGGGCGACATGGTCATGCATCACGTTGATGCCGCGCTTGGCGGCGGCGGCGTAGCCGGCCTGCAACGTGGAAATATCACGATGGCCGGACAGCACTTCGTTCGACAACGGGCAGGAAGTGTAGGTCTGGTTCGGCTCGATCAGCGTCACGTCGATGGCCGGGTCCATCATCTTGATATATTTGGCGGCGGTGGCCCCGCCAAAACCGCCACCGATGACGATGACCTTGCCTTTGCCGTCGGCGCGCGCCGAAGTCGGGATGGTAAGCAGCGATGCGGAACCGGCGGCGGCCACTGCCTTGATGAAATTGCGACGATTGATAGTCATACTGCGGCTCCTTATTTCTGCTGGCTGGCGTAGTGCGCGGCGGCGGCGGCCACGTCGGCGGCGTCAAGTTTCTTGGCGTTGGTGCGCATCTTCTTGTGCGGCATCTTCACCGCTTCATCGCGGTACTTCATCAACTCCAGTTCCATGTATTTCGCCCATTGGCCGGTCAGGCGCGGTGTATCGTCCTCGTCCGGCGCGCCGGTATCGCCGTGGCAACTGGAGCAGCGATCGATCGCATCCTTGCCTTGCGTCAACAGTTTGGCGTCCAGCGTTTGCGCCACCGGCACCCAGGGTTGCTTGGAATAATGCGTCGCCAGCGCGGCGATTTCCTGGTCGGTGTAGCCCTTCAGCAGGCGACCCATCACCGCGGAAAAGCGTTCGCCGGTTTTCCACTGGGTCATGATGTTGAGCAGATACGCCTCGGACAGGCCACCGATGGACGGCATCGAATGGCCGACGCTGACGCCGGCGACGCCATGGCAGTTGTTGCAACTCTTTACCAGGCCGGCGACATCCGGCTCGGCGGCGTGGATCAAGGGGGCCGCGCTCAAGGCGGCGCAGAACAGCAAGGCTCGTTTCATGGTTGGCTCCTTTAGTGTGGTGTTATTTGTTCGGCTGCGCGCCGGGCGATGTGGCAGGCATCGGCAGCATCTTCAGCAGCACATTCGGGTCGAACGGATTGCTCGCCGCCGACGGTGCAAAAGCCGGGGCCGCCAGAGGCGCTGCCAGTGGAGCCGCCAGCGCGCCCCAGGAACCGTAAGTCTTCGGATTCATGCCGGCGCCCATCCAGTTCATGTACAGGTTGGGATTCAGCGGCGCCATCATGGTGTTCACCGCTTGCGGACTGACCGGCGCGGTCAGCCAGTTGCCGTACATCGCCGGATTGAGCATCTGCATGCCCAGATTCATCGCCCGCGGACTGACCGGCGCGGTCAGCCAGGGCAACAGATTGGCCGGGTTAAGGCCTTGGCCCAGCAGGGCGGCATATAAATTCGGGTCCAGACCGGCCTGCATCCATTTCATCGAAATGCTGGGATCAATGAACTGCATGTAGTTCTGCATCGCGGCCGGATTCATCATGCCGGACAGCATGCGGATATAGGTGTTGGGGTCGATGCCCTTCTGCGCCAGCGCCATGGAGGTCGCCGGATTCATCATGTTGCCGGACCATTCCACGAACGCTTTGGGGTCCTTGAACGCGGCGGTATTCCGCGTGGGGTCCAGCATCTTGTCGGCGGTCTGTTCCGGCGTATCGGCCAGTACGGGCATGGTCAGGCTCAGGCCCAGGGCGACCGACAGCAGTTGCAACTTTTTCATGTGTGCTCCTTCAGGTTGTGATGCCAGGTGGGTTGTCGCAAATCACAGATCGCCGTTGGCGGCGGCCCGCATGATGTTGTCCATCTTCTCGTTGATATCTTTGGCGAACTTGGCCAGTTCGCTGTCGATGCCCATCTTGCCCTGCACGGTGTCGAGCCATGCCAGATCCCAATCCAAGGTGATGACCCAAATCGCCTTGTTGGCGTCTTCCATGATGGCGATGCGGCAGGGCAGATAGGCAATGGCTTCCGGCGCGGCTTTCAGCACCGCGCGGCCGGCGGCGATATCGCAGTAATGGAAGACTTCCATGCGTGGCGCATCCATATCGCCCAATACCGCCTGGAAGTCTTTCCACATCGGCGAATGACCGACCTTTTTGAAATTCAGACTATTGGCGCGCAGCTCCATCGACTCGACCACGTCATCGAAGGTCAGCCCATCCTTGGCCTTGTATTTGGTCGACATGAAGCTCATCGCATCCCGGATGCCCATACTCGGCATCAAGGCCATCATCGCCTGCATCATCGCCACCTTCTGTTCACGCGGCAGCGATGGCGCCATGGAGTAGGGTTTGGCCGCCACCGAGGGCTTGAAGGTGGCCATCGAACCGATCAACCCCAGATAGGCCGAAATATTGGGCAGCGTGATCGTCGGTACATTGACCAGATAGGGATTGGCGGGCGCCGGCGACTGCGCTTGGGTGGGCGCGGCGGACGCCATCAGGGCGGCCGCGACCACGGCCGAAAGGGTATTTTTCAATGAAATCTCCTTACTTGGCGGGGGATTGAGTTGCGGATTCAGGCGGCACTGTGGTCAGGCCCAGCATCTTCCAGTCCTGCATGCCGCCCCGGTACCACTTGAGCCTGTGCGGCGGATAACCCAGGACCAGCAACTGCTTGATATTGGTGGGGGATTGCCCGCACCAGGGTCCATTGCAGTAAAACACCAGGGTCTTGGCGTTTTCGAAGTTCCACAGCGCCCCCTCGTGGACGGCGCCGAAGCGGAACATCAGGGTCTCGGCGATCTTTTCCGGCGTGCTGTGCGCCGGATGCAATTCCTGCCAAGGCAGCAGCGCAGCCCCTGGAATCACGCCGGAACGCAACGGCCAGTCGCCATCACGCGAATCGATTACCAGCGCGGAATCATCGCGACCGGCCTGTTTCAGGTAGTCGACCAGCTCCAACTCGCCCAAGGTCTCGACCCCTGGCGCCAGTTGCATCGGCTGGATGCAGTATGGCGGACAGGGCCGGGACGTCAGCATGAAGTCCGGATCGAGCATGTTGTCGGTATCCGGATTGCGCTCGATGCGCGCCGATTTGCCGTGCTGTTGAACATCAACATAAGGCAGGTCATGTGTCAGATAGACCGTGCTTTCCGCCGACGCCGCGCTGACAAATTGACCAGCCAGCAGCAGTGCCAATCCCCGGACCCAGAATCGAATTGAAAGCGTCATGAACCAAACACCTCCTGCTCGCTTGCCAGAATTTCCTCCTGAAGCAGATCCAGCCCCCGCAACAGCGAATGCGATATGGATTCCACGCGCGGCAACAGCGCGGCGGCCCTGCCGGGCTCATGCTTGATCAGGGCCTGATGTAGCAAACTGAAAACCGCATGCAGCAACTCATGCGCGAACTCGATATCCTGAAAAATCTGCCAATGACCAAAGGCCTTGAACCCGTCCTGGTAGAACCAGTGGCCGAAATCGCACTCCTTGTGATGCACAGGCGCCTGCTTGTCCTCGACGGCCAACCCAGCAGCCATCGCCTGGGTGTAAGCAAGCCAACGGATATGCGACGACTTGGCCTGGCGAACCATGCGCAGGGCTTCATGTTTGGTCATGCGGGCTCCTTGAGATTCATCCACGCCAAAATTGGCTGCCGAATCTCTATATGCACAACACATGCCAACTCTTTATTTATTATTTTTCACAACAAATTCATGATGTTACGAAACAATCCAAGATGCGAAACCGCATGACACGGATAAATGTCATGACCTTGAACCAGGCGGCGTCATGACAGAATGATCAAATTGCGGATGAGGCTGAACGAGCCATAGATTCCCAACAGGCCGAGGCGCGAAATATCGAAGGGAATTAGCGCGCGATAGCGGGAAACCGCATACGCCCCGCTCCACGCGATGGTGTGGAGGGTCAATGTCACGCTGACGAATCACGGCTTACAGCCGACGATTCACGAGCCCGGGTCAGCGCGACGCTCAGAAATGTCAGGCCGGGTCTCGCAACAATTTCAACTTGCGGTACAGCGTGCGCTCGGTGATTCCGAGTTCTTCGGCGGCCAGG
>JAGUXX010000212.1 GCA_020061585.1 Betaproteobacteria bacterium | reverse complement strand
CTGCGCTTCCAGGACCGCGACCGACAACCCGGAACCCTCCAGCCCGGCGGCCAGCGCGGCGCCGACCGGGCCGCCGCCGACGATGGCGATATCAACGTGTTCCATGGTGCATGACCTGTTCTATGTCGGTTATCGTTTTCGGCGCCGCTGAAGTCAGCACGTGGCAGCCGTTCTCGGTCACCGCCACATCGTCCTCGATGCGAATACCGATGTTCCAGAACGCTTTAGGCACGTCTTCCGACGGCCGAATGTACAGGCCGGGTTCGACGGTCAGCGTCATGCCGGCTTGCAGGGTCCGCCATGCGCCGTTCAGCTTGTATTCGCCGGCATCGTGCACATCCAAGCCCAGCCAGTGGCCGGTCTTGTGCATGTAGAACGGCTTGTAGGCTTCCTGTTCGAGCAGGCCGTCGAGTTCGCCGGTCAGCAGTTTCAGGTCGCGCAGGCCCTGGGTCAGCACGCGCAAGGCGGTGTCGTGCGGGGCGTTCCAGGTGTTGCCGGGTTTGACCGCGTCGATCGCCGCGAGCTGCGCGGCCAGCACGATTTCATAGACATCGCGTTGCGCGCCGCTGAATCGGCCGTTCACCGGGAAGGTGCGGGTGATGTCCGCCGCGTAGCCGTGGTATTCGCCGGCCGCGTCGATCAACAGCAGATCGCCGTCATGCAGGGGCTGGTCGTTGCCGACGTAATGCAGCACGCAGGCATTGGCGCCGCCGGCGACGATGGAGGTGTAGGCCGGCGCCTGGCAGCCGCCCTTGCGGAAGTGGTAGAGCAGTTCCGCCTCGATTTGCCATTCGCCCATGCCCGGCTTGCAGACGCGTTGCGCGGCGACATGGCCGGCGGCGGAAATGTCGGCGGCGCGTTGCATCAGCGCCAGCTCGTGGGCGTCCTTGATCAGTCGCATCTCGTCGATGATGGCGCGCGCGTCGAGCAACGCCGACGGCGCGCTGACACCGGTGCGGCCTTTCGCCCGCACCGTATTGAGCCAGCCCAGCATGCGCGCGTCCCAGGCCGGGTCGAAACCGATGGCGTAGTAAAGCGTCGGCTGGTTTTCCAGCAGCTTGGGCAGTTCGTCGTCGAGCGCGTCGTAGGCGAAGGTCGTGTCGAAACGGAATTGTTCCCGCGCCGCTTCCGGGCCGAAGCGAAAACCGTCCCAGATTTCCCGCTCCAGGTTCTTGTCGCGGCAGAACAGGATTTGCCGGGGTTCCGGACCCGCGATCAGCACCAGCACCGCCTCGGGTTCCGCGAACGCCGTCAGGTAGTGGAAGTGGCTGTCGTAGCGATACGGATAATGCGCGTCGCGGTTGCGGATGACTTCCGGCGCGGTGGCAAGCACCAGCACGCCGGCGCCCATCTGTTGCAGGACGCGGTCGCGGCGGGCGCGGTGGAGGGCGATATCCGGCGTGAGTTCAGCTTGCATGGTGGGTTCTCAAAATCACGGTTGGGTGCGCCATGCGCACCGATTTACGCTTGTTGGTGCGCATGGCGCACCCTACTCAGTTCTGTATCCAGAGCCGCCAGCCGCGCCGGGGTTCCGACATCTTCCCAGCGTCCGGAAAAATGTTCGCCACTGACTTGGCCATGCAGCATGGCGGCTTTCAGCAACGGCGCGAGCTTGGCTTTGTCGCCGGCGGCAATGTCGGCGAACAGGCTGGGCTGGTAGCAGCCAATGCCGGAAAAAGTGTGCTGGCCGATGGCATGCGTCGGCGGGGCGTCGACGCGGCCTTCGCGCAGCACGAAATCGCCTTCCGGGTGATGCGGCGGGTTGTCGACCAGTACCAGATGCGCCAGATGTCCCGGTTTGCTCGTCATGTCGGCCAAAACCGGTAGCAGCCGCGCATAATCGTATTCGGCATAGACATCGCCATTGCTGACCAGGAACGGCGCGGCGCCGAGCAATTCGCGGGCGTTGGCGATGCCGCCGGCGGTTTCCAGCGGTTCGGGCTCGCGCGAATACTGGATGCGCACGCCGAATGCCGTGCCGTCGCCGAGATAGTCCTCGATCTGCTGGCCCAGATGCGCGTGGTTGATCACCAGGTCGACGAAACCGGCGGCGCGCAGACGTTCGATCTGCCAGACGATCAGCGCTTTGCCGCCAGCCACCAGCAACGGCTTGGGCGTGTGGTCGGTGAGCGGGCGCATGCGCTCGCCGAGGCCGGCGGCGAGGATCATGGCCTTGTACGGGGAGGGCGGCATCAGAAGGTGTAGCCAGCTTCGAGCTGTTTGCCTTCGAGGGCGTCGAGCAGGCGCAGGAAGTCGCCCAGGCCGTTGTAACGGGCACAGGCGCGGCGCAGATAGTCCATCACCAGCGGCATATCCTTGAGATAGCCGGTCTTGCCGTCGCGATGGCACAGGCGGGCGAAAATGCCCAACACCTTGATGTGGCGCTGCACCCCCATCCATTCGAAGTCGCGGTAGAACGCGCCGAAGTCGCTGTTCACCGGCAGACCGGCCTTGCGCGCCGCTTCCCAGTAACGCACCAGCCAGTCGATCACCCGCTCCTCGTCCCAGCGGATGTAGGCGTCCTTGTAGATCGAGGCGAGATCGTAGGTGATCGGGCCGTAGACCGCGTCCTGGAAATCGAGCACGCCGGGGTTGTCCGGCGTGGTCAGCATCAGGTTGCGCGAGTGCCAGTCGCGATGCACATAGACTTGCGCTTGCGCCAGGTTGTTGTCCAGGATGCGCTGGAAGGTCTGATCCAGCACGTTGCGCTGCTCGGCATCGAGTCGGAGGTTCAGGTGGCGGTCGACATACCAGTCCGGGAACAAGCGCATTTCGCGGCTCAGCAGTTCGGCGTCGTAAGGCGGCAGTTCGCCGGGGCGGCTGCTGGTCTGGATCTTGATCAGCGCGCTGTTGGCGTCGCGATAAAGCGCGTCGGCGGTGGCTTCGGTCAGCGCCGCCAGATAGGTGGTGTCGCCGAAATCGGACAGCAGCAAAAAACCTTCCGCCAGATTCTCCGCCAGGATCTCCGGGGTGTTGGCGCCGGCGGCGCGAAACAGACGCGCGACGTGGATGAATGGCGCGCAGTCTTCGTGACTGGGCGGCGCGTCCATGACGATGAAGCTGGCGGATGTGGTGCGGGCGCGGAAATAGCGGCGGAAACTGGCGTCGGCCGATGCCGGCGTCAATTCGCTGAGCGGTTCGGGCAGAATCGCGCGGATCCAGGTGGTCAGACGTTCGAAGCGTTCAGGCTGTTCGGGGCGTTCCAAAGCTATAATCCGTCGCTGAAAAATTCCGCAAGATTCTAACATTCCCGCCATGCCGCTCGTCGCGCCTCGTGCTGTGCCTCCCTTCGCGCGTCTGCTCCTGCCGCTGTGCCTTTCCGCCGCATGCCTGGAGGCATTCGCCGACACGACGTCGGCTATTGCGCCGACGCGGCTGAAAAGCAGCGGAAACCTGTCGACCGCCAGTCCGGTGGGGAAGGCGAATCCCGGTCCGACTTTTTTCGAGGCGGATCAGATCAGCGGCCATGACCAGCGCGAAATGGTCGCGACCGGCAAGGTGCTCATGCGCAATCAGCGCGAGCGCCTGGAGGCGGACTGGATACGTTACGAGCAGAGCACCGATACCGTCGAGGCGCGCGGCAATGTGGTGTTCGCGCGCGAGCAGGATCGTATCGAAGGCAGCGCCTTGAAACTGAAGCTGGAGGCGCGGCTGGGCGATATGAACGATGTTCGCTTCACCATGGCCGGTGCGGATGGCAAAGCCGTCTATGGCGGCGCGCAAACCCTGACATTCGCGGGCCCCGACGTGTATCGGATGGATGACGCTTCCTACACCACCTGTCCGCCCGGCGATCCGGATTGGGAATTGAAAATGGGTGACCTGCGGCTGGACTACGTGACCAGCCTCGGCTCCGCGCGCCAAGTCAGCGTGAATTTCCTGGATGTGCCGATCCTCTATACGCCCTGGATGGATTTCGGGCTCGACGACCGGCGCAAGAGCGGTTTCCTGACGCCCAAATACGGCGCATCGGATGCGCGCGGCCTGGAGTTGGAGCTGCCCTGGTACTGGAATATCGCGCCCAACCGCGATGCCACGATCACGCCGCGCTTGATGACCAAACGCGGCTTGCAGCTTGGCGGCGAGTTTCGCTATCTGGAGCCGAACTACAGCGGCGAGCTGGATGCCGAGGCGTTGCCGAACGATAAAGCCATGGACCGCGATCGCTATCGCCTGGCTTGGCGCCATCGTCAGCAATTCGGCGCCAACTGGTCGACCCGACTGGCCTACGAGCATGTCTCGGACGATCTGTATTTCGCCAACCTGTCCAGTCAGGTCAATCAGACTTCGCAAGTCAATCTGCCACGTCAGCTCAATGTCGATTACAACGGCGGCTGGTGGCGGGCCAGCGGTCTGCTCCAGTCTTTCCAGACCTTGCAGGATCCCGCCGCGCCTATCGTCGAGCCCTACAATCGATTGCCGCAGATCACGCTGACCGCCGCGCGCGATCGGATATTCGGCGGCGCGGATTCTATCGGTATCGGCACCCGCTTCGATTTCAACGGCGAACTGGTGTATTTCGATCATCCGGTCGACAGCCGGGTGCAAGGCGCGCGCCTGCATGCCAATCCGAGTCTGAGTTTTCCGATTCAGACCGCGTTTTCCGTGGTCACCCCGCGCCTGGGATGGTATCTGAGCCATTACGCGCTGGATGGCTCCACCCTCGATCTGTCCGACAGCCTGGACGATACGCCCGACACGCCGAATGCGCCGTTGGGCGGTTACGCCAGTACCACCCGCAGTCTGCCGATGTTGAGTCTCGATTCCAGCCTGTTCCTTGAGCGGCAATGGGATGTGTTGGGCGTCAATTACACCCAGACGCTGGAGCCGCGCGCCTACTATGTCTATATCCCGTATCGCGATCAGACCCGCATACCGGTGTTCGACAGCAGTTCGCGCGAACTTTCGCTCGACCAGTTGTTCGCCGAAAACCAGTTTATCGGCATCGACCGCATCAATGACGCCAACCAACTCACGCTGGCGTTGACTTCGCGCATCCTGGAACCCGGCAGCGGCGCCGAACGCTTGCAGGTCACGCTGGGCCAACGTTATTACCTCAGCGATCAGCGCGTTAGCCTGACTGGCGAGGAACGCGCCGCCAACTCAACCGAATTGCTGGCCTATGCCTCGGGTCAGGTGACGCCTCGACTGAAACTCAACGCCGGCATCCAGGTCGACACTGGCGAGGGGGAACTGACCAAGGCCAGCCTGGGTGGCGGCTGGCGTTACGGTCCTGGCCGTCTGATCAATGCCGATTACCGTTACACCCAAGGTACCTTGACGCAAGCCGCGCTGAATCAAGTCGACTTGTCGTTCCAATGGCCGCTGGCGCCGAAGTGGCACGGCCTTGGCCGGTTAAACTATTCGATGCAGGATAGTCGTCTGGTTGAAGGTCTGGCCGGCTTCGAATACAACGCCGGTTGCTGGTCGCTGCGCGGCGTCATGCATCGTCTGGCAACCACCGAAGCCAGCGCGACCAGCGCCTTTTACTTGCAACTCGAATTGCATGGCCTGACTAAACTCGGCCCCAATCCGCTCGATATCCTGAAACGGAGCATTACCGGTTATGTCCAAACTAACGAATTCTCTGAATAACAGCCTGGCTCGCGTTGCCGGCAAACTCCTGCTGGCATCGTTGACCAGCCTGTTGTTGCAGACTAGCGCGCTGGCAGCCGCAATCGAAATCGACCGTGTCGTCGCGGTGGTCAACAACGCGGTGATTACCCAGTACGAGCTGCAAAGCCGGGTGGCGCGCGCCGTCGCCCAATTGGCCGCGCAAAAAACCGCGCAGCCGCCGCGTCGCCAGTTGGAAAAACAGTTGCTGGAACGCATGATTACCGAAACGGCGCTGATGCAGGTTGCCGAGGATACCAATATCCGCCTCGAAGGCCTGGCGCTGGATCGCGCCATCGCGCGGATCGCCCAGAGCAACAAAATGAGTCCGGAGGCGTTTCGCGAGGCGCTGGAAGCCGAGGGCATGGATTTCAGCACGTTTCGCGAACAAATCCGCATGGAAATGACCATCGCCCGGCTGAAGGAACGCGAGGTCGATAACAAACTGGTCATTACCGATGCGGAAATCGACAATTATCTGACCAACTCCACGCAGCTCGGCAGCCAGCAGGACGAATACCGACTGGCGCACATCCTGGTGCTGACCCCCGAAGGCGCCAGTCCGGAAAAGCTCGCGGAACTCAAGACCAAGGCCGAGAAAGCGCTCGACGAATTGAAGGCCGGGGCCGATTTCGTGCAGGTTTCGGCCGCCTATTCCGACACCCAGAACGCGGTGCAGGGCGGTGTGCTGGGCTGGCGCGCCGAAACGCAGTTGCCCAGTCTGTATGCCGGTGTGGTGCGCGACTTGCAACCCGGCGATGTTTCGCCGGTACTGCGCAGCGGCAACGGGTTTCATATCCTCAAATTGCTCGACAAGCGCGGCAAGAACGTGCAGACCGTGATCAAGCAGACCCGCGCGCGACACATCCTGGTCAAGACCAATGAAGTGGTCAACGACAACGACGCCCGCAATCGGTTGTTGCAGCTCAAGGAACGCATCGAGAACGGCGCCGATTTCGCGGCCCTGGCCAAATTGCATTCCGACGATCTGTCCGCCAGCCGCGGTGGCGACCTGAACTGGCTGAATCCGGGCGATACCGTGCCGGAGTTCGAACGCGCGATGGACAGCCTGCGGGCTGACGAAGTCTCGGCGCCGGTGCAATCGCCGTTTGGCTGGCATTTGATCCAGGTCCAGGAACGGCGCGACCAGGACATCACCGAACAGCGCAAGCGCCTAGAAGCCCGGAGCGCCATCCGTGAACGCAAATCGGAAGAGGCGTTCGAGGATTGGGTGCGCCAGGCGCGCGATCGCGCCTATGTCGAGTATCGTCTCGAAGAGAATAGATGAGCATCGAAGCCAGTCTGGTCTGGCAAACCGGACAGGCGAGTCACTGTGACCGACTGTTGCTGGCCGATGCCGCGTATCTCGCCGACGGTCGCTGGGCAAGGGCCGCCGAGCAGGCGCGCGGCGGCGGCGTGGTTGAACTCGACGCGGCGCCATGGCTACAACCCGCCGGACAGGCGCTGGCCGATCTGCCGCTGAACCAGTTTCGCTTGCCGAGTCCGCCGATCGCCGGCCGCTACTATCCGCGCATGGCGTTCGCCAGTCTCGCGCAAAGCCCGCGTGACATGCGCCCGGCGCAATTGCTGGAAGTCGGTGAACAGATGCTGCGCGTCGATCCGAATCACCCGCTGGCCGGCGTCGCCGTGCGACTGCGGTTTCACGAACAGCCGCTACAGCCGACGCGCGGCGTGCGGATGATCGAATTGTTCGACGGGCCGGGCATGCAGACCCCGGCGCCCTCCGCCGCCACCTACCTGCGGACGCCAGGCCTGACCCGGCAGGATGCCGAGGCCGATGCCGCGTTCTATGCCCGCCCGCGCCTGACGCATCATCTCGATGCCGTCTGCCGCGCCGAAATCGCCGCGCTGCACGGCCGTTTTCTGCAACCCGGGCAGCGGGTTCTCGATCTGATGAGCAGTTGGGTATCGCATTTGCCGGCTACGCCCGCCGATCTGCAAGTCGCCGGTTTGGGCATGAATGCGGCGGAATTGCAAGCCAATCCGCGCTTGACCGAACGGGTGGTGCGCGATCTCAACCTCGATGCCCGGCTGCCCTGGCCGGATGCGCATTTCGATGTCGTGCTGTGCAGCGCGTCGATCGAATATCTGCTCGACCCGCAAGCGGTCATCGCGCAAGCGCGACGCGTGCTGAAGCCGGGCGGCCGGTTCATCGTGACCTTCTCCGATCGCTGGTTTCCCACCAAGGCGATTCAGGTCTGGAGCGAACTTCACCCGTTCGAACGTCTGGGCATGGTGCTGACGCTGCTGCGCGATGCCGGCTTCGCCGACCTGCACAGCGAAACCCGGCGCGGCCTGCAACGGCCGCCTGACGATAAGTACATCGAACAGCGGCTGTATTCCGACCCGCTATTCGCCGCCTGGGGTATGGCTTGATTTGCGCCTAAGTTGCGCCTGATCAGCGTTGCGGCAGCGGCCAGCGCAGATAGCGCAGGCGCGTCGCGTCGCCGTCGTCGCGTTCGATCCAGGCCAGATGCAGATTGCCCCGCTCATCCAGCGCCAGCGCCGGATCGCTCTGCCGAGCCGGGCCGGACAGCGCCGGCAGGGTGAAGTCCTCGCCGAAGCCCTCGCCGCTCGGACGCGTCAGCCAGATGTCGGCGGTGCCGTCGCGGTCGTCGTCCCAGCCGATCACCAGTTCGCCTTGCCGGTTGCCGGCCGCCGCCGCGTGCCATTGCGCGATGGCATCGCCGAAGCTGTCCTGGGCTTTGCGATCCGCCGCGAAGCGCGGTGAATCGGGGTCGGTCAGCGCCGCATAGACATCGTAGCCGGAGAGAAAATCGCGCTTGTCCAGCCAGATCGCGGCGATGCGCGCGCCGAACGCCGCCAGCGCCGGACGCATCGCGCCGCTGCCGCGCCCCAGGTCGCCGGCCTGTTTGCCGGTCGGGTTGCCGCTGAGGCGGGTTGCGGCGGACCAGTTTTTCCCGTCTGGCGTATGGCTGCCGAAGATCACGGTATGACCGTGGCGGCGAT
>JAGUXX010000211.1 GCA_020061585.1 Betaproteobacteria bacterium | reverse complement strand
GGCGGTGGCGCGGGCGGGCATCCAGCGCCTGAGCGCGCGCCAGGCCAGCCAGATCAGCAATCCGACCAACAAACCCAGCCCGGCGCGCTGGGTCACATCCGGCCAGAAATCCCGCTCAGGGTCGGCCAGGTGCGCGCCGCCGTATTTCAGACGCGGGTAATCGCGGGTTTCCCGGCCATCCGGACCGGTCAGGGTTTCCTTGGCGTACAGATGCGTCGCGAACGGCGCGGAATAGGTTTTCTCGACGGTTTCCCGCAACGGCGTCAGCAGCGCATCCAGGGCCGAACGCACATCGCCGCTGTACTGCGCCGCCTGGCCGGGCTCGGATGGCAGACGTTCGACGTAATGCAACGAGTCGAGCAGGCCGATGCCGGCGTAGACCGCCAGCACCAGCGCCGTCGCCGAACCCATGCGGCTGGCCATCACCTGCCGCCAGGGCGCGCGCAAGGTATCGTTGTGGCGCGCCAGCCAGACCAGTGCGGCGATGCTGGCCAGCAACAGCAAAATCAGCGCATCGGACCAGAGCAGGACGGGTTTGATCAGCATGCCGTCACTCCAGCCTCACCCGCGGGTCGGCCCAGGTATAGGAAATATCGGTCAGCACCAGGCCGACGATGTACAGCAGCGAACCGAGAAACACCATCGAGCGGACGATGGCGAAATCCTGGGCCTGGATCGCGTCGATGGTGTAGCTGCCCAGGCCGGGAATGCCGAAGAACGATTCGATGATCAGACTGCCCATGAACAAGCGCGGGAGGACCACCACCACGCCGGTGAGGATCGGAATCATCGCGTTGCCCAGCACATGCTTGAACAGCACGCGCAGATCCGACAAGCCTTTGGCGCGCGCGGTGCGCACGTAATCCTTGCCGATTTCCTCGATGAACAGCGCGCGGTAGAAGCGGCTGGAATCGCCGATGCCGCCGATCAAGCCGACCAGCACCGGCATCACCATGAACTTCCAGGCATCCAGGCCGGGCTGGTAGCCGGAAATCGGAAACCAGTGCCACAGCTTGCCCATCAGATACTGGCCGCCGATGACGTAGAACAGGCCGGATATCGACATCAGCGCCACGCACAGGATGACGCCGCCGGTATCCAGCGCGGTGCCGCGAAAGAACACCAGCAACAACGCGAAACTCAGATAGGCGAACAGGCCGACGATGAAGGTCGGCAAGGCGATCGCCAGACTCGGCCACATGCGCTGGCCGATTTCCCGGGCGATGTCGCGGCCGTCATCGGCGGCGCCGAAATCGAACACGAACAGCTTCAGCGATTTCTCGACGAACAAGGTATCGGTGGCCTGCTCGACGCCGCTTGCCGCCGGGTTGAAAAACAGCGGCTTGTCGTAGCCATGCTCGCTCTTCCAGCGGCTGATGGCGTCCTGCGTGACATGCTTGGCGCCCAGATGGATGCGCGCCATGTCGTCCGGCGTATTGACCATGAAGAACAGCGCGAAGGTGAGCAGATTCACCCCGAGCAGAATCGGGATGGCATACAGCAGGCGCCGCAGGATGTAGTTCAGCATGGCGCGATCCGGTGCATCAGGGTCATCCGCCCGCCGCCACGACCAGCAGACCGATCAACAGCAGCAACAGCGCGTAGGGGAAGGCGACGGTCGGGCGCAACGCGCTGGCGGCGTATTCCGCCAGCAATCCCAAAACGCCGGGACGCGCCGCCAGCCACTCGGTATGCAACTGAAAAGCCGCCAGGTCGGAGGTTTCCGGCGATTTCAGCGCCTGTTCCAGACGCAGGATCCGCGCCCCAAGGCGGGTCTGAAAGGTGCGGAAGATGCCCTCCTGCAGCCACAGGATCAGCAGCAGCACCGCCATCATCGTTTCATGCAGACCAAGCACGAAGCCCAGGCCGCAGAGCAGAACCGCGCTCAGTTTGAGCAGCAGGCCGCCCTTCTCGTATTGCTCGTATTGATTTTGCAGCGCCAGCCATTCCTGGCCGAGTCCGCCGGTTTCCGGGTGCGCCATGTTCAGCCGAAGCGGCTCCGCAAATAGTCGATGATGCTCGCCGACTCGTACAGCCACTGGCTGTTGCCCTGAGCATCGGTGATTCTCAGGCACGGCACCATCGCCTTGCCGCCGCCGCGAATCAGGTCGCCGCGGATCGGCCCGTCGCCCTGCGCGTCCAGCAGCGCGATGTTCAGCGACAAGCGGCGCATCTCGCGCCGCACCTTGACGCAAAACGGACAGGTGCGGAACTGATACAGCGCCAGAGCCAGACATTCCTTGTCCACCAGGCTTTGCGCTTGCGGATCGCGGACCACGCCTTTCGGCGTGGTGACCGCTTCCCAGAGCAGTATCAGCGGCGCGAGGACGATGCGCAGCGTCTTGAAGAAAATCCTGAATACAGACTTCATGGTGAACGGGCTTTGCGATGGCGACAGGTCGCGACTATGGCGATGGCGGGATTTCAGGTCAAGGCGACGCCATCCCGGATAGCGCATTAAACTTGCGCACGCGCGCCAACTCGCCGCCCATAAAACCAGGAGATCGCAGCATGCCCGCCATCAGCCCGTATTACACCTATCTCACCGAACTGCTGAAAAGCATGTTGGAGAAAGGCGCCTCCGACCTGTTCATCACCGTCGGCTCGCCGCCGGCGCTGAAAGTCAACGGCGAACTCGCGCCGTTCAACGCCAAGCCGATCAGCCGCGAGCAGGCGGAGGAAATCATCCGCTCGGCGATGAACGAAAAGCAGCAGGCCGAGTTTCGCGACACCCGCGAATGCAACTTCGCCATATCGCTCGACGGCATCGGCCGGTTTCGGGTCAATACTTATGTGCAACGCGGCTCGCCCGGGTTGGTCGCGCGGCACATCAACACCAACGTACCGACTCTCGACTCGCTCGGCCTGCCGCCGATACTCGGCAAGTTGGTGCTGGAAAAACGCGGTCTGATCCTGATGGTCGGCGCCACCGGTTCCGGCAAGTCGACCAGCCTCGCGGCGCTGATGAATCATCGCAATGAACATTCGCGCGGCCACATCATCACCATCGAGGACCCGATCGAGTTCATGCACCCGCACAAAAAGAGCCTGATCATGCAGCGCGAAGTCGGGGTCGATACCGATAGCTGGTTCGCGGCGCTTAAGAACACCTTGCGCCAGGCGCCGGACGTGATCCTGATCGGCGAGATCCGCGACCGCGAAACCATGGAGTACGCCATTACCTTCGCCGAAACCGGCCATCTGTGCCTGGCCACGCTGCATTCCAACAACGCCAATCAGGCGCTCGACCGGGTCATCAATTTCTTCAGCATCGACCGCCGCCCGCAACTGCTGATGGACCTGTCGCTGAATCTGCGCGGCATCGTCTCGCAACGGCTGATCCCGAATGTCCAGGGCGGCCGCGCGCCGGCGATCGAAATCATGCTCAGCAGCCCGCTGATCTCGGACCTGATCCACAAGGGCGAAGTGCATGAAATCAAGGAAATCATGGCCAAATCGCGCGACCTCGGCATGTGCACCTTCGACCAGGCGCTGTTCGATCTGGTCGCCGACGGTCGGGTGGCGGCAGATGTCGCGCTGCGCTTCGCCGATTCGCAGAACGAATTGCGGCTGATGCTGAAAACCCTGGTGCGGCGTCCGGCGGCCGCCGACGACGACGCGACCGACAGCAACGGTTTGTCCATTGTCTGAGCATCGTCTGAGCATCGTCTGACCATGTATCTCGGCATCGACTTCGGCACTTCCGGCGCGCGCGCCTGCGTCATCGCCGGCGAGGGACAGATCGAGGACATGGCGCGCATCGACTTCGGCGACCTGCCCGACCATGAAGCCGCCGCCACCTGGCGCGAGGCGCTGTACGCGCTGATCGCGCAAATCCCGATCGGTCTGCGCAAACGCCTGACGGCGCTGACCATAGACGGCACCTCCGCCACCGTGCTGGCCTGTGACGAGGCGCTCAACCCGACCTTCCCGCCGCTGCGCTACAACGACGCGCGCGCCGGCGAGGAAGCCGCGCTCATCCGCCAGACCGCCGGCGCCCAGCACCCGGCGGCCAGCGCCAGCTCCGGCCTGGCCAAGGTGATGTGGCTGAAAAAACATCTCGGATTGCAACGCGCCCGCCTCTACCTGAACCAGGCCGACTGGCTGTCCGCGTTGCTGTCCGGCAACCCGGTCAGCGATTATCACAACGCGCTGAAGATGGGCGTCGATCTGGACACCGGGCAATGGCCGGCATGGGTGGAGTTTCTCGCCGATGTCGACTATCTGCCGGTGCCGGTGCGTCCCGGTCAGACCATCGGCCTGGTCGAACGCACGCCGGCGCGCGCGCTCGGCATCAACCTGGATTGCCTGGTGCGCGCCGGCAGCACCGACAGCATCGCCGCGTTTCTCGCCGCCGGCGTCGATCAACCCGGTCAGGCGGTCACCTCGCTGGGCAGCACGCTGGTGCTGAAACTGCTGTCGGAACACCGCGTCGATGCCGGCGAATTCGGCATCTACTCGCACTGGTTCGGCCGGCAATGGCTGACCGGCGGGGCGTCCAACGCCGGCGGCGCGGTGTTGCGCCAGCATTTCAGCGACGCCGAACTGAACGCGCTGTCCAGCCGCATCGATCCGCGGCGCCCCACCGGCCTGGACTACTACCCGCTGCCCGGCAAGGGCGAGCGCTTCCCGTACAACGACCCGGAGCGCCCGCCGCGGCTGGAACCGCGCCCGGACAACCGGGTCGATTTTCTGCACGCCATGCTGGAAGGCCTGGCCCGCATCGAAGCCCTGGGCTACGCCCGTCTCGCCGAACTCGGCGCGACCCCGGCGCGCGCCGTGGTCAGCGCCGGCGGCGGCGCGAAAAATCCGGCCTATAGCCGGATCCGCGCCGACTTGTTGCGGATTCCAGTCAGCCAGGCCGCCGAGCACGAAGCCTGCTATGGCGCCGCCCGACTGGCGTGCCATGGCGTAACACTGTTTCCGGGAGAACAGGATGACTGACGGACTCGCCTGCGAAATCGACATGCCGCTGGCCTGGCGGGCCGCGAGCTTCGACGCGGCGACGCGTCACAATCGCATGCGCACCGCCGCGCTGCTGTTGAGCGCGCTCAACCAGATGGAGAGCAGCCATGAAGCGGAAGCCGGCAGCCCGGAAAACCGCCGTCTGGAACGCATCGAAGCCAAACTTGACCTGACCCTGCACCTGCTGGCGCGCACGCTGGATCAAGGCGAACTCGCGGCGTTGCGCAAGGTGCGCCTCGGCCCCGATGGCGCGCAATGGCCTGACCCCGCGCCGCCGCCGGCGGGAACCGCCGTGCTGCTGGTCATGCGGCCCTCGGAAGCGTTGCCGCTGAACCTGGAATTGCCGGCCGTCGCCCGTGAGCCGCTGGCCGGCGAAGCGCGGGTCGGGTTCGAAGACTTGTCCGAGGCGCTCGACGCGGCGCTGTATCAGTTCGTGTTCCGCCGCCACCGGCAGGCCATCCGGGCGCGCGGCGGTTGAGGCGGTTGCCTCCTCAGCCGCGCTCCAGCAACCACGCGGCGACATCGAGATCGCGCGGATAAGTCACTTTCAGATTGGTCAGATCGCTTTCCACCAGTTGTGGCGACAAGCCCAGCGCCTCGATCGCCGACGCCTCGTCGGTGACCGCGTTGCTGGCGGTTTCCAGCGCTTGCAACAACAGGCCATGGCGGAACATCTGCGGCGTCTGCGCGCCCCAGAGGCCGGCGCGCGGCACGGTTGCGGCGATCCGCCCGGCGTCGGTCTGGCGTTTCAGCGTATCCGCCACCGGCGCGGCAAGGATGCCGCCGACCGGATCGGCGTCCAGCCGGTCCAGCAGTTTGTCGAGCAGCGCCTGGGTCAGACAGGGCCGGGCGGCATCGTGTACCAGCATCCAGTCCTGGCCATCGACTTCGGCGGCGCAGGCGCGCAAGCCGTTCAGCACCGATTCGGCGCGCGTCGCGCCGCCGCCGCGCAACACCCGCAGCTTGGCGAAAGCCGACCAGTCGTAGCCGTCCCACCACGCGTCGCCGGCCGAAATCACCACATACACTCGGGCAATCTCGGCATGCTGTTCGAAGGCGCGTATGGCGTGCCAGAGCATCGGTCGGCCGTGTATCGCCAGGTATTGCTTGGGATGCTCGACACCCATCCGGGCGCCGACACCGGCGGCGGGCAGCAAGGCGAAATGGCGGGACATAGGAACTTGCAAGCGGGTGGAAGTGCCCTAGATTCTAATTGAGGACTGTGTTTTTGATTGGAGCGAGCCATGACGAATGTCCGCCCGGCGGTGGTTGCCGGTGCGTTTTATCCGGCCCGGCCGGAAGCCTTGCGCAACCTGCTCGAACACTGCTTCGCCGACGGCGTAGCCGCGCAACTTCACCCGAAAGCCGTGATCGCGCCGCATGCCGGCTACATTTATTCCGGCCCGGTCGCCGCGTCCGCCTACGCCCTGTTGCGTCCGTTGCGGAATGTCATCAGGCGCGTCGTGCTGCTGGGGCCGGTGCATCGCGTGTGGGTGGCGGGGCTGGCCTTGCCCGGGGTTGCGGCCTTCGCGACGCCGCTCGGTCAGGTGCCGCTGGACTTGGCCGGCATCGCCGCCATCGCCGACTTGCCGCAAGTCGGCGTTTCACCCGCCGCGCATGCCGAGGAGCATTCCCTGGAGGTGCATCTGCCGTTCCTGCAAAGCCTGCTGGACGATTTCTCGCTGATTCCGCTGGCGGTCGGCGGCGCCACGCCGGAACAGGTCGCCGAGGTGCTGGAGCGACTGTGGGGCGGCGACGAAACCTTGATCGTAATCAGTTCCGATCTGTCCCATTTCCTGGATTACGACGCCGCCCGGCGGGTCGATGCCGCCACCGTCGAGCAGATCCTGCGGCTGCGCGGCGGCCTGGTCGGCGAACAGGCCTGCGGCGCCCAGCCGATCAACGGCCTGTTGCTGGCCGCCGCGCGGCATGGCCTGACGCCACACCTGCTCGATCTGCGCAACTCCGGCGATACCGCCGGTGATCGAGATCGGGTGGTCGGCTATGCCGCATTCGCCTTTACGGAGACTGAACATGCAAGCCCATGACCAAGAACAGGGCCGGCTGATGCTCGCCTTGTGCCGGCAAGCCATCGCCAGCGAATTCTTCGACACGCCGGCGCAATTCACGCCACGATTGTTGCCGCATCCGGCCTGGCTGGATGAGCCGCTGGCGGTGTTCGTCACGTTGACCCTGAATGGCCGATTGCGCGGCTGCATCGGCAGTCTCGAAGCGCACCGCGCCTTGTTCGAGGACCTGCAGGCGAACGCCCGCGCGGCGGCGTTCAAGGATCCGCGCTTTGCGCCGCTGAGTCGCAAGGAACTCGACCTGGTGCGCATCGAAGTCTCGCTGCTGTCGCCGCCGCTGGCGATGCCGTTCAGCGACGAAGCCGACGCCCTGGCGCAACTGCGACCCGGCGTCGACGGCGTGATACTCGAACACGGCGGGCATCGCGCCACCTTCCTGCCGCAAGTCTGGGAACAACTGCCCGAGCCGCGCCAGTTCATCGCGCAACTGAAGCGCAAAGCCGGCCTGCCGGAGGATTTCTGGGCCGACGACCTGCGGCTGTCGCGCTATCAAGTGGAAAAATTCGAGGAAACCGCGCATGCGCCCGCCTGAAAGCGATTACCCGGCGCGCTGGTGGCACGCGCTGGACGACGGTCGCATTCAATGCGATCTGTGCCCGCGCGACTGCAAGCTGCACGAGGGTCAGCGCGGCGCCTGTTTCGTGCGCCGCATGTTGAATGGCCGGATGGTGCTGACCACCTACGGCCGCAGTTCCGGGTTCTGCGTCGACCCGATCGAGAAAAAACCGCTCAACCATTTCTACCCCGGCAGTTCGGTGCTGTCGTTCGGCACCGCCGGCTGCAACCTGGCATGCAAGTTCTGCCAGAACTGGGATATTTCCAAATCCAAGGACATGGATCGCCTGATGGACGCCGCCAGCCCGGAGCAGATCGCCCGCCGCGCGCGGGAACTGGGCTGCCAGAGCGTCGCCTATACCTATAACGATCCGGTGATCTTCGCCGAATACGCGTTGGACACCGCCGCCGCCTGCAAACAGCTGGGCATCCGCAGCGTCGCGGTAACCGCCGGCTACATGCACCCCGAGGCGAGCGCCGAGTTCTACGCTGGCATGGACGCCGCCAATGTCGACCTGAAAAGTTTCAGCAACGATTTCTATGTCAAATACTGCGCCGGCCAGTTGCAACCGGTGCTCGACACGCTGATCCACCTCAAGCGCGATACCCAGGTCTGGTTCGAGATCACCACGCTGCTGATTCCGACACTGAACGACAGCGACGCGGAAATCCACGCCCTGGTCGACTGGATCGGCGCCGAACTCGGCCCCGATGTGCCGCTGCACTTCACCGCCTTCCACCCCGACTGGAAGCTCGATCAGTTGCCCGCCACACCGCCCGCCACCTTGCGCCGCGCCCGCCGCATAGGGCTCGATGCCGGCCTGCGCTACGTCTACACCGGCAATGTCCACGACACTGACGGCGGCACCACCTCATGCCCGAATTGCCGGGCCGCGCTGATCGTCCGCGACTGGTATGACATCCCCGCCTACCAACTTGGCGATGACGGCCGTTGCCCGCATTGCGGCACCGCTATCGCCGGGCGCTTCGAACATTTTGCCCAGCCGTTCGGTGCGCGACGCATCCCGGTTTCGATGCCGCGCTGAAGCAGCGTGTCGTTCAGCGAGCAGGATCAGGGCTCAGGGCTGAAGCATGCGGGGAAATGGAACGATTCCGCCTTCCAGTGCACTTTGCAGTCCTGATCGGATTGTTTCGGCGCCTGGTCCCCGGGCAATCGAGGCGGGGATGGCGCGACTTGCCAGACACCACCGGCAAGAGATCTACCCGAACGGCTTGGCACTGAACCCGACCTGGACTACCCTGATTCAGCCCCACTGTTTGACGATCCCGCACAGGAGCATGCCCGATGAAACCCAAGAACACAGCCACGAGCCCTTCTTTCCTTTCTCCCCAGCGGCCCATGTGGCAGCGCGTCCTGATCTGGGGCGTCATCGTTTTTGTGGCGTTCAACGTACTGTCACTCGTGTTTGTCCTTGCCGGAAACCTGCTGAGCAGCGGATTGGTCAGGTTTGTAATCACCGTCGCCATCTTTCTGGCGGTTGCGGTGCCGTTTGGTGGCCTCAATCTGCTGCACACCTGGGGCAACAAGGCGACCGCAGAATTCAACCGAAGTGACGATCCGGCCAAGGGCGGATATCTGTACCGGGTACGACCTGCACGCGCGTCTTGGCTGGCCGTGCTGGTTCCGCTGCCTCTCTGCGCGCTTGTGGCTCTATGGGGCGTATATGCGAGCTGGGTTGCATATGCCGCAATGACCCTGTATTTCGTTGTTGCGGGGGTATTTGTCCTGCCCGGCGCGCGCCATCGAAAACCGGTCACCATCTCAGTCTCTCCACACGGGATTCACGGCGAAGACGTCGCGGTTCCGATCGACCAGATCGCCGAGCTGGAGGTACGTTATGGCGGCGTCAAGGTCAGTGAAGATCCGCTCATGCCGGGACGAAACGGGGTTTCCACCTCCGCGATGGTCGGGCGCGGACTAGGTTATCGGCAGGCAGCGCGCAGCTTCATGCTCACCTTGCGTGGCGACGGCGAAAGCGACGCGCATGTTCTTGCGGGCGGCCTGACGCTCCCCTGCGCGGAAAACCTGCAACGCGACATCGAAAACGCGGTTGCCAAATTTCGATCCGCTGCATCCACCGCGGTCTAAGCATGGCACGGTGTCGCCACGCCCTTTGCGGGAACTTGCGATCTGGAAGTCATGGCGGCAGTCAGTGCAGCGAGCGTGGGCAACACCGTGAGCGTATATGCCTCACTTGAGGCAGCGGAAAAAATCCCGCTTGCTGACGCCGGGGACACCGGCAGCGCGGGAAGCGACCGCTGGTCCTATTTGTGCCAAGGCACGGGTTTGACATCGTCCGGTAGATAGATTCGCCGGCGAAGATGCGCGTCCACTCGCAGGTAGCGAGAAAGATATCCAGCAGCGTATCCTGTTTATACAGGCGCGATAGGCCTAGATCAGGGATCAGGGATCAGGGCTGAAGAATGCGGGGAAATGGAATGTTTCCGGCTTCCAGAACACCTTGCAGTCCTGATCGGATTGCGGCAGTCCGGTTTCCGTTTCGACGCCCGCCGGACGTTGCCGCACTTCGCACTCGATGATGATCGGCAGCGGCCCCGGGCAATCGCAATGGTAGCGGTCCACCGGCGTCATTTCCTTCACCGAGATGCCTTTCTCTTTCTCCAGCCGTAACAGACGTTCCAGCAGACTGCCCTTCCTGGCCTGCGGCGCGCCCTGATTGACGCGCTCGAAGTACAGCGCCCGCGGCTCATAGCCGTTGCGTTCGCGCACCGGATTTTCGTACAGCTCGACGGTGCGCGCCTCGCCCAGCAGATTGCCGCCGCTGGCCGGGTCGCCATAGCGGGTATGGCCGAATTCATGGGAAATGATCGCGTGCGAGTCGACCAGTTCGCTGCTGGACGGAAACCGGCATTGCAAACCCAGATCGCCGAGACCGATCGCGCCAGGATGCGCCGCCGCGCCGGGGCCGGCGTAACCGGAAAACATGAACACGTTGGCATCGCCGGCGAACAGCGCGGCTTCGGTCAGGCGACCGGTCAACAGTTTCGACAATGGCGGCGGGCGGCCGTCGCGGAGCGCTTGCCGCCACAAGGTCCGGTCGTACTCCAGATAACCCTTGTTGAACAGCCGCAGCGTATCGTCGGCGACCTCGCGCAGCCACACCGCGCCGGCATCGCTCATCGCGAAACGCTGCAGCAAGGCGAGTTGCGGCTCGGCCAGCGGTATACCGAGCGGATGCGCCTCGCCCCGGCCCGCCATGTTGATGCGTTGGGCCAGCGCGAAATGTTCGGCGCGGCGCGCC